>JACOUI010000024.1 GCA_016177915.1 Planctomycetia bacterium
CGGCTCATCCTCAACGTCTCCATCGCAGCCTCCTTTCAGAGGCCACAGCATGGGGACATTTCTAATGAGCACGAGAGGGGACATTTCTAATGGGTTTTGACAAACCGAGATTCGTGGGCCGCGTGAAAGGAGGCCCACGCTGCCTTTTGGCCCGGCCTACTTTCCGACGACGAGCCGATAGGCCTGCTCGGCGCTCGCGCGGCCGATTCCCAACGCTTCCTTGAGGGCGAAGTCCTGGCGAATGAGGTTCTTCTCAAGCTGCAACACCGCCGCCTTCGTCGCTCCGATCGTGCCGGCAAATCCCAAAGGAATCGCCGGGAACGGAAAGTCGCTGCCGTGCAAGAGACGCGATTTGGCCAGGTCGTCGGCCAAGAGGCGGGCAAAATCGCGCGTCCGGCCGTAGCTCCCCAGCACGGCCGTGTCGCCCCACAGGTTTCCCTGCTTCTCGTAATCGCGCAGCAGCCTGAAAAACTCCTGCAGCATGTCGGGCCGGTCGTGCTCGCGGCCGGTGCCGCTGTGGCAGGCGACGACCGTGCAGCCCTCGTCGAGCGCCGGCCGCAGCTTCTCCGGCCGCGCCAGCTCGATGTCGACCACCGGGGCGCTGTGCTCGTGTCCCGTGTGCACCATCACCAGCACCTTCTTCTCCGCGCAGCGGCGGAAGAAGCCCCTGTGTTTCCGCTCGGCGATGTCCACGCCTTGAATCGGCGGGTGGATCTTCAGGACGCGAACCCCCTTTTCCAGGCAACGATTCAGCTCGTCGAGGGCGTCGGCCCGGGCCGGATTGATCGAAACGCAGGGGACCATCAAATCGGAATACTGGGCGACGACCTTCAGCAAATAGTCGTTGGGGACGTAGACGTGCGTCTTCCGCCAATCGGGCCGCCCTTGGGCGTCGTACACGGCGTCCTGGGCGAGAACGACGCCCTTGTCCACGCCGGAGTCCTTCAATTGCCCGGCGAGCGTCTGAACGAACGCCTGATCGAGCGTGGGGGCCTTGTCTCGCAGTTGCAGTTTTTCGACCAGTAGCTTGAAGAGCGGACCCTTCTGGACGGCCTGGGAAACCACGCAGCCGGAGCGGTCGTCGCCGGCGCCCATCAAGTGGATGTGGATGTCCAGCGTTGGCGCCCTCTCGCGCGCGGGCCTGGCGGGCGGCTCGACCGCGAGGGCCTGGGCGGCGCGCTGCGCCAGCCACGGCGAAATGGCCGCGGCCGCCACGAATCGTCGTCGCGTCCAGCGGATCATGGCTGTTCCTCCTCTCGAAAGTGTAAGTGGATGCTTACCATTGCCGCAAAAAAGAGCGCCCGGACGGCTCATTCAATCAGCCGCCGCGCCACGGATCGGAACATCGCCTGGCGCTGCCGGGGCTTCAGCAGCCCCAATTCCCGCACGATGTTCGACACCGTCGCCAGGCCGATCAGCCCCCACGCGCCCATCTCCGCCGGCAGCGCCTCTCGATTCGCCCTGGGCTTGCCGTGCGGTTCGATCTGCCGCACGACGAGTTGATGGAATCGGCGGTACATGCGCACGAGGGCCCCGCGAATCTCGTCGTCGTCCGCCTCCGCCAGCGCGGTGAACACGACGCGGTAAAACCCAAACTCGCCCTGGTGCTTCGCCTCGTAAGCCACAAGCCGCTCCGCGGCTTCCGCTCGGCCGGGCCGATCCTCGAGAAGCTTCGACCACGCCTCCGCGCGCCGCTCGAAGACGTCGTCGATGGCCGCCAGGAACATGGCCTTCTTGTCGGGCCACAGCCGGTAGAGGATGTTCTCGCGGACCCGGCACCTCCGCGCGAGCTCCGCCGTCGTGGTCCGCCGGTATCCCAAGTCGCGAAACGCCTGGCAGACGGTCGGCAGCAGGTTCTTCCGTTGCCTTTCGGCCTGGCTGGGGCGGGGCATGGCGTCGAGCTCGCGATGTGTAAGTATACGCTTACTTTATCCCCCCCTCCCGTCGGCTCGTCAAGATGCCGTGGATGCGTGCTCGATGCGACGAGGTCCCGTCGTCACGTTAAAGCGGCGGGCGCCCTCGGGCCGGGAATTCGCCCGCCCCGGCTGCACGCCCGACCCTGTGTGCCTTGCCCGCGTGTTCCCTGCCAGCGAAATCGCCGCCCCTCCAGTCTTTTGAGCGGCCCCTCTGGCCACGCCCCACAGCGCCGAATACTATAGACGTTGGCCAACCACCTGACCGACGCCGAAAGCTACGGCGTAACCTATGGGGCCGCGGCATCGCCAGCAAAACCCCATTTGCAGCCGCCAGGATCAGCAATGCCCACCATCTCGTCCGACCGCATGGCGCAGCGGCTCTTGGAGCTGGACCTGGCCACCAACTCCGAATTGCAGGACGCCTGGGCGCAGTTGGGCCGCCGCGACGCGCCCGCCGAAACGCTGCTCCAGTGCCTCATGGCCCGCGGCGTGCTGACGAACTGGCAGGCCCAGCGCCTGTTGTCCGACTACCGCATCGGCTTCTTCTTCGGCAACTACAAAGTCCTTTACCTGGCCGGCTCCGGCACGTTCGCCCGCGTCTACCGCGGCGTGGAACGGGACACCGAGCGCGTCGTGGCCGTCAAGGTGCTCCGCAACCGCCACGTGGAGAACGCTGACGTCGTGGCGCGCTTCGTCCGCGAGGCCAAGGTGGCCATGCAGTTCCGCCACCCCAACATCGTGGAGGTGATCGATTTCTCTTCGGAGCGCGACACGCACTACTTCGTCATGGAGTTCGTCGAAGGGAACAACCTCCGCGACTTCCTCAAGATCCGCAAACACATGGATTGGCAGGAGGCCACGCGCGTCTGCATCGGGATCGCCGAGGGGCTGCGCTACGCCCTGCAAAAGGGCTACATCCACCGCGACCTGAAGGTTTCCAACGTCCTCCTCTCCTCCAAGGCCGAGCCGAAACTGATCGACTTCGGGCTGGCGGCCAAGAAGGGCGAGGAAATCCCCCGCACGGTGGACTACGCCGGCCTGGAGAAGGCGACCGGCGCCCCCAAGGACGACCCCCGCAGCGACCTGTTCTTCCTCGGAAGCATCTACTACCACATGCTGGCCGGCAAGGCCGCCCTCGGCGAATCCCGCGACCGCGTCGCCCGCGGCGCCCGCAGCCGCTTCATCGACGTGGTCCCGATCTCGCACGTCATGCCCGGCCTGCCGGCGGACGTGGTGCGGATCGTCGAGCGGGCGATGGACCTGAACCCGAACCGGCGCTACCAGACGCCCACCGAAATCCTGCTGGAGCTGCGTCAGGCGCTGCAGCGCGCCACCGGCGAGCCGATCACGGCCCGCCAGGACATCCTCGCGCAGCCCGAGTCGCAGCAGACGGTCATGATCGTCGAGTCCAATGCCGAGAACCAGGGCGTGCTGCGGGAGGGGCTGAAGCGCACCGGGTATCGCGTCCTCTTGACCGCCGACCCCCAGCGCGCCCTGGACCGCTTTGCCGAGACCCCCGGCGTCGCCGACTGCGTCATCTTCTGCGCCAACGAAATTGGCGGACCGGCGCTGTCGGCATTCAACCGCTTCGCCGACGACGAGAAAACCAGGCACCTGTCGGCCGTCATCATCCTGGGCGCGGACCAACAAGGCTGGAAAAAACGCGCGCGCGTCAACAACCACTGCGCCGTGTTGAACATGCCGATCAAGCTGGGCGACCTGCGCACGACGGTGGCCCAGGTCCTGGCGCGCGAGGCCCCCGAGCCGGAGGCGGAAGTCGCCGATCCCGCCAGCTCGTAGTTGGAGTCCCGGCTTCAGCCGGATTGTTCGTAGTGCCCCGATTTATCGGGGCGGCCCCACAAGAACGCACCTTTCGGGTCGGACCTGTCACTATGAACGAGACCGGAGTAGAGTCGAGAGGTGGCGCGGTGGTTTAGGTGTCAGCCTATCGATCCGGCCCTTTCGGCGCCGGGGCTTCACTAGCCACACCCTGCTCCGTCTCCACCTCCCGCTCGTCGAACCGGACAGGCGGATTTCCCGC
>JACOUI010000006.1 GCA_016177915.1 Planctomycetia bacterium
TGTCGATGCTCCCTTCCGCGGCCAGAACGTCGGCCTCGGTGGCGGTCCCCGGCGCGGGGCGGAAGCGGATGCGCTCCAAGGGCACGTTGCCCAGGCGGTCCAGCAGGTCCGCGAGCGTCTCGATCGTGTCGGGAGTGGATTCGACAGTCGTCACGGCAGGTGCGGCGATTGAGCCGTTCCCATTGTGTGCGTCGCCAAGTGAATCTCAAGCTGTGCGGCGCCGGAATCGCCCCTATCCGTGGCGTTCAAGCTGAGAAAAGAGATCGGCCACCGGGAGCGAAAAACCCGGCAGCACGTCGCCTCCTTCAAGGGCATCGCTGCGGGCAAGCGATTTCGCATCGTCGGGCGAAGAGAAGACGTTGACCGATTTCGAGCGAGGGTCGATCTCCCACACGAGCCGCACGCCCGAGCCAAAGTACTCGCGCCGCTTTCGTTCCATTTCCCGTCGAGTGTTGGAGGGGCTGAGAACCTCGATGGCCAGGTCGGGACCAAGATCGGGGATCGGCTCATTCGGCACGCGCCGCCCGGGCAGCCGGTCCCAGGAGACAAACGCGACATCCGGAATGCGAACGTTGCCCTGCATCAGCCGCACCATTCCGTCGGCGGCGGCAACGACTCCCAGGTTGCGCCTTTCAACGAATTCCGCAAGCTTGCGGGCCAGGTAAAGCGCCAAAACCGACTCAGTGAAGCCCATGGCCTTCTCCACCAAAACTCCGTCGATCAACTCGCAGAGCCGCTTGTCGATGCTCCCTTCCGCGGCCAGAACGTCGGCCTCGGTGGCGGTCCCCGGCGCGGGGCGGAAGCGGATGCGCTCCAAGGGCACGTTGTCATGGTATCGTGATCGGTGAGTCTGACGCCATTCTACCGCGCCGGCACGCGGATTCCCAAGGCACATTGGCCGTCCGGCTCGTAAAATGGAACCAATGACAGGAGCCAACGCCCACGAACTAATCGAACTTCGCGTCGAGCCGCACGAAGACGGCTGCCGGCTGGATTTTTTTCTGGCCCAGCGGCTGCCGCGGTACAGCCGCGTTCACCTGCGGAAGGTCATCAACGCGGCGCTGGTGAAGGTCGACGGCAAGCACCCCAAGGCCGCCCAGCGACTCATCCCCGGCCAGCTTGTGTCGCTCGTTCTGCCCGATCTGCCCAAGCTCAAGCTCCGGCCGGAGGACTTGCCGCTTGAGATCGTGTATGAGGACGAACACATCGTGGTGCTCAACAAGGCGGCCGGGATGATCGTCCACCCCGGCCGCGGCAACCCCACCGGGACGCTCGCCGGGGCGCTGCAGTTTCATTTCGACACCCTGAGCACGGTGGCCGGGCCGACGCGGCCCGGCATCGTGCACCGGCTGGACCGCGACACGAGCGGCGTGATCGTCGTCGCCAAAACCGACGTGGCGCACCTGGACCTCTCGGACCAGTTCGAGCGGAGGGCGGTGGAGAAGGAGTATTTTGCGATCGTCGTCGGCCGGATGGACCGCGACCGCGATTTCATCGACGCCCCCATCGGCCCGCACCCTCACCAGCGCGAGAAGATGGCCGTCCGCAAGGAACACCCGCAAAGCCGCGACGCGCGGACGTTTTACGAGGTGGTGAAGCGCTACAGCGGCTATTCGACGGTGCGGTTGCTTCCCAAGACGGGCCGCACGCACCAGATTCGCGTACACCTTTTCAGCCTGGGTCATCCCGTGCTGTGCGACAAGCTCTACGGCGGCCGGGACCGGATTACGCTGCGCGAAATCGATCCCAAAGCCGCTGAGGACGGCGTGCTCCTGTCGCGGCAGGCGCTGCACGCGCGGCGGCTGAAGTTCACGCATCCCAAGACCGGCCAGCCGATGGAATTTGCCGTACCTGTGCCGGCGGACATGCAGAGCGTGGTCGATGCGCTGGAGCGGCGCTCGTAGGGCAGGCGGCCCGCCTGCCTTGTCTTTCCGTGGCTGGGGTCTCGCGCAGCAGGCCCCCAGCACGTGCGATGGGCGGCGCGAAACGTGCCTTCGATTCTTCCCGTCTCCTTCCGCCCTGGTGCGCTTCGGATACGATAGGGGTCGAGTCTTGTTTCGTGGCAAGACGGGACCGACGGGACCGGAGAAGACCGCATGACGGCGATGCAGCTTGCATGTCCGCATTGCGGCGGGCTCTTGGAGATCGACCGTTCGCTGTCGGGCCAGGTGGTGCAATGCGGCGTGTGCGGAGGCCAGATGGTGGTGCCGGCGGCGGAAGCGCCTCCGGCGGCGCAGGGCCGGCCCGGCGTTTCCGAACCGCCCGCAGCGCCTCCGATGCCGGATGCCCCGCCGATGCCGGATGCCCCGCCGATGCCGGATGCCCCGCCGATGCCGGGCATCTACTCGGTGCCGTCGCCGCCTTTCTCGCCGGGCTACGGCGCATACGACGCGCCGCCCGTGGCTGCCCCGCCCGTTGGGCCGACCGACGCTTCCGAGCCGCCGCTGGCGCCGCGCGAAGCCGCCGCCCCCGAGGCACGCGTCGCACCTGGAATGGCCGAGATTCCCGCCGTCAGCCGCGGCGCGGTTGCCGAACCGCTGCTGCCGCCCACCGTCGCGCCCGACGACGGCCTCCTTCCGCCGGCCGCTGCGCCCGACGCGCTGTTGCAGCCGGCCGCGTCCCTGGCGGCGACCGCCCCCGCCGCAACCCTGCCCGCACCGTCGCCCAATGATGCACTGGGCGGGCTGGCCCTGCGCGAACCCACGCACAAGGTGATCCGCGACGGCGGGCAGGAGATCGAAGTCCGCGTGCTGACGCCGGAGGAGAAGGCCGCCCGCCGATTCCGGCGCAACATCATCCTGGTAACGGCGTGCCTGTTGATCCTGTTGATTGCCACGGTGGTGCTACTACAGTGGTAGCCGGCCGTCGAATTTGCGCGAGCGTGGTTCGCCTAAAGAAGCGGCCGTAACCTCTCGCACGGCCCAGGCAGATACCGGCAAACGCACCTCGTCTGTCCAACCGCGCCGTGGGGCGTATACTGGAGGCGTCCGCGGGGCACGTGCTAGGCCGCGCGCCGCGTTCGATCGGCGCAGGGGAGGGATGCATGTCGCGGCAGGTTCGTCCTTTGGCGGCAGTGGGATGCGCGATTCTGTGTTTCCCGCTGTCGGTCTTCGCCGCCGATGGGGCGACGGCGCGGGAGGCGGCGGCGCGCCTCGACGCGGCGCTGGCGGCGCAGTGGCAATCGCAGGGCGTTGACCCGGCCGGCGCTTGTGACGACGCGGCGTTTTTGCGGCGGGCCTGGCTCGACCCGGCCGGCCGCGTCCCCCCGTTCCTGGCCGCCCGCGACTTCCTGGCGAGCCGCGACGAGAACAAGCGCGAGAAGCTCGTCGATACGCTCCTGGCCAGCGACGAGTTCGCCGATTACTGGGGCCGCGTGCTCACGGAAATGTTGACGCAGCAGCGCCCCGTGCGGCACGAAACGCACGACGGCCGCGTGCTGCAAAAATACCTGCGCGACGCGCTGGCCGAGAACAAGTCGTACCAGGCGATCGCCCGCGAGCTGATCGCCGGACAGGGCCTCAGCGAATCGAGCGGGCCGGCGAATTTCATCCTCCGCTACGACGCGCAGCCCAATCAGCTCACGGGGGCGGTGTCGAAGCTCTTCCTGGGCGTGTCGCTGCAATGCGCCGAGTGCCACAATCACCCCTTCGAGCGCTGGACGCAGGACGACTATCGCGGCATGGCGGCCTTTTTTGCCCGCGTCCGCCGGCTCGACGACAATAACGCGGCTGATTACCTGCGGGCGGTCGTTGAAACTCGGAGAGGCGAATTTGAAATCGACGACCCCCAGGCCAAGAAGGTCGAGGGCGAGGAGCCGAAGAAGCTGAAGATCGCGCCGAGGCTGCTGGACGGCACGTCGCCGCAGCACGATTTGTCGCGCCGCGAAGCGCTGGCGCAGTGGGCGACCAGCGCCGAAAACCCGTACTTCGCGCGGAACATCGTCAACCGCGTCTGGGCGCAGGTTTTCGGCCGGGGCTTGGTGGAGCCGCTCGAGAGTCTGGGCGCGGAATCGCCCGGTCCCCACGCGGCGGTGCTCGACGTTTTGGCGAGCGACTTTTCCGCGGGAGGTTTTGACCTGAAGCAGCTTCTCCGCACGATCCTGCTCAGCCGGGCCTACCACCTCGACTCGGCGGCGCCTGCCGACGGCGGCGCGGAACAGGCGCTCGCCCAGGTCAGTAGCTTCGCCCGGTTCCCCGTCCGGCCGCTGTCGGTCGATCAGCTTTACGAGTCGATCGTGCAGTCGACGGGTTATTCGGGCCGGGACGAAGCGGCCGAAGCCGACGCGGAGGAGATGGGCGACTACGGGGCCGCCTACACCGACTGGCCGGGCACGGCAGCCGTCCGGCGGCGGCGCACGTGGAGTTTGCGTTCTTGGCCACGCTCGCGCGGCGGCCGACGGACGAGGAAACGAAGGCCATGCTGGACCTTGTCAAGACAAGCAAGGGCAACCGCGGGTTGGAAGACCTGTGGTGGACGATCCTGAATTCGGCGGAGTTTAACAGCAATCATTAGTAGCCATCGCGCTCCGCGCGATGCGGCGGATATCGAAGGCCGCCAGCGGTCAGGGATTTCGCCTGGCCGTCGGCGCCACATCTCGCGGAGCGAGATGGCTACTTTGGCTACGTCTCGCGGAGCGAGACGGCTACCTGGGGAGGTCCTCATGTCTCCGTTCCACAGG
Organism: Planctomycetia bacterium; assembly: GCA_016177915.1. GTDB lineage: Bacteria > Planctomycetota > Planctomycetia > Pirellulales > S012-138 > JACOUI01. Next base: position 4,679 of record JACOUI010000006.1, read on the forward strand.
CTCGGTTCGACGCGGCGGGAGTTTCTGGCCCGCGGGCTCGCCGGCACGCTGGCGTTTGCGTTGTCGCCCGCCGTGCAGCGCTTGCTGGCGACCGAGGAGAGGAAACGCGCCAAGGCGTGCATCCTGGTCTGGCTCAACGGCGGGCCGAGCCACCTCGACACGCTCGATCCCAAGCCGGGCGTGGAGACGGGCGGGCCGTTCAAGGCCATCGACACGGCCGTGCCGGAAATGAAGCTCAGCGAGCACCTGCCCAAGGTCGCCGCCCAGGCCAAGCGGTTTTCGCTCGTCCGCTCGCTGACATCCGTCGAGGCCGACCACGACCGGGCGTATTACTATCTGCACACGGGCAACCAGCCGCAGTCGACGGTGGAGTTCCCGTCGCTGGGGGCGGTCGTCGCGCGGGAGTGGACGGGACAGGAGGCCGACCTGCCGACGTTCGTCTCGCTGGGTTCGCTCAATCGCGGCGGCGGGGCGGGCTTCCTGGGGCTGGAGTTTGCGCCCTACGTCGTCGACGACCTCAATAACCCCATCGCCAACGTCACGCCGCCCGAAGGGATCGCCGAAGCCCGGCAGGCGCGGCGGCTGAAGGAATTGGAAGGGTTCAACGAGCAGTTCGCCCGCCGCGCGGCCCAGCCCTTGGCGGCGGATCACGCCCGGTTCACGGCCAAGGCGCTGCGGCTGATGTCGGGCAAGGGGCGGCAGGCGTTCGACCTGTCGCAGGAGCCGGCGGAGGCGCTGGCGCGTTATGGGGCGGCGGCCGAGGACGCGGCGTTCGCGCGGAGCTGTGTGCTGGCGCGGCGGCTCGTGGAGCGCGGCGTGCGGTTCGTGGAGGTCGTCCTCGACGGCTGGGACACGCACGGCGACAACTTCAACCAAGTGCAGGCGCTGTGCGGCCAGCTCGACGCGCCGCTGGCCGGGCTGATCGCCGACCTGTCCGATCGCAGGATGCTGGATGAGACGCTCGTCGTCTGCATGGGCGAGTTCGGCCGCACGCCGAAGATCAACGGCGACAACGGCCGCGACCACTGGTCGGACGCGTTCAGCGCGCTTTTGGCCGGGGGGGGGATTGCACGCGGGCGGGTCGTGGGGGCGTCGGACGAGCGCGGCGAGCAGGTGAAGGAGCGGCCCGTCGGCGTTCCGGAGCTTTTCGCCACGCTGCTCTCCTGCTGCGGGATCGACGGGACGAAGCAGATCCGCACGGCCGAGGGCCGGCCGATCCGCCTCGTCGACAAGGCGGCGGCCGTGAAGGAGCTGTTCTAGGCGGTACGCAAACCGGCGCTGCGCCGGGCTATAATGCCCTGGGGTTCCGTCCCGCGAGAAGAAGCATTCCCATGCGCTGGTCGCTGCCGATTCTGGTTTCGCTTTGCTCCGCTTTGCTGCTCGCTGCCCCCGCTGCCGCCCAGGGCCGCGTAGAAATGGAAATCGCCACCGAGGGCAACGCCGGACTCGAGGCCCAGACCTGGAGCCGCATCCTCACGCAGCTTAAGGTCGACGGACTCACGATCCGCACGGCACGCGCGGGCGACGCCGTGAAGATCGAGACGACGGGCGGCGAGCGGCCCGTCTACAAGGTCAAGGGACGCCTGACCGCGACGAATGAGCTGGTGCTGCCCGGCGGAAAATTCACCACGCGCGACACGGCTCCGCTGGCCCGTTGGCTGGAAAAACTGAGGACGGAAGGCCCGCCTGGCTCGGCCAGGCCCAAGCTCCCCTTCGGCCTGACGGAAACCGAGCTGGAAAGAGTGCAGTCGGATTTCAAGGCCCGCGTCGATCTCGCCACCAAGGGCATGGACCGCGCCGACGCGCTAGACAAGATCGCCGCCAAGCTCAAATCGAAGCTGTCGCAAGCGGCCGACGTGCCCGCCGCGCTCGCCGAGGCCGGGCCGGTCGCCGAGGACCTTTCCGGCCTGTCGGCGGGGACGGCGCTGGCCTGCATCTTGCGTCCGGCGGGCCTGGGCATCGCCCCGCGCGGCAACGGCAAGGGCGAGGTGCGGTACGAGGTGCGGCCGCTGAAGGCGGAAACGTGGCCGGTGGGACTCGTCGTCGAGGAGAACGAGCGCGAGCTGGTGCCGGCGCTCTTCGAGAAGCTCAACGCCGAGATCAAGGAGGGGACGCCGCTCTCCAAGGCCCTGGCGGCGATCGGGCCGAAGGTCGGGATTCCCATGCTCTACGATCACAACGCCCTGGCGCTGGCCGACGTCGATCCCGACAAGACCCTCGTTTCGCTCAAGCCGGCGAAATACCTGCTGATCATGGTCGTGGAAAAAACCGTGAGGCAGGCCCGGCTGAATCCGCAACTTCGGACGGACGAGGCGGGAAAACCATTTTATTGGATCACGGCGGGACGGTGACGCGCGACAGTCGGGTGACGCGCGCCAATGCGGGCGATAGACTCTAGGTGCATTTGCCGAAACTCTGGGGTGGCGCCGTGCACCCACCCCCCACCCCAACCCTCCCCCGCAAGGGTGGAGGG
>JACOUI010000007.1 GCA_016177915.1 Planctomycetia bacterium
AAGGGCCAGCCGGTGTGCAATGCTACGTTTCACTCGAAATCCTCCGTGCTCGTGGTCTTGAGTTTTGCTTACAACTCTCAGACGCCCGAGAACGCCGAAGATTTCGAGTTTTTTCGTGAACACTCTCAGCGAGCCGCACGGGGCTCGCTTGGTTAAGGACTAACCCGAAGCGCAAGCGAGGGAAACGGCACGAGCGGTCCGCTGTTGTATCCGACCCCGAGCGCCACGGCCGACGCAATTCGGCGTTTACTCTTCATCTCCCTCGCTGGCGCTTCGGGTTAGTGTTACCCGAAGAACAGCAGCGTCATCGCCAGGAACAGCGGGATGAGGACGGCGATGCTGTAGACCATGTAGCCGAAGAAGCTGGGCATGGGGAGGCCCGACCGCTCGGCAATCGTGCGGACCATGAAGTTCGGCCCATTGCCGATGTAGGTCATCGAGCCCATGAACACCGCCCCCAGGCTGATGCCGGCCAGGAGCGTTTCGTCGATCGTCCCGCCGCCGACGAGCGGCATTTTTCCGCCCAATGACGTCGCCGTCTCAAAGAACACGGCATAGGTGGGTGCGTTGTCCAGCACCGACGACAGCGCGCCCGTGCACCAGAAAAACTTCATCGCCGTGTCGATGCCCAGCCCGGGGCCTTTCACCTTCAGAAGCTCGATGGCCGGCGACATGCACACGAAAATGCCCACGAACAGCACCGCCACCTCGATGATCGCCCCGAAGTTGAACTTGTTCGCGCTCCGCGGCCCGCCCTCCCCGAATTTCAACGACGTCGCCACGAGCAGCAACTGCACGATCTCGCGCAAAAAAGGCCAGGGCTTCCATTCCGTGCCGGGGAAGGCTTTTTCGGGATCCAAAAGCGCCACTGTCGCCACAATGCACAGAAGCAGGAAGCCGTTGAGTTGCCATCCGGAAAACCGCAGCGGCCGCACGCGCCGCTCGTCGCGGACGATGTCGCGCTTCGTCTCGCGGGGATAGGCCAGCACGCTGTCCCACAAGAGGTAAACCACGACGAGTCCGCCGTTGACGGCCAGCCACTGGGGCCAGAGGCGCAGCGTCCACCAGAAATCGACGCCTTTGAGGTAGCCGAGAAAGAGCGGCGGATCGCCGATCGGCAAGAGGCACCCGCCGCAGTTGCAAACGATGAAGATGAAAAACACGACCGTGTGGACGACGTGCTTGCGCTCGCTGTTGGTCTCCAAGAGCGGTCGGATGAGCAGCATGGCCGCTCCCGTTGTGCCGATGAAGTTGGCCAGAATCGCCCCCGCGCCGAGGAACGCGGCGTTGACGATCGGCCGGGCGGGCAGGTCGCATTCAATGCGAATCCCGCCGCTGATCGTGTAGAGCGAGAACAACAGGACGATGAAGGGTACGAATTCCTTGAGGATCGCATGGTCCAGGACCTCGGCCGTTTTGCCGCCGCCGTGGGCCAAGAGGTAGTAGGCAAGTGTGACGAATCCCAGCGCGGCCGCGACGTAAAACTTGTGCAGGTTGTGTTCCCACCAGTGCGACGCCCGCGGCACGAGCGGCAGAATGGCGATCGCCCCCAGCAACAATACGAACGGCGCCACCATGACGACCGGCGGCTCCGTCGCTTTGGCATGTTGCTCAGCGCCGGCGCTGCCGTGGGGCGTAACGACGGGCAGCTTGAGCGCGATCGCCGCAACGTAGAGGATTGCGACCGCGGCAATCGCGATCAGGACGCGCTGGTAACTGGCTTCCCCGGCCGCTGCGGAGTGCTCGTGGCTGTCGGGCATGGGTGCTCGTCGGAAAACTCGAATACCCTCTGAGGGCCTCGCGGCGATGAAAGCGCGCCGCCGGCCAGGCTGGGAATCACGATACGATGGCCGGCGCGGCATCAAGGGTCAAGGGCAGTGGCAGTGGGAAGCAGGAACGTGGAGTGTGGAGTTTTCGAGCACCGGGAGCAATCCGGCAAAAAAAGTTGCGATCTTCGTGCCGGCGCGGCAGAATGCCCGTGCCGCTTAGGGGTTGGCAACGATCCCGCACGTCTCGCACTGGAGTCACCTGCGATGTCGTATCGGTTGCCGCTTGCTCATTGCGTGTTTGCGTCGATCGTGCTCCTGCCGCCTGCAGCCGCCGGCGACGAGCCGCCGGCCCCGACCGATTGCCCGCTCCAACCCACCATCGTCGACGAAGCCCCGGAAGAGCTGCGCGACGTCAAGCCGCGCCTCTGGGCGGCGGCCTTTTCGCCGGACGGCTCGCTGCTCGCCACGACCTCGGGCTGGAGCACGACGACCGGTGTCACGGACTGACGTTCTCGCCGGACGGAAAATCGCTGGCCACCGTCGGCCGGAACCGAACTACAAGAATCTGGAACGTGAAGACGCAAGAACTTGAGGCCACACTGCGACGTGATTGAACCGGCGGGCCGCCGCTCGGATCCGGGATCGACGCGCTTTCCCCTTCAAGAGGCACTTGACATGACAAACTCGATTTCCATCGTATTACTGCTGCTTGCGGCGCTGCTTATCGGAACACACGTTGCAGCGGCCGATGATCCGCCGAAGGAACCCCCGCCCGAGCCGATCGTGATTGACGACGTCCCGCCGGAGCTGCGCGGGATCACGCCGCGGCTCTGGGCGGCCGTGTTTTCGCCCGACGGCACGAAGCTGGCCACGACCTCCGGCTGGCGTGGTTCGCCCGATCTGGGCCAGGCGCTGGACGTCGTCGAGCCGGGCGAATTGGTCGTGTGGGACGTGGCCAAGCGCCGCGAGGTCCTCATCGTGCGCCAGGGTGGCACGATCCGCACCGCGGCTTTTTCGCCCAACGGCAAGCTGATGGTCCTGGGCGACTTCGACGGCAAGGTGCGTCTCATCGAAACGGCGACCGGCAAGACGAAATGGACGGTCGAGGCGCACAAACATCTCGTCAACTCCGTGGCCTTCGCCGACGACGACACCGTGATCAGCGGCGCATTCGACGGCGAAGTACACTTCCGCAACGTCGAGACGGCCAAGCTCACCCAACTGCTCGACACCGAAGGCGACCGCGTCGTCACCATCGCCCTGCCGGCCGACCGGAAGACCCTGGCGGCCGTCACCTGGTTCCGCCGGGCCTTTGTGTGGGACGTCAAGAGCGGCGAGCGCCGGCACGCGATCGACGCGCACCTGGGCATCGTCGAGGGCCTGGCGTTCGCCCCCGACGGAAAATCGTTCCTCACCACCGGCTGGGATGGCGCGGTCAAACTCTGGGAAACGGAGACGGGCGTGCAGCTTGCCACCCTGGAAGGCCACCAAGGCCGAGTGCCCAACGCCGCCTGGTCGCCCGACGGCAAAACGATCGCCACCAGCGACGACAAGGGAAAAATCCTCCTCTGGGACGCCCAAGGCAACAAGCTGTCCGAGATCGCCGCCCATCCGTCGCGCTGCGGACTGGCCTTCTCCCCCGACTCGAAGCTCCTGGCGACGGTCGGCTACCAGGACAAGACGACGAAGCTCTGGAACGTGAAAACGCAGGCGCTGGAGGCGAACTTGGAGCGGCGGAAGGCGGAGGAGCCGTAGACCGAGGGCCTGCCTGTAGTTCGTTCGACCCCAACGAGGAGAAACCCTTTGTCGTCCGCCGCCACCCTCGACGACCTCCGCACCCAGTTCGCCTGCCGCCGCTACCTGGCCATGCCCATCGCCGGCGCCATCGGCTGGTCGGCCGCCGGCGCGGCGGGCGTTTTCCTGCGGCCCGGCGCGGCCGCGCTGGCCATGTTCTTCTGCGTGGGGTTCATCCTCTTTTTGGGCCTGGGAATCGCGCGGCTCTTGGGCGAAGAGCTGGGCAAATCGGAAAAAACGAAGGAGCTGGACCGGCTCTTCCTGCTCACCGTGCTGATGGCCAGCCTGACCTGGGGAATCGCCATCCCCTTCTTTCAAAAAGACCCGACCTCGCTGCCCCTCACGCTCGGCATCCTGTCAGGGATGATGTGGGTGCCGTTTTCCTGGATGATGCGGCACTGGATCGGGCTCGTTCACGGCATCGCCCGGACGGGCCTGGTCGTCGCGGCCTGGTACGTTTTTCCGGAGCAGCGGTTTGTCGTCATTCCCGGCGTGATCGTGGCGATTTACTTGTTTACGATTGCCGTCCTGGCGACGCGAAAGCTGCCGTAGCGCTCCGGGGGGGCTTCTTGGGGGGCGCTTCCATCGCGCGCAACCCCCCACCCCAACCCTCCCCCGCAAGGGGGGAGGGGGCCAGGACGCGCGTTATGATGCCAGGCGGCGGAACCGCGGCAACGTGCTCCAGACGCCAGCGCGAGCGTCGGCCATGGCCCAAAATTCAATCCCTGGCGATACGACGCTCGAAGCGGCGCGCGTGCAGCTTGAGATCTTCCGCCGGATGACGCCGGAGGAGCGGTCGCGCCTGGCCTCTGAGCTAACCGCTGCAGTACGCCGCCTTGCTGCGGAGGGGGTGCGCGCACGCCATCCCGAATACACTGCCGACCAAGTCCGGCTGGCCGAAATCCGGCTGTGGCTGGGCGACGAACTGTTTCACGAGGTTTACCCCGGCGTGGATGTCGAACCGTGAATTGGACTAGGACGAAAACCGGTCCAAAGTACGAGTCCCCTCGGTTGGTTGGTGCTACATTCATTCGTGCGGTAGAATGATGAGGCACCACGAAAGCGGCAATTATCGGCGTCTCACTACGTCAGCGGACTCAGCCATGCCCCAGATCGAAGTGCCCGAAGAACAAATTCTCCGTTCACTAGACCAGCTCTCGCCCCAGGCCAGGCAGGAGGCGTTGCGCCGGCTTTTGCCATCGGCGGATTATTTGGAGCGCGCGGTGGAGCGCAACCGTCCGCGGCTGGAGTCGCTCGCTCGTCAGCGTGGCCTCGACTGGAACGCGATGAGCGAGGAGCAGCGGGAGAGGTTCATTGACGAGGTGCTGCACGAATAGGAACGGCAATGCGAGCCGTGCTGGATGCCGGCAGGCGCAAGGCGTGGTGCGACGACGTGCAATTCGTCGCCACCGACGAACGGCGGCTCCAAGTCGCCTACGTCCCCGTCCCCTTCAGCTCCACGGACTTCGGCGCCACGTTCTTTCCGCTCACGGTCAGCCTGGCCGCCAAGGCGCCGGCCGCCGGCGGCTTAAAGACGAGCTTGACCAGCCGGAAGTCTCCGGCCGGCACGTCGCCGCCCGAAGTCAGGCTGTCTTGCTCGATGCGGAAAGCGACGGCCGCGCCGCCGGGCGGGGGAGGCAGCTCGACGAACGGCGCGACGAGCGCACCGCTGCCGATATTGTGGACTTCGACGTCTTTGGCGACTTCGTTCCCCTGCACGGCCTGTCCGAAGTCGATCGTCGTCTGCGTCTTTCCGGCGACGATAAAAGCGACGACGGGCGGGCTGGCGGCGCTGTGGCCCGGCCCGACGATCATGTCGGTCGCGCGCTTGATGAGCTCGCGAAACGTTTCTTCGCGATAGCCCACGAGGAAGGCGACGATGTAGTAGACGATGAAGTCGGCCGAACCGGTCTTGGCGGGGTCGGTGAGGAACTCGGGACGCTCGCTGGCGGCGTTGACGGTCAGGACGAACAGAAAAAACGCCACGATCCCCAGCGCGGCACCGAACAGCGGCCGCCCGATGTGCCAATAGTTGTAGCCCTTGTCCCATTTCTTGTTCCACACGAAGACGCCTTCCAAGCTGAGCATGACGGCGCCCAGCGCCCCGAACCACGGCACGGCGACGGGCAGCAGGCCGCCGATGAGCGTGGGCCGGGGGTCGCCCCATTTGGCAGACAAGTATAGGATCGCGATCAGGAGCAGCAGGCCCAGATAGGCAGTCTCCAGCCAGAAGAAGAACTCCGGACCGAGGTCGACGATTTTCTTTTTCCTCAGGCACAAGATCGCCGCGACGATGGCGACGACGAAAAGCACGGCGACGATCAGCAACACCCAGAAGAACGGCAAACCCCAAAACGTGCCCGGGCCGCTATTGCCCGGCACAAACCCCACGATCGCCTTGGAAACACGAGGAGACATGGAAAGGCTCGCGGACAGCCACGATCGTGGCTACAGGATCAGGTTATACGCTGGCGGGGCGCGATGCAAGCAACTGCTGGGTGCAGCCATGATGTGTGCGCGAACGATCCTTCGTCGCGTCAGGAACGGGGTGGGAAGAACTGCTGTCCGCCGTAGGGAGATGCGCCAGGCATCCCAAACGACGCGTAAGGGCTGACCGCCCGGCCCACACCCGAGGCAGTCGTCCCCTGGCGCTCCGCGATCGACCGCACGACGACGATCGCCAGCACGCCGGCCGGAATCAAAAGCAGCGTACCCACGAGGCCCAGCCACGTCGAAGCTCGCACGATCTCCGGAATGTCCGAGAATCCCATCCGATTAGCGACACCCGAGATGATGTTCCCGCTGACCCACAGCCCCCACCAGAGGGGAAACGTGCCGGGGACTGCGGTCGAACTCCAGCCAAAGCCGCCTTGTGGGTCGCTGGCGCGATAGATCTCGGTCATGCAGCGGTAAGGCATGAACCAGTTGGCGATGGGGATGAACCACCATCCGGCACACCAGCCGGGTGCGAAATTCATGCCCTGGGCGCCCAAGGAACGTGCGTTCTTGTTCGCTCGGACCGCGAACACGCAAAACACGATGGCCGCCGCGATGACTAAGGCGAAAGACAGCAGGCCGATGCCGATCATCGCCAGGCCGAGCCCCAAGAGCGTCCCGGCCTCGGCCTCATTCTCGAAATTCAAGCCGGGAAATGAGACGGTGACCACGATGTCCATGATGGTGATCACCACATCCGTGGCGAGCAATGCCAGGATGAGGATCGTCACCAAGCGCACCAGGCCATCGAGCGGCGCGTAGCCATAAACCCTGGCGGCGGGCGGCAGCGGCGCGGGAGACGCATAGGGCGAATAGGGAGAGTACTGGCTCATGGATGGCTCCGCTGCGAAGAAGACGAAGAGGAAATGGTGCAAGCAGGAGCGAGCGTACACGATGGAAGGAGGAAGTGCCATTATTTGGCGTGGGAGTAACGCTTTTTGCCCTTCTGCGACACGGCGACAGCTCGTCGGCTACCAGCCAGCAGGACCGCCCAAGGGCGCGTTCCCGCAAAACCGCCTGAAGGCGGGACTTCAACACGCCGGCACAACCGGCACAAACGGCAAGATTCGCTCAACTTCCCAGGGCCTTTGTGCCGAATCCCAAGAGCGTGTGCCGCGGCGCTAGCGCCGTCTCCCGATCCGTACATTTTTCGAGGGAAAAAGCCATGAAGCGCGGTCTGCTTGCTGTCCTGTTTTTGGCCCTCTCGGCCGGCGTCGCCAGCGCCCAGAACCCCCGCCTTCGAACGGAAACGCGGCCGGCCGCGCCCGACCAATTGTCGCTCGGCCAGCTCACGCCCACCCCCTCCATGTGGTTCTACCAGCAGGACATGGAGAACTTCATGGACCCGAAGATGTCGATCCGCCGCCGGGCGGAGTTCACTTCGTGGCAGCGGAAGATGCGCATCGCCACGCGGAAGTGGTACGGCTACTCCAACGCCCGGCCGCTGGCCAACCACACGCCCTTCACATCCTACTACTCGCCGTACTGGGCGGGGAACTCCGGCCATCCGCTGGTGTGGCGCGCGCCGTATCGCACGCCGGTCGTCGTCGACTCGATGGACGACTACACGGGGAACTGACGTGATTGAAGCGCGCTGGAGGCTCGCTGCGCGAGACCCCCCAGCCACAGTTGGTTTATGAACACGGGCCGCAGCGCCATCACGGCGCGCGGCCTGTTTCGCTTTCCGCGTCCTGCCCGGCGCCGTTCGGCGCGGGCGGCGTCCCGTTCTCCAACTCTCGCTCCGCCTCCTGCTTCTGCTCCAAACGCCATTGCTTGTAGGCCGGCAAACCCTGCGGCAGGAACATGGTGGCCAGGATCAGCGTGGCGAGCAGCGAGGTCGCCAAGGCCCACCACACGCGCCGCCGCTCGCGGAACATCGTCAGTCCCAAAAGCGCTCCGAAGAGCCAGCCGGCCCCGTGCGCCGTGTTGGCGATGTTCCAGAAGCCCCCGGCCGTAGCCGCGATGCCTAAGAGAAACCAGCAGGTCATCAGCGTCACGGTCTGGGGCGGGCAAACGACGTACAATTCCGGCTTGCGGTGCCGCGCGACCATCAGCCAGCCGAACAGCCCGAACACGACCCCGGAAAACCCCACGCCGCGGGCGCCCCAGATGGCCAATTCCGGCAGGCTGGAAACGAACGCCAGAAACACGATCACGGCCGCGGTCCGCGGCGACCCGAGATCATGCTCGACCGCGCCGCCGAAAACGGCGAACGCGAGCATGTTCATGGCCAGGTGCATGAGTCCGCCGTGCAGCAGCGTGGTCGTAAGCGGCCGCCAGTATTCCCCTTCCCAGACCTGTCCCGTCAGCCCCAGGTGCGTCTTGTGCAGCTCGTTGCGGGCGTCGCTCCCTTGCGCAATGCACACGATCTCCAGCGCGATCATCAGCGCCATCAGCGAGAGCGTGACGGGAGTGCGGCGGAAATCGAGTTGCACCAGAAACATCTCGGGGCTCCCACCCTGCGCGAAATCACGCCGCTCCGGCGTGCCGAATCTCAAAATCGAACAGTTCCGCAATCTCCCGAGCGCTTTTATCGGCCAGACCCGTGAACCGGCGGTGGAGGGCCTCGACGTCCGCGACGCCCAATCCCGCCAACACGCGGAACTTGTGCGTTAGCAGGCCATCGAGACTTCCGCTCGCGTTCCGCGCGTGGCCCTCCGGATACATCACCAGGCCGCTCGACAGGCGCCCCAGCTCCGCGTGCTCGATCTCCAGCGTCGTGGGGATGCCGTCTGGATATTTTGCGTCATACTCCGGCCCGCCGTGCCGGAATTCGATCCGCTCCATCAGCGAGCGCGTCACGGGATGCACGATCGCCGCGTCGCTGTAGTCCGCCGGGACGAGCATCAGCTCGCGCCAGCCGGCGGGCCGCCCGGTCCGGTGCAGCTCCAGCGCTTTTCGCAGCAGCGTGGCGATAATGTAGACCATCGAGTGATCGGCGCTCTGCCTGTTGCGCGGGTCGCGCTTGGCCGGGTCGCCGATGATGCCAAAAGCCGGCTCGTAGATCGAAATCCGCACCTTGCGCAGTTTCTGGGGATCGCCCAGCAGCCGGGGGTTCTTCGACAAGACGTCGATCAGACCCTGGATCGCGCCGGCAGACTGGTGTTCGTAGAGTCCGATCTTAAAGTGCATCCCCATCACGGCAAAGGCGCCCCCCGACGCCGACAGCACGAGATCAAACGGACTTTGCCCCGTCCGCTCCGGCTTCTCGAACAGGCAGAAGATTGCCTCGGGGTTGCGAAAGATGTCGGCGGGGCCCACGAAGCCGCGCATCGCCCGATGGACGCTGACGACGGCCATCTCGGCGTTCATGGCCGCCGAGGCGCCCTTGGAGTCGGAGAGCTGCTTGCCGTGCCGGATCGCACGAAAGGGGACGAAGTGTGCGACGAGCTGCCCGATCGCCGACTCAATTTGCTCGGGCGTCGCTCCCAGCACCGCGCCGTAAACGACCGCCGAAGCGATCCCGCCGTGCACCACGTGGTCGATCTTATGGTCCTTGAGCGCAAAGACCTCCGCCAGCCGGCCGCGGATTTCGTCGAGGAGCAGCATGGCCAACAGCGTCTGCCGGCCGTCCAGCCCGCGCTCTTGCGCCGCGGCGATGGCCACCGGATAGAAATCGTTGTGGCCGAATTCGCCGCGGATGTGGCCGAGCCGCGGGTTGTAGCCGAAGTTCGTGCCGTTGGCGTCCCACTCGCGGGCGGCGCTGCTATTGGCCAGGACGGCCTTTTCCGGGTGGACGCGGATGCGCGAACCCAGAAGCGGCACGCCCTGCGGCGAGGGGTACTCAAGGGCTTCCTGCCTTAGGACGACCGGGGCCTTCGTGCCACAGGCGATGGCCGACACGGCGCAAGCAATGCTATCGAGGTGGAACAGCTCGACCCGCCGCAGGACCTGCTCGTCCGGCTGGCCCAGCTTTCCGGCCAGGAAATCGAGGGCGAACTGGCCCAATCGCCGGGCCTGGTTCTCGTCCCGTCGCAGCGTTAGGTAGGGATCTTTCATTCGTTCGTAGTGACCGCATTCATGCGGTCCGATCTGCGAGGTCGCGCCGTTCTGCGCGGGAACGTAAACTAGCAGGTGTCCTTCGCCAAGACCCGATGCATCGAGTTACTTCAAACGCCCGCCAGAATTCTTGACTCTCGCCAGCCGCGCGGCTTTACTTACAGCGTAGCGGCAAACCCAAGAGGCTTCCATGCGGAAGCTCGCCGGCCCGCACGGCGCGGGCCGCGATTCACCAATGATCGCCGCCGGGACGCAAGCACGGGAGACGACGGTAATGAGAAAGGTGTTGGTGACCGCGATGGTGGCCGCTTCCGCGGCCGTGATCCTGCTGGCCCTGGGGTACGACACGGCCAATGCCCGCATGCAGTACAAGATGCAGTGGGAAAAGACCTACATGACGAAGGATTCGGCGATCTCGAAGGCCTACGAGGGCAAGGCGACCTGCAACGTCTGCCACCAGGGCGCCAAGAGCAGGAAGAACCGCAACCCGTATGCCAAGGCCATTGAGAAGGCCCTGGGCGGCAAGAACGTGAAGGACGCCGAGAAGATTTCGGCGGCCCTGGCTGAGGCGGCGAAGGCAAAGTCCGGCGGCAACGACTCGCCCACGTTCGGCGACCTGATCGAAAGGGGCGAGTGGAAGATGACGACCGCGGAGCCGTAGTCTCCCCGCTGTTCGCTCGTCAAGACTGACCAACAGGCCGGGCGGCTTGCCCGGCTTTTTCTCTTTTTGCGGCGTGGAGACGCGCGTCGGTTCGGCCGCCCGCGCCGTTGGCATCCGCGCCCACTGCGCCGTTACAATACGCGCATGGACCGTCCCGACGATGCACCCGAAAAGCGGCTGGCGACGCCCGTCCGCGCCCTGCGCGGCGTCGATCCCCGCGCCGCCGAGCTGCTGCCGCGGATCGGCCTGAAGACCGCCGCCGATCTCGTCTTCAATTTCCCTCGCGACTACCTGGACCTGACCGACATCCGGGCAATCCGCGATCTTGAGCATGGGCAGATGGCCGGCGTCGTGGGCGCAGTCGAGGAAATCGATCACCGCCTGACGAGCAACGGCGGCAGCGTCACCGGCGTCCTGATCCGCGACGAGACCGATTGCCTCCGCGCCATCTGGTTCAACCAGGGCTTCATGCGCGACAAGTTCAAGCCCGGCCAGCGCGTGCTGGTGTCCGGCAAGGTGAAGCGCGAGGGGCTGGTCTGGGAGATGGCGCATCCCAAGGTCCGCTACTTGCAGGAAGACCAGCAGCCCAAGGGGCAGATCGTGCCCGTTTATCGGCTCTGCGAGGGACTGCGGCAACTCGACGTGCGCCGGGCGGTCAAGTCGGCGCTGCAGCTCGCGCACGGTCTGGAAGAGGCCTTCCCGGCCGACTACCTCGCCAAGAAGCGCCTTCTGCCGATCGACCAGGCGATCCGCTTGGTCCACTTTCCCGAAACGCAAGAGCAGCTTGCCGACGCCCGCCGCCGCTTCGTCTACCAGGAGCTTTTCGTCCTGCAGCTCGCGCTCGCGCTGCGACGTCAGACGCAACAGGAATCGCTGGCCGCTGAAATGCCCGCTACAGCGCTCGTCGATTCCCGAATTCGACGCCTGTTCCCGTTCGAGCTGACGGCCGGGCAGAACGCTGCCATCGGCGAGGTGGCCGCCGACATGGCCCGCCCGAAGCCCATGAACCGGCTGCTGCAGGGCGACGTGGGCTGCGGCAAAACGGTCGTGGCCGTTTACGCGATGCTGCTGGCGGTCGCGCACGGTTATCAGTCCGCCCTGATGGCCCCCACGGAGGTGCTGGCGCACCAGCACGCGCAGACGCTGCGCAATCTGCTGGCGCACAGTCAGGTCCGCCTGCTGGAGCTGACGGGCGCCCTCACGCCGCGCGAGCGGCAGGACGCGATGGCCGCCATCGCCGCCGGCCAGGTCGACGTCGTCGTCGGCACGCAGGCCCTCATCCAAGAGGACGTCGCGTTCGCCAAGCTCGGCCTCGTCGTCATCGACGAACAGCACAAGTTCGGAGTCCGTCAGCGGGCGACGCTCAAGCAGGCCGGCATGTGCCCGCACTACCTTGTGATGACCGCCACGCCGATCCCGCGTTCCGTCACGATGACGCTCTTTGGCGACCTGGACATTTCGTTCATCCGCGACCTGCCGCCGGGCCGGCAGAAGGTGAATACCTATCTCACGAACGACGACTTGCGCGCTCGCTGGTGGGAGTTCTTCCGCAAAAAGCTCACGGCCGGGCAGCAGGGCTACGTGATCACGCCGCGCGTCGAGGAGCACGAAACACTCGCCAGCGCCGAGCAGCACTTTCAGGAGTTGGCCGCGGGAGAATTGGCCGGCTTCCGTCTCGGCCTGCTGCACGGCCGCATGGGTCCGGACGAGAAAGACGAGCAGATGGAGTGCTTTCGCACCGGCCAGACGCAGGTGCTGGTGGCCACGACGGTCGTCGAAGTGGGCGTCGATGTCCCCCGCGCTACGCTGATGGCGATCGAGGACGGCGAGCGATTCGGACTCTCGCAGCTTCACCAGCTTCGCGGACGGATCAGCCGCGGCACGGAGCCGGGCTACTGCGCCGTCTTTTGCCGTCCCGAGAACGACGACGCCCGCAAGCGGCTGGAGGCGCTGGCCTCCTCGACGGACGGCTTTGAGCTGGCGGAGGTTGATTTCGAGCTGCGGGGGCCGGGCGACCTGTTGGGCACGCGGCAGCACGGCTTGGCGCGGTTGCGCATCGCCGACCTGACGCGCGACCAGGAGCTCTTGAAGCTGGCCCGCGCCGACGCGCAGCAACTTGTCGCGGAGGACCCGCATCTGGCGCGGACCGAGCACGCGCTGCTCAAGGCGCAGCTCCTGCGCCGGTACGGAAAGACGCTCGATTTGGGCGACGTCGGCTGACGCCCGGCCGCACACCAACCCGAAGCGCAAGCGAGGGGAACGGCGAGCGGATCGCGGTTGGCGCGCATCGGTCTGGCCCATCTGGTAGCCGCCGTGGCCAAACGGGCCGCGCGGGTCTGCCTCGCTGGCGCTTCGGGTTAGTGTGTCAACCCAGCCGCGGTAAGCGCCACGGTTGACTTGCCCGCCCCCGGCGTTAGTCTTGCAGGTAGCGGGCCCTCTTCGCCCTTTTTGAATCTTCCTGAAAACTTCCCGGCTGGGCGCGGTGCGATTTTCGCGCCTGCCCTGCGCCTTCCCCGGCGGCCCCATGACGATCAAGTTCACCTGTCCCAAGGGCCACAAGCTCTCTTGCCCGGACGACCGGGCCGGCCGACGCGGCAAGTGCCCCGAGTGCGGCACCCTGTTCCAGGTCCCCAAGCCCGAACCCTCCGACGACGGCGCCGCCAGCAAGGTCTACCGCGCCGAACAGATCATCGAGTTCTTCTGCCCCAACGACCACAAGCTGACCTCGTCGGCGCGCCAGGCGGGGAAGCGCGGCCAATGCCCGCATTGCGGGTCGATGTTCCTCGTCCCCGGGACGGCCGTCGACGAAGCGCCCGCGTCGCACGGCGCGGGAGCTCCCGCGCCCGGCGCGGCTGCCGGGGCGTCCGGCGGCGGCGCGGCGGCCGTAGCGGCGACGACCGCGCCGGCCAAGATCTCCGGCTCCGGCGAATTCCCGCAGCTCAGCGCCTCAGCCGTGCAGGACGAAATCGAGGAGATCGAAGAGATCGAGGAAATCGAGGAGGTGCCCGAGGACGCGCCGCTCTTGCCGCCAGCGCCGCCTCCGGAGACGGAATCCGTCTGGAGCGCTCCGCCGGAAGCGCCGCCGACGGGCAGCGGGGCGCAGAAGCTGCACGCGCTGGCGCTGCTTTTTGAACGGATTTGGGTCGAGGCCGACCGCGAGGCGATCATTGAGGTGGAGCTGGCCAACGGCGACAAGTTTACGCCGCTGGATTTTTCGCACGACCTGTCGCGAGGGGCACACGGCGTGTTCGCCACGAAGGACCGCGACGGCTCGCACACGCTGATCATCACCCCCTGGGACAACGTGACGCGCGTCACCGTCCGCGGGCTGAAGGAATTGCCGGAGACGATGTTTAACTAGCCTTGTTGGAGTACCGCCTTTAGGCGGGGCGTGTCTTCGTTGGAGTACCGCCTTCAGGCGGGGCGTGTCTTCGTTGGAGTACCGCCTTCAGGCGGGGCGTGTCTTCGTTGGAGTACCGCCTTTAGGCGGAATTGACTCATAGCGTAGGCCAATCCCATGTACGGTTGGCGAAAAATGACTCCGGAGCAGCGGGCTGAGGTCTTGGACGAGCGAATGGCCCGCCACCTGCCGTGGCACAGCCCGCCGCATTACGTCAGCGAGACAGAGCTCTATCTGATTACGGCTGCCTGCTTCGAGCATCGCCCAGTTATTGGAGAATCCCCGCAGCGAATGGCGGAGTTTGAAGGTTCGCTTCGCGAAACATGTCGCGCGCACAGTATCGAGACCTTCGCGTGGATTGTGCTGCCGAACCATTACCACATTCTCATTCAGACGACGATGGTCAAACAGCTCTTGACCGCGATCGGACAACTGCACGGTCGCACGTCGTTCTATTGGAATTCCGAGGACAACAAACGCGGCAGGCAGGTGTGGTACAGGGCGGCGGAAACTGCGATGAAGTCCGAACGGCATTTCTGGGCCACCGTGAATTATGTGCTGCACAATGCAGTGAGGCATGGCTATGTCGAGTGTATTGGTAGGGGTTCCCTGGAATCGGCCTGTGTGAGGCTTCTTTCGGTCGGGGTAGATTGGAAGTTCCCCAGAACCGAAAGGAGCCAAGACGATGGGAAGGCGATCGGAGTTGACGGTGGCCC
>JACOUI010000008.1 GCA_016177915.1 Planctomycetia bacterium
CGATCTTGCCGAGCCCCTCGGCCGGCGTCGTCGCCCCGCGCGAGGGCTCGCGCGGGGGCGCGGGAGAAATCCTGGCCGAGTCGGGCGTCTTCTTCACGCTCGAGCCGGGCCCCTTTTCTCCCCCCACCCTTACGACCGGCCGGCTGCCGCTGCCGGACGTTTCCTCCGCGCCCGGAAGCTCGTCCTTGCGCAGAATGCGGGCGAAATCGCCCGAGTCGGACAGGACGCTGGCCCTCCGCGCCTCGCGGACGTTGCGAACCAGCTCGCGGCGGGCTGGCGAAGTGGCCGCCGCTTCCTCGATCGCCTGCACCTTCACGCCGCGCGATTGCAGGAACGCACCCAGCGCCGCCCGCACCTCGGCCGCGTTCTGGTAGCGGTCCTCGACCTTCTTGGCCATCATCTTCATGCAGATGTCGACGAGCGCAGGGGGCGCGTCGGGCCGCTCCTTCGTGATCGGCGGCGCCTGTTCCTGCTGGTGCTTCATGATCCGCTGCGCAAGCGTCCCCTCCGGGAACGGCGGATGGCCCGTCAGCAGGAAATAGAGCGTGCAGCCCAGGCCGTAGATGTCGGCCCGGTGGTCGATGTTGTGGCTGTTGAGGGCCTGCTCGGGGGCGAGATAGTCGGCCGTGCCCAGGACGTTTTCCTCGAACTCGACGGTGATCGAGGCACGGTCTGTATCCTCGGAAAACCGCGCCAGGCCCAGGTCCAGGAGCTTCACGGTCCCCTTCTGGTCGACGAGCAAATTGGCCGGCTTCACGTCGCGGTGGATCAGCCCCGCCTCGTGCGCGTGCTCCAGTCCCCGGGCGGACTGGTAGATGTAGTTGGCGGCTTCGTTGTAGCCCAGCGGGCCGGTTTCCTTGACCATCACCTGCAGGTCGCGGCCGTCGATGTACTCCATCACGAGGTAATGCGTGTCGCCCTCGTTGTCCACGTCGTGGGCCAAGACGATGTTCGGATGGTGCAGCGCGGCGGCGGCCTTGGCCTCGCGGTAGAAGCGCGGCAGGTACGACGTGTCGTTGACCCGCTTTTGCGGCAGGACCTTGATGGCCACCCGCCGCTCCATGCGCGTATGCTCGGCCAGGTAGACGCTGCTCATGCCGCCGGTGCCCAGGTGCCCCAGCAGCTTGTACTTGCCCAGGAAGAAACCCCTGTTGCGGCCTTCCAGGAGCTTGTCGGCCTGCCAGCGGGTGACCAGGCCCATGTCGATGAAGGCCTCGGCCAGAACGCCCGCGTCGGCGAAGGTCCGTTTCTGGGCCTTGAGGTCGGCAACGGCCCGCACCAGCCGGTCTTTTTCGACGAGGCCGCTGGTTTTGACCAATTGCAGAAAGCGATCAACGGAGACGGCAGGCATGCCCAGGCCGACGATTGGAAAGCGACAAGGCTTCAGGCCGCACGGGAAATGGCTGACGAAGCCTGAAAAGGAAGAACGATGGCAGCGGGACGATGGTCCCCCGACGGGAACACCCTGTACGACTCCCCGAATCGGACAACGCAGGCCGGACGACGCAGCAGGACGCGAAACTTGCCGCAGTCAATCTACCACTCATTTTACGCGACGCAAAGGAAATGTCACGCAGGGGATGGGGCGGGCGGGGCGATTGTTTTCCGCATAGCGAGCGGGGCGCGTGAGGGCCCTCGTGCTGGTGTGCGCGCGGAGGCGACTGGGGAAGTGCCGAGTGCGGAGTTGGGATGCGGAACGCCGATCTTGTCGTGTGCTGTGGGCAATCCAGAATCCCACCCGCTGCCTACCAACCCAACACTCACGCCCCATCCTGCCGCGCGGTATGCTCCAGGCATGCCCATCCGCGTCTCCAATGTCCGCATGGCCGTCGATCGGCCAGAAGGCGAGCTGCCCGTGCGCCTGGCCGCCGTGCTGGGACTGAAGACCGAGGAGCTGGATCGCTGGCGGATTCTGCGGAAGAGCCTCGATGTCCGCGACAAGCACGACGTCTCGTTCGTGTATTCCGTCGAGGTCGCCCTGCCGCTCGATGAGGCGCGGCTCGTCGCCAACTTGCAAAAGCGCTCGCAGACGGCGCGGGCGGAGCTTTATCGCGAGCCGCCGTTCGATATGCCGCCGCCGGGGAGCGAGCCGCTCGAGCACCCCCCCGTGATCGTCGGCTCCGGGCCGGCCGGCATGGTGGCCGCGGTCTTTCTGGCCGAGGCGGGCTACCGGCCGATCGTTTTGGAGCGCGGCCAGGCTGTGCGGGAGCGGATTCGCGACGTGGCCGACCTGGAGTCCGGCGGCGAGTTCAACCCCGAGAGCAATTACCTCTTCGGCGAGGGCGGGGCCGGCACGTTCAGCGACGGCAAGCTCACCTGCCGGCTGCACGGGCCGGACGTGCGGCGCGTGCTCACACTGTTGGCCGAGTGCAAAGGGCGGCCCTCGATCCTCTACGACTACCGGCCGCACCTGGGGAGCAACCGTCTGCCGGCGGTGGTCAAGGCGCTGCGGCAGCGCGTCATCATGCACGGCGGCGAGTTCCGCTTTTCCTGCCGCGTCGAGGACCTCGACCTGCGCGACGGCCGCGTGCGGGGGGTCGCTACGTCGTCGGGGCACATCCCGGCGTCGGTCGTCGTGCTGGCGATCGGGCACAGCGCGCGGGACACCTACCAGATGCTCTTCGATCGCGGCGTGCCGATGGTTGCAAAACCGTTTCAGATCGGCGTGCGGATCGAGCAGCCGCAGTCGCAGGTGAACCGCGCCCAGTACGGCCCGTCGCCGCTGGAGGAAAAGCTCGGGGCGGCCGACTACTCGCTCGTCGTCCGCGGGGAAAGCGACCTCTTCACGTTTTGCATGTGCGCCGGCGGGCAGGTGATCCCCAGCGTCTCTGAGCCGGGCTACTTTTGCACCAACGGCATGAGCCTCTCGCGGCGTGCCAGCCCTTTTGCCAACAGCGGCCTGATGATCACGCTCGCGCCCGAGGATTTCGGCTCGGCGCACGTGCTGGCCGGCGTCGAGGTGCAAAGGCTCTATGAGGGCCGGGCCTTCGCGGCCGGGCGGGGCCATTATCTTTGCCCGATCCAGCGGGCACTCGATTTTCTGGCGGGCCGGCCGACGAGCGATGTGCCGCCATCGAGCTTCATGCGCGGCGTGGTGCCGGCCGAGATCGCCCAACTCGTCCCGCCGCAGGTTGTCGAGGCCCTGCGGCGCGGGCTGCCGCAGCTCGATCGCCGTTGGCGGGGAAAGTTCCTGGAAAACGCCACGCTCGTGGGGCCGGAGTCGCGGGGCAGCTCGCCGGTCCGCATCGAGCGCGACAAGCAGACGCTCGTGACCCCGGGCGTCGAGGGACTCTACCCGATCGGCGAAGGGGCCGGCTACGCGGGCGGGATCGTGAGCGCGGCGGTCGACGGGCTAAGGTGTGCGAAAGCGATTGTCCGCAGGTTTGCGAGATTGGAGGGCTGACATGAATTGCCTAAGTCCGCTGGTCGCGCTGGTCGCTTGCGCATGGATCGCGTGTTCGTCTACGGCCGCGGCCGACGCGACGGACGTCGCCTGGAAAATGCACACGATCGACGACTCCTCCCGCGGGGCCGACGGCGTGCGAGCGGCCGACGTCAGCGGCGACGGACTCCCCGATCTCGTCACCGGCTGGGAACAGGGCGGCGTCGTGCGCGCCTACCTGAATCCCGGCCCGGCGAAGGCCACGGAAAAATGGCCGGCCGTGACCGTCGGCAAGGCCGGCTCGGTGGAGGACGCCGTGTTCGTCGATCTCGACGGCGACGGCGCGGTCGACGTCGTGAGCTGCTGCGAGGGCCGCGTGCAGAGCGTCAACGTTCACTGGGCGCCGCGGGAAAAGGAGAAGTGTCTTGAGGCGGCCGCCTGGAAGACCGAGGCGATCCCGGCCGTGCAGGGCGCCGCCATGTGGATGTTCTCTCTGCCGCTCGACGTGGACGGCCAACGCGGCATCGATCTCGTAGTCGGCGGCAAGGGACAGGGCGCGAAGATCGGCTGGCTGGAAAGCCCCGCCGACCCGCGCGATCTGGCCGCCTGGAAATGGCATCCTCTCTGCGACGCCGGCTGGATCATGTCGCTCGTGGCGGCCGACCTCGATCGCGACGGCGACCAGGACGTCATCGCCTCCGACCGCAAGGGCAAAAGCCGCGGCTGCCTGTGGCTGGAGAACCCCGGTCGCGACGATGCGCAGGCCGCGCCGTGGCCGGTCCACAAAATCGGCGCCGCAGGCGAGGAGGTGATGTTCTTGGATATGGCTGATCTCGACGCCGACGGCCGGCCCGAAATCATCGTCCCCACGTTCAGCCGCAAGCTGTTTCACCTCTCGCCTGCGGCCGACGTGAAATCGCCGTGGGAGAGCCGCGAGATCCCGTTCCCTGAACTAAAGGGCACGGGCAAGGCCGCACGGGCCGCCGATATCGACGGCGACGGAAAGCTGGACGTGGTCCTTACGCTCGGCGAAGGGCCGCCCAGCATTGGCGGCGTCGTGTGGCTGTCGCGCCGCGGCGACGGCAAGGACGCAAAGTGGGACGTCCACGCGATCAGCGGCCCGGCCAGCGAGAAGGGGTTTAAGCCCGACCTGATTCAGACGATCGACCTGGACGGAGACGGCGACCTC
The DNA here is from genome assembly GCA_016177915.1 of Planctomycetia bacterium. Classification (GTDB taxonomy): domain Bacteria; phylum Planctomycetota; class Planctomycetia; order Pirellulales; family S012-138; genus JACOUI01. The sequence goes on from JACOUI010000008.1 coordinate 4,572, forward strand.
GATGTGATTACGACGGAGGAGCGGGCGGGCCTCGGCGTGATCTGGTATGAGAACCCCGGGAGGTAGCATGGACGGCGCGGCCCCCTGCGGTCTTGTGCCGCAGGAGCCAAGGTTTGAGCGGCTAGCGCCGACCAGCCCTCCTTCGCTGGCGGCTCAAGACGTTCCAAACAGCCAAAAAAAACGGCACGGCCGACCCCCGATCTTCCCTCGCTGTTGAGGCGAGGAGAAGACAGATCGACCGTGCGCTTCGCTCCGGCCCGTCCGTCGCTTGCGGACCGCTTGTCCTGCGTTCTGCCCCAAAGGGGCAGTGGGCGCCGCTGTGCGGGGGATCACAAAGCGGCCAGCGTGCAGGTGTGCGGTCCTGGCGATGGCTTGAAGCCGGAGTTTCTCCCCTTGTTCTCGCAAGCAGCCCGGCTGTCGACGCTGTGCATTCGGAGAATCGACAGCCGGGCTGGAATGATGCCGCCGCTTTCAACGTCGTTGCCAGTCGCACGCCATTACTTGATGGCCTGGGCCTTCTCGACTTCCATATCGACCTCGGCCATGGCCTTCTCCGCATCCTCCTGCTTGGTCTGCCACTCGCTGGCGGGGGCCTTCTTGACTTCGGCCAGCTTGTCCCGCGCGATCCCGCACTTGTCCTCGATGCGGCCGATCGCCTCATTGAGCTGGTCCTTCTGCGGGCCTTCCAGCTTGCCGGCCCGGTCCTTCAGTTCCTTGACCGCCGTGTCGACCGTGGCGAGGTGCTCCTCGTGCCCTGTGAGGAACTCCTTGCGGGCCTCCTCGGCCTTGAAGTCGGCCTCCGTCTTTTCGAGTTTCGTCCGGGCCTCTTCGGCCGCGGCCGCTTTCTGCTCGGCGTCCGCGGCGCCTTCCGCCTTGGCCTCCTCGGCTTTCTGCGAAGCCTCGCGGTACGCGCTGCGGGCCCCGGCGACGTCCTCTTCGGTCGTCGTTTCCGCGCAGCCGGCGAACGTGAACAGCGCGAGCGGAACGCCCGCCATCAGGATTTTGCGCCAAAAAGACATGGAAATCTCCTTCCAGAAACGAGCCCAGAAACGAGCCAGGTGTCTGTCGGCCTCCACGTGGGGAATCGCCGCCGCGCCTGAGTGCGGCGCGTCGCCGACGGCTGAAAGGAAACGCACAAGCCATGCCAATCGCGGGCACGGCCGGGCTGGAAGGCCCTGGAAACAACGCAAGCCGATGCGGCAACGATGCCTGCGCCCGGGAAACTCACGCATCACGAACGGAAGACGATATGCATAAATTCAGGGTACGCTGCATCGTTCGTACCGACGACGACCGAACTGATCGGTGCGCGACCAGGGGCGAAAAGAGTCTCTGCCGCGCGTCTACTCTGGCACAGGGACCTTCAAGATATGCGCCAAAAACGCCAGCCGGTCGGCGGCCACGGCGATGGCCTTGGCCGTGGGCGTGCCCGCCCCGTGGCCGGCGCTCGTTTCGATGCGGATCAGGCAGGGGGCGTCGCCGGCGTGGGCCGCTTGCAGCGCGGCCGCGAACTTGAAGCTGTGCGCCGGCACGACGCGGTCGTCGTGGTCAGCGGTCGTCACGAGCGTGGCGGGATACTTCACGCCCGGCTTGATGTTGTGCAGCGGCGAATAGGCCAGCAGCGTCTGGAACTCCTCCGCGTCGTCGGAGCTGCCGTACTCGGACACCCAGGCCCAGCCGATCGTGAACTTGTGGTAGCGGAGCATGTCCATCACGCCCACCTCGGGGATGGCCGCCGCGAACAGGTCCGGCCGCTGCGTCATGCAAGCCCCCACCAGCAAGCCACCGTTGCTGCGGCCGGTGACGGCCAGCCGCTCGCGCGACGCGTAGCGATTCTCGATCAGCCACTCGGCCGCGGCGAGAAAATCGTCGAACACGTTTTGCTTCTTTTCCTTCATGCCGGCCTCGTGCCAGTCTTTGCCGTATTCGCCGCCGCCGCGGAGGTTGGCGACGGCATAGACGCCGCCCATCTCCAGCCAGACCGTCATGCTGATGGAGAAGGCGGGCGTAATGGCGTTGTCGAAGCCGCCGTAGCCGTAGAGCAGCATGGGGTTGTTGCCGTCGAGTTTGATTCCCTTCTTGGCGGTGATGAACATCGGCACGCGCGTGCCGTCCTTGCCCTTGTAAAACACCTGCCTCGTCTCAAACTTTTCCGGATCGAAGCCCGTGGCCGGCCGCCAGACCTCTTTCGTCTCGCCGCTTGCAAGGTCGTAGCGGAAGATGGTCGAGGGGCTGGTGAAACCGCTGAACGAGAAGTACGTCTCCTTGTCCGCTCGCCGCCCCGGAAAACCGGCGACGGACCCGATACCGGCGAGCGGCACGTCGCCGAGGTTCTCGCCCGACGTGTCGAACACCCGCACCAGGCTGTGGGCGTCCTGCAAGTAGCTGGCAAAGAACCGGTCGCCCACGAGGCTGACGGATTGCAGCGTCTCCTCGGCCTGCGGCACAATCTCGCGCCAGTTTTCCGCCGCCGGCCGATCGAGGTCGATGGCCACGACTTTCCCGCGCGGAGCGTCGCGGTCGGTCTCGAAGTAAAATAGGCGGCCGTCGTTGCCGAGGTAGCTGTACGCTGCCTCCCATTCATCGAGGAGTTCGACGATCGGCGCGTCGGGCTTCGCCAGCTCCTGGTAGAAGACCAGGTTCTTCCGCTCAGTGCTCCGCCAGACGGTGATGACAAGAAACTGGCCGTCCTCAGTCACAAAGCCGCGGAAGCCCCATTCTTTGTGGTCGGGCCGGGCGTAGATGAGCTTGTCCTGAGACTGCGGCGCGCCGAGCTTGTGGTAGTAGAGCTGCTGGTTGAAGTTCGTGCCTTGCAGCTTCTTTGCTTCCTCCGGCTCGTCGTAGCGGCTGTAATAGAAGCCCTCGTTGCGGGCGTCCCACGACGCGCCGGAGAACTTGATCCAGTGCAGTTCGTCGGGCAGGTCCGTGCCGGTTGAAACATCGCGGACGCGCCACTCGTTCCAATCGGAGCCGGCGCGGGCCAGGCCGTAGGCCAAGAGCCGGCCGTCGTGGCTGATTTCGGTCCCGCTGACGGCGACCGTGCCGTCCTTGGACAGCGTGTTGGGATCGAGGAGCAGACGGCGCGAGCCGCTGGCCGCCGCTGCGTCGAACGCCGGGGCGACGAAGAGCACGCTCTGCTGCTGCAAGCCCGTGTTGTGCTCGAAGAAGTAGATTTCGCCGCGCTTCTCGGGGACGGCCAGGCGCTCGTAGTCCCAGAGTTTTTCCAGGCGCTTGGCGATCCACTTCCGCTGGGGGATTTTCTCCAGGAACGCGAATGTCGCCCGGTTCTGCTCTTGGACCCAGGCCTTGGTCTCGTCGCTGTTGTCGTCTTCGAGCCAGCGGTAGGGGTCGGCGATCGACGCGCCGTGGTAGGCGTCGACGTGGTCCGACTTGCGGGTGACGGGCGGCTTTGCGGGCGGGTCGGCGGACATGGTTGGCATGGACGGCAGGAGGAACGTCGCGGCGAAAAACGCCGTGCCGAGAACGAATGCGCTGCGTCGCTGGAGCATGGGAAAGTCGATGGGGTTCAACTTGTGCGGGTGTTACCCGGTGACGGCAAGTGGCGGGCAATGTACTCGAGCGGGTGCTCCGCCTTGCGGCGCGTGCCGTGCTCGATCTGGTGCCGGCAGGAAAAGCCGGGGGCCACGATCGGCAGGGCGGCGCTGGCGCGGACGGCCGGCAGCAGCACCCGCTCGCCGATCTTCATACTTAACTCGTAATGCTCGTAACCGAAAGAGCCGGCCATGCCGCAGCAGCCGGAATCGAGGACGCGGACGGCCGTGCCGGGCACGGTTTCCAGGAGCTGGACGGTTTCGCGCGTCCCGACGAGAGCCTTCTGGTGGCAGTGGCCGTGGAGGAGAACGGATTGCGACGTGCCCTCGCCAGCCAACCCCCCCTGCCCCCCCTTTGTAAGGGGAGGAAACGTAGATGCCGTGGCTCGGCGGCATTGCGGCAATGTGATTCCCTCGCGGACGAGGTGCGAATCGACCAGGCGGGATTGGCGGGCGATGAGCTTCGCGTCGTCGCCGGGGACGAGGTCGGGATACTCGTCGCACAGCGTCAAGAGGCAGCTTGGCTCCGCGCCGACGATGAAGAGGCCCTGTCGCGCGTAGGGCAGCAGGCGATCGATGTTCTCGCGGGCGAGCTCTTGGGCCTCATCGAGCAACCCCTTGGAAATCGCCGCCCGGCCGCAGCACCGCAGTCCGGCGAGAACGACTTCATAGCCGGCGGCCTCGAGCACATCCACGGCGGCGCGGTTGACGCTCGGCTCGCAGAAGCTCGTCAGGCAATCGTCGAGCAGGACGATCGGCCCACGCGAACCGGGTGGCACGCCCTGAGCCCCGCGAAGGGCGTGCTCGCCTCGCTTTCGTCGCCGGAACCATTTTGCGAAATGATTGCGGCAGAACATGGGCAGCGGCCGCCGACCGTCGATGCCCAAAAGCTTCTTGCGCAAGAACCCCGCGCCCGGCAATCGCGGCAGCCAGTTCGACAGCGGCGCGAGCGCCGACCCGAGGCGGTTCCAGCGGGCGATGTCGGCCATCATTCGCACGCCCCGCGGCGCGCCATGCTCCTGGTAGTACTTATGGAGCAGCTCGGCCTTCATCTTGGCCACGTCGACGTTGCTGGGGCACTCGGCCTTGCAGCCTTTGCACTGGAGGCACAGGTCGAACGTCTGAAACAGCCGAGGGCCGGTCAATTCCTCCGGCGGCAGAACGCCGGACAGCACCAGCCGCAGGGCGTTCGCCCGGCCGCGGGTGCTGTGCTCTTCGTCGCGCGTGACCATGTAGGAGGGGCACATCGTGCCGGTCTGCGTCTTGCGGCACACGCCCGAGCCGTTGCACAGCTCCACGGCCCGCGCGAAGCCCCCCTGCCCGCTGAAATCGAGCACCGTCGGCACGTCGAGCGTTTGGTAGCCGGCGCCGAGGCGCAGGTTCTCGACCGGGCCAGGTCCGTCGACGATCTTGCCGGGATTGAGCAGGTTTTTGGGGTCGAAGGCGGCCTTGATGTCTTTGAACGCGCGATAGACCTTCGGCCCGAAGAGTTTTTCGTTGAGGTAGCTCCGCGCCAGGCCGTCGCCGTGCTCGCCGCTCATCGAGCCGCCGAATTCCATCACGAGGTCGCAGACGGCCAGCGAAATCCGCTTCAGCCGCTCGAGGTCGGCCGGGTCGGCGGCGTCGATCAAGGGTCGGATGTGCAGGCAGCCGACCGAGGCGTGGCCGTAGAAGGCCCCGTCGGTGCCGTTATCGTGCAGGACCTTTCGGAACCGGCGGACGAAGTCGGACAGCTTCGCCGGATCGACGGCGGTGTCTTCCACGAACGCGATCGGCTTGCGGCGCCCCGGCACGCCCATGAGGAGCGGCAGCGCCGCCTTCCGGCAGGCCCAGACGTGATCGGCTAGCTTGCCGCCGAGTGCCGGCAAAATGTGCGAAATGCCCGCCGCCCCGCGCAGCCGCTCCGTCAGGTCGTCGATCTTCGAGCGCACCTGGCCTTCGTCGTCGCTGGAAAACTCGACGATCATCACGCACTCCGGGTCGCCGGCCACGAAATCGAGGTAGTTGCGGTATTCGAGGCTGGCCCGCGCGAGCGTGATAATCAGCTTGTCGAAGAACTCGATGGCCGACGGATCGAGTGGGAGCGCCTTGCCGACGGCGTCACAGGCCGCTTCGAGAGATGCAAGCTCGATGACGACGAGGCCGCTGTGCTTGGGCAGCGGAATGAGGTGCACAAGGGCCTCGGTCACTGTCGCCAGCGTCCCTTCGCTGCCGACGATCAACCGCGCCAGGTTAAAATCTGCGCCGGGAAAGCGCTCGGCCTCGGCGGTGCGAGTTTCCCGGACGTAAAACGGCGGCTCATGCCACGACCGCGTTTCGGGGATGAACTCGTCGAGGTTGTAACCGCTCACGCGCCGCAAAACGCGCGGATACCGCGCCAGCACCTCGTCGCGATGGGCCGCCACGATTTGCGGCACGGCGCGATAAATCTTCGCTTCCAGCGAGTCGCCTTTTTGCTTCTCGGCAACCTGCTCCGGCGTCTTGGGGTCTAATCGCGCGGGCGTGCCGTCGGAAAGTACGACCGAAAGCTCGATCACGTGGTCGACGGTCTTGCCCTGGCGGATCGAACGGGCCCCGGACGAATTGTTGCCGATCATGCCGCCGATATTGGCCCGGCTGCTGGTGGCCACGTCCGGCCCGAACTGCAATCCGTGATTCGCCGCGGCCTCGTTGAGCTGATCGAGGACGACGCCCGGCTGCACGCGCGCCGTCCGCCGCTCCGCATCGATCTGTAAAATCTTGTTCAAGTGCTTGCTGAAGTCGATGACGATCCCCGTCCCGATCGGCTGGCCGGAGAGACTCGTCCCTGAGCCGCGCGGGACGAGGGGGACCTCGAATTCCGCCGCGATTCGGGCGGCGGCGAGGGCGTCGGCCACGGTCTTCGGGATCACGACGCCCAGCGGCTGAATCTGGTACAGGCTGGCGTCGGTGCTGTAGAGCGAGCGCTGGTACTCGTCGAAGTGGACCTCGGCCGAAGTCTCGCGCGCCAGGCGGACTGAAAGTTCGTGCAGTCGCGCGGGGGAGAGATTCATGGTTGTAACGATTGTGCGGGCGCGCCCTGTGCGAAGGTGCGCCGGCGGGGGCGAATCAATCTTGTCGCGCGACGTGGGCAAGCTAAGGTGTACTTTTGCAGACGATGAAGGCGGCGGCGACGAGCCGTCGACCGGCCGGGGCTTCTTGTTCTTGCCACCCTGCGTAGACGCCATGCCCCGACGGTCTCGCAAGCCCCATCCCGACGAAATCGAAACGCTCCTGCAGAACGCCCGGCTGCGCGACGAGCTGGAGCCGTTCGTGGATGAGTCGCTGACGACGATCAGCGAGAAGCTGCCCACGCAGCGGGAGAACGAGTATCTGTCGGCGATTTTGGCCTGGGAGCGGGCGCCGGCGCTGCCGATCGCCGAGTGGTTCGAGCCGCCGCTGTCGATCCCGCACCCGGACGCCGTCTCCGGCGACGAGCTTAGGCGCGTTTTGTGGGACACGATCCACAAGCTGTTTGAGAAGCGGATCGTCCTGGACTTTACGCACCACCTCAGCGACCGGCAGTTGTACTCGCTCATCTACCGCGACATTCTACCCGCCTACGAAAAGAAAATCGACGCGGCCGACAACCACCTGCACTGGGACTGCGCGGGCGACGAGGAGGCCTGGCTCAGGCACTACGCCGACGACGAGGAGCGCGACTGGTGGCAGCGTCAGACGGGCAAGGAACCCCCGCCCCACGAACCGCCGCCTTACCCGCGGAAGCTGCCGAAGAAGCCGATGTAGCGCCCGGTTCTCCCTCCACCGACCCCGCGTCTGACCCCGCGTCGGTGGAAGCACGACTGGCAGCTAGCCGGCGCGCCACGAGTTATTTCATTTCCCCTCCACCGACCTTGCGTCTGACCTTGCGTCGACCTTGCCTCGGTGGTCCCGTGATTGTTGGCTCCGCGCGCGGGGGCGCCGTCGGCACCCTAGCCTCAGTCGCAGGCCCACCGACGCAAGGTCGACACTCGATCGATGGTTCAAGCCAGAACGGGCGTGACCACGTTCCCCGCCACGTCCGTCAGCCGGAAGTCGCGGCCGTTGTAGCGGAACGTCAGCTTTTCGTGGTTCATGCCCAGGAGGTGCAGGATCGTGGCGTGCAGGTCGTTGACGCTCACGCGATTCGTGACCGCCTTGTGACCCAGCTCGTCCGTCTCGCCGAAAATCGCGCCGCCCTTGGCCCCGCCGCCGGCCAGCCAGACGGTGAAGGCGTGCGGGTTGTGGTCGCGGCCGGTGCCGCCCTTTTGCACGATCGGCAGGCGGCCGAATTCGCCGCCCCAGACGACGAGCGTCTCGTCGAGCATGCCCCGCTGCGAAAGGTCCTCCAGCAACGCCGCGATCGGCACGTCCGTCTCCTTGGCGAAGCCGCCGTGGTTGGCCACGATGTTCGTGTGGCCGTCCCAGCTTCGTTCGTTCTCCATGCCGCCCGAGTAAATCTGCACGAACCGCACGCCGCGCTCCACCAGCCGCCGGGCGACCAGGCACTGCCGCGCAAAATGCGTACACTCCTTGTTGTCCAGGCCGTAGAGCTTTTGGATGTGCTCCGGCTCCTGTTCGACGTCGAGCGCCTCCGGTCCGGCCGACTGCATGCGATAGGCCAGCTCAAAACTCTCGATCCGCGCGGCCAGCTCGAGGTCGCCGCCGTGCCGCTCGGCGTGCCGCTGGTTGAGCCGCGCCAAGAGGTCGAGCTGCGCACGCTGTTGCTGCGCCGCCATTTCCGCCGGCGGCTTGAGGTTCGCAATCGGCTCCCCCTGCGGCGCCAGCCACGTCCCCTGAAACACGCTCGGCAAAAAGCCCGATCCCCAGTTCTGCGCGTGCCCCTTGGGCAATCCGCGGTTGAGCGGGTCGGACATCACGATGAACGCCGGCAGGTTCGCGCTCTCCGAACCCAGGCCGTACGTCACCCACGAACCGACGCACGGGAAGCCCATCCGCGTCGTGCCCGTGTTGATCATGAACAGCGCCGGGCTGTGATTGTTCGACTCCGTGAAGCAGGAGCGGATGAAGGCCATCTTGTCGACGTGCCGGGCCATGTTCGGGAAAATCTCCGAGACCCAGGCCCCGCACTGGCCGTGCTGCGCGAACTTGAAGGGCGACTTCATCACCGGGCCGACCTGGTCGGTGAAGAAGCCGGTGTTCTTGTCGAAGCCTTCCAGGTCCTTGCCGTCGCGCTTTTCCAGCTCGGGCTTAAAGTCCCAGGTGTCCACCTGGCTGGGCCCGCCGTTCATGAAGAGCCAGATGACGCTCTTGGCCTTGGCGGCGAAGTGCGGTTCCTGCGGCGCGAGCGGGTTGAGCTGGCGGTCGCTGCGGGCGGCGGCGCGGGCCGTCGACAGCAGGCCCTCGCTTTCCAGCAGGCCGGCGAGGGCGACCATGCCGAAGCCGGAGCCGGCGCGGCGAAGGATCTCGCGGCGGGAGAGCGCGGATTGGAGATTGGTGTTCATTGCAGATTATTCTCGAGAGCGATCGTCGACATCTCCCGGCAATGCTTCGCCGTGTTTCGAGCGGTCCACTATTACCTGGTGAGCAAGGAGTTGCGCCCGCTCGACAGCCTCCTGGCGCGTCTTGCCGTAGGCCATGATGCCGGGCAGATCGGTCACTTCGGCAATCCAGCGATCGTCGGTTTCTTTTTCAGTTTCAACTTTCAGGGCCATCCGTTCACCTTCGCGACTGCGCCCAACGTTCATTGTACTCGATGCAGATTCGTTGCAGGTTTTCAGCCTTCCAACAGCCGCATGGCGGCGATGCACCAGTGGAAAAGCACCAGCCGAGACGTCTTCGGGTCCGGCGGCGCTTGCCATTGCCGGGCGAACTTCTTCCCCAATCGATTCGGCGGATCGGGCGGGGCCGGGTGCTCGTCGAGGAAGCGCGCCAGCGCGCGGTCCGATTCCGCATCGATCGCCACGGAAGCCTCGACCAGCGCGCGCTTCCTTCGCCGAACCTGGATCTCTCGCAGCAGCCCGGCGTCGCGTTGGTTCATGTGCAAATCACTTTGAATCGCGGAGCAGCGGAGGGCTGACGCCCCCCGCTCGCCTATTCCACGTACACGAATTCGTTCAAGCTCATCAGCACCTGGCAAAAATCGGCCAGGGCCAGCTCTTTTGCGTCGCCCTTCTGCGCCTTGTGATACTCCTCCGCCTGGGCGGCCAGAAAAGCTCCCGCCTGGGCCAGCTCGGTTTCGTCCGGATCGCGCGTCAACGCGACCTGATACGCCTGCCGCACCGCCTCGCCCCACGATTTTTCCGCCGCCGGAGCCAGCCGCTTCGCAAAGTTCCGCGACCAGACCCTTACATGCGGGTTGTTCATGAAGAGCAGCGCCTGCGGCGCGATCGTCGTGCTCGGCCGCCCGCCCACGCTTACGTTCGGCTCCGGCGCGTCGAATAGCGTCATCATCGGGATCAGCTTGCTGCGCTTGACCATGAAATAAATGCTGCGGCGCGTCATGCCTTCGTCGAGGGTGCCGGGTCCGTACATGCGGCTGTCGAGCGTGCCGCTGACGGCCAACAGCGAATCGCGAATTGCCTCCGCCTCCAGCCGCCGCCGGTCGCGGCGCCACAGATACTGGTTCTGCGGGTCGATCTTTTCGTTTGCGCCATTGGCGGCCGTACACTGCCGATAGACGGCGCTCCGCAGGATCAGCTTGTGAATCGGCTTCAATCGCCAGTTGTTTCGAATGAGCTCGGTCGCCAGCCAATCGAGCAGCTCCGGGTGGGTCGGCTTCTGCCCTTGCACGCCGAAATCGTTCGGCGTCGCCACGATCCCCCGGCCGAAATGGTGCTGCCAGAGCCGGTTCACGATGACGCGGGCCAGCAAATGCCCCGCCCCATATTCCGTGTCGGTGATCCAGTTGGCCAGGGCCGTGCGGCGGTAGGAGGTGCGCCAGCCCGGCGGCGGTTTTGCCTGCCAATGCTTCTCGCCGTCGTCGGCCCGCATCAAGACGCGCAAGAAGCTCTGCGTGGCCACGTCTCCCTTCTGGTCCGGGTCGCCGCGCCGCAAAAAGTACGTTTGCTCGAAGAAGTCCGCCCCTTGCGTATGGTGGCGGATGGGCGTAAAGCCCTCGCTAGAGACCATGACCTTCGTCAGGTTCGGCTTCGGCTCCTGCTTCAGGTGCTCCTGAACGGCGCCGCGCAGCTCCTGCCACTTTGCGTCCTCGCGACGACAAAGATCGACGAGCGCCGACGGTTTCTCCAGGATCTTCCCCTCCTGGATCAGTTCCCGCAGCGGCTTGCCTTCGCCCTGCTTCAGAAGCTCGATCGCGTCGTTCGTTCCCAGCGGACCGAGACTCCCATCCAGCGCGACCGGCTGCGCGGCCCGGCTGATCGAAAACCGCGGCCGCCCGATGGCGTGCCCCTGGTTGTTGTTGAACTTGAGCGTGAACTCCAGGACCACCGGCCCGGCCAGCTCCGGCGCGTTCTTCACCTGCAAGACGACGCTGTGGTCCTTGCCGAACTGGGGATCGACGGCCCAGGCCGACTTTGGGTCGGCGTCGATGATCGCCGCGGCCGGCAGGCCCTGCTGCTGGAACGTGGCAAGGGGATCGGCGAGCGTAATCAAAAGCGCCGGCTTGCTGCCGTCGACGGGCCGGACCGTCAGGCGCAAATCGCTAAGCGCGAAGTTGCCGTTGGCCGCCCGGCCCGGACCGCTCTTGGGCAGCGACGGGTCGGCCAGCGCGTCGAGCCGCACGGCCGTGATTTTTGCGGAGGAAACCTGCGCCGTGAACGTGTAGGCGTCGAAGTCGGCGTTCTTCTCGGCGGCCAGGAATGAGCCGTCAGGCTGCGCGACGAACTTCGCCCCGCCGGCGCTGGCGATCGCTCCGTTCCACAAATACTCCCACGCCGCCGGCTCAAGCCCCTCGCTCTTTTTCTTGTTCAGCCACTCTTCGAGCGACTGCGCGGTGGGGTTCCTGCGTTCATGCTCGGCCAGGGCTTCCGCCAGCGGCGCATGCTCCGCGTCGAACTTCGCCTTGGCCGCGCGATACACCTCCGGCTGCAAATCCAATTCAATGTTGCTCCGCACCGTCGTCGTGAACGTCGACACCAGCCGGTAGTAGTCCTCGTTGGCGATCGGGTCGAACTTGTGGTCGTGGCAGCGGGCGCAGCCGATCGTCAGGCCCAGCATGGCCGTCCCCGTCGTGGCCGCCATGTCATCCAGCGCGTCGTAGCGGCTTTTCTCCACCTCATTTTTGGTGATTTGCGTCGGGAAAACGCCGGCCCCCAAAAAGCCCGTCGCCATCATCGCCAGCGGGTCGTCCGGGGCGATCTCGTCGCCGGCAAGCTGCCAGCGGACGAACTGGTCGTAAGGCAGATCCTGGTTGAAGGCCCGGATCACAAAATCGCGGAAGTGATAGGCCGCCTCGCGGTCGTAGTCCTGCTCGAAGCCGTGGCTCTCGGCGAACCTCGAAACATCGAGCCAGTGCCTTGCCCAGCGCTCGCCGAACTTCGGGCTATCCAGCAGCCGGTCGATGAGCTTTTCGTAGGCCTCGCTTGTGGGGTCTTTGAGAAACTCCGCGGCTTCCTCGGGCGTGGGCGGCAGGCCGATGAGGTCGAAGTAAACGCGCCTGAGGAGATCGCGCGGCGCAGCCTCGCCTGACGGTGAAAGCCCGCGCGATTCCATTCCAGCCAAGACGAACCGATCGATCGGCGTCCGGCAGAAGGCCTCGTTCTTCACCGCCGGCGGCTCGCCGCGCGAAAGCGGCTGAAACGCCCAGTATTTCCGCGCCTCGTCGTAGTCGATTTTCTTCTGCGCGAGGTTCCGCGTGTCGGTGTCGCGCGGGTCGGGCGCGCCGATCTTGACCCATTCCTCCAGCCGGGCGATCTCCGCCGCGGCCAGCTTGCCGTCGGGCGGCATCTGCCGGTTTTCGTCGGTGTAGCGGACGGCCTTGATGACGAGGCTCTTGTCCGGCTCGCCGGGCACGATGGCCTGCCCGTTCTCGCCGCCCTTCATCCATCCCGGCCGGCTGTCGAGAAACAGCCCGCCCTGCACCTCCTTGGCGTCCTGGGAGTGGCACTTGTAACAGCGTTCGAACAGGATCGGCCGGACGTTCTTCTCGAAGAACTCGCGGCCCTTGTCGTCGGGCTGCTGAGCGCGGGCGAGAAGGGGCAAAAGAAGCATCGCAGCGCCAATGATCGCAACGCAGCGAACCGGCGCTCGCAGAAACGGGCCGCAGCGATGGAACCGATCCAGGCGGGAAGTCATGGCAACTCGATCGGAGGGGGGGACTGAGCCCCGGCATTGCCGCCGGCATGCACCCTCTATGATACCGAACGAGGGCATGGCGCAGCAATTCATCCCGCGTCGCCACCGGAGGCGTACGCTTTCCGCGAGTTCAGCCGAGCTTTCCCCGCCGACCTTGCGTCGACGCAAGGTCGGCGGGGAAGTCGATTCTAACTTGCAGCTTCGGCGGCCCAAATGCCCCATTCCTGGTTGCGGTAGCGGACGTCGTCCTGCCGCCGGCCGCGCTCGATGAAGTCCCACTTCGCGGCCAGGAGGTCGACGCGCTTTGGATCGCAATCCTGCCAGCGGCGCTGCCAGGCTTCGGACATGGGGTAGTCGGCCTGCACCGCCGCGCGGTTGGCGCGGATCCGCCGGCGGTACGACGGGTCGGTGATCTCGCGCATCGTCGCCCGTTGGAAGCTGCGCAGCTCGGCGAAGCGCGGGTTGTTCACGTCGACGGAGGGCACCGCCGCAGGCAACGGCTCGTCGGCCGCGAGGGGCGCCTTGGGCGGGGCTTGCGCCGGCCGGTGCTTGTAGAAGATCTCGCGGGCGCGGCGGATGTCGCCCATCACGGCCGGGCCGAACGGCAGGAAGTTGCTGTCGCGCTCCAGGATGATCATCTCCGCGGCCGTGTGCTTGAGCACTTCCTCCAAGAGCGGCCAGACCCCCTCGAAGACCGGGGCGCTATGGCTGTCCTGCAAGAGTCCCTCGGCGTAGTGGCCGCCGGCGATGTGAAGCTGGCGGATACGATTGCCCGGCAGCCGGTGAATGAACTCGACCGCGTCGTAGCCGTGGTTGGTGGCGTTGTTGTAGATGTTGGTCACGTCCAGCAGCAGCTCGCAGTCGGTGCGCTCGGTGAGGGCCGTCAGAAACCGGGCCTCGTCCCAGGGGCAGTGCGGGATGGGGTAGTAGTAGCTGACGTTTTCCAGTCCGAACGGCCGGCCCCAGTACTTTCGCGCGGCGTTGTACTTGGCGGCGAGCCAGTCGACGGATTCCTCGACGAACGGCAGGCAGAGGAAGACGGACAGGTCTTTGCCGTCCATGCGGTGGTAGGTGAGGTGTTCGCTGAAGTCGTCGATGCCGAACTCGTCCATGAACTCGCGCGTGGTGCGCAGGTATTGCTCGTCCAGCGGCTCGACCGAGCCGATCGACATGCTGATGCCGTGCGCGACGCAGGGCCAGCGGTTGAGGGCGTCGCGGAGTTTGGCCGTTTCCGGATCGGAAAAGAGCCGCCGGCGGCGGACGATGTAGTCCTCGGTCGGCACTTCGAGGAAGTCGATCTCGCTTTGGTACTGCACGGTTTCCCAGTGCAGGCAGTTGCGGTAGGCGATGCCGACGCCGTAAGCGCGGCGGTGCGTGGTGGTGGCGATCATGGCGAGGGTTGAGGGGTTGAGGGTTGAGGGCTGAGGGCTGATGTAGGACTAGGTCAATTGTTGCACTTCCCACAGGGCGCGGTAGAGCCCGGGCTGGGAAAGAAGCTGGTCGTGCGTGCCTTGCTGCACGATCCGGCCGTGGTCCAAGACGATCATGTGGTCTGCGCCGCGGACGGTGTACAGCTCGTGCGTGATGACGACGCGCGTCCGGCCGGCAAACTGCCGGCGGATCATCTCGTGGATCAGGCGGGCCGTGCGGACGTCGATGTTGGCGGTGTATTCGTCGCAGATAATCACCGACGGGTCCTGCAACAGCAGCCGCCCCAGGGCGACGCGTTGGCGTTCGCCGCCCGAGAGGCGGGCGCCCATGTAACCGGCCGAAGCTTCCAGGCCCCCTTCGTGGCGGCGGCTTTCGACCAGCTCGTGAAGCTGGGCCCTTTGGATGGCGCCCTGCAGCGTGGCCTCGTCCGGGTCCTCGGTCATTCCGATCAGCAGGTTCTCGCGGAGCGAGAGGTTGAACATGAACGGGTTTTGCGGGATGAAGCCCAGCAGCTTGCGGACGTCCTTTTCCGAAATGGCGGAAAGGGGCGTGTCGTTGATCCAGATCGTGCCGCCGGTGGGGTCGATGAGCCGCAAGAGCAGGTGGAAGATGGTGGTTTTGCCTGCGCCGCTCTGGCCGACGACGGCGGTGAACTTTCCGCCGGGGATTTCGAAGTTGGCGTCCTCGATCAGCGGCCGGCCGCCCAGGACGAGCGACACGTGATCGAAACGGATGGAGCGGACGGGCGGAACGAGCGGGGGATAGTCTCGCACGGGTCGAGAGGAGGCCGCGGGTGCTGCGGCCACACCAGCCTCGGCTGCGGGCGGTTCGGCCTTCTCGAGCTGGCGCTCCGGCGGGGCATCCAGAATCTCACGCACCTCCTGCATCGGCGGCGTGGCCAACGCCAACTGGCTGCTCACGCGCACCAGCATGGCCGGCAGCGGAAACACGCTTCCCAGGAAGGTCGCGTAGGAGATGACGGCGCCCATCGTCTGAGACGTCAGGTCGTCGGCAACGAGAAAATACGGCACGGTCATGAGCACGCCCATCGTCGCGCCGCCGACGGCCCCCGTGAGCTGTCCGAGCATCGCCGTGCGCACGCCAAGCCGCTCGGCACGCTGCGCCGATTCGCCGAACCGGCCGGCGAACCGGTCGAACCTTCCCGAGGCCAGGATGTCGCGGAAGCCGCTGACGGCCTCGATGAGCTGGGCGAGCAGGTCCTCGCTGAGCTGCAGGCTGCGCCGCGCGGTCACCTGCAGCCGGCGGCTGAAGAACCGGACCAGCGGCACGACCAGCGCGAAAACCGCGAAGATGATGAGCGTCAGCTTCCAGTTCATCCACAGCAGCACGATCAAAAAGACCGATCCGCGCAGGGTGGTCGCCAGCAGCTCCGAGAGCGTTTCGTTGATCAGGTCGCGAATCACGAACGTGTCGCGCGCCAGCCGCTGCACGAACTGCCCCGCGCCGCGCGACGCGACGGAGAGCATGCTCAGCCGCTCCAGCCGGCCGAACAGCTCCTCTCGCAGCGAACGCAGCAGGTACTCACCCATCCGAGTGGAAAGGTAGCCGCGCAGCAGCGCCAGCCCCATGCCCGTGATTCCGATCACGATCGCGAACGACAGGTAGGCATAAATGAAACCCGCACGGCCCAGCCCGAGGACGAATCGGTCCCTGGCCAGGCTTTCGCCAAGGACCTTTGGGAGGAACATTAACGGCAGCGAGGTGAGCGTGCCGACGAGGGTGATCGCCACGACCGTGAGCATGATCCAGCGCACGGGGCGCAGGTATCGCAAGAAGTAGCGAGTTTGGGCGAGACTTTCCTTCAACGACGGCGGCGAGCCGCCGGGCGGGCCGTCGGGGCCGGGCGCACCGCCGCCCGGCGGGGGGCCACCCTGCGGAGCGGCC
>JACOUI010000009.1 GCA_016177915.1 Planctomycetia bacterium
AAACCGCATCGATTCGTGTGCCAGCCGGTCATTTCGCCATGACCGACAGCGAGCCGCCACTGAATCCTACGAGTCACCTGCCCGAAAATCGCCCTTTTTCCGACAGACTGTAACTAACCTGACCCGAAGCGCAAGCGACGGAGATCGGTGAGATACACTGACCCGATGCGCGAGCGAGGGTGATCGGGACAGGGCGGGGCCATTCCGAGCCCAGTTCCGCGGCAGGGTGCGGATTTCCCTCGCTTGCGCGTCGGGTTAGTGTTGGCTCGACCGCTACCATCCGATTTGCCCCGTCGGTACGACCCTCATCCCGCGCGCAACCCTCGCGGCGGTCCAGCCCTTTGCCCCACCCATCCGATAACGATCAAGACTCCTCGGCCGGCCCCAATCCCTGGAAAAACCGCTTGGGTGGTAGACTTCCGGCCCTCTTGATGTGAAGATAGGCAGGCGACGGGCATAGCTGGCGCAGCCGCTGCCCGTGCTGCTCCCCGCCAAGATCGCGCGCGGCGACCGACGCCCGCGCCCGTCCTGAGATCATCCCTGGTTCCTCCTCCCGACGCCGGAGCGATGCTAGCGTGAACGAAATCGATCGTTTTCCCGGGTCGTTTTTCGGGCCGCCGACGCTGGTGGAATTGCTGCGGCACCGGGCCGCCTACCAGGCCTGGGAATGCGCGTACCGGTTCCTGGTCGACGGCGATTCCGAAGAGATCAGCGTCACGTATCACGAGTTGGACCGTCAGGCCCGCGCCATCGCGGCGAAACTGCAAGAACAGGGCCTCGCGGGCGAGCGTGCCGTGCTGCTCTATCCGCCGGGCTTGGACTTCATCGCCGCGTTTTTCGGCTGCCTGTATGCCGGCGCGATCGCCGTCCCCGCCTATCCGCCGCGAATGAACCGCTCGCTCTACCGCATCCAGGTGATTGCGGCCGACGCGGAATCCAAGATCGCGCTCACCACGCGCGGCGTGCTCGATCGCGTGCAACCGATGGCCCGCGAGACGGACTTTTTGCGCGAGATGAAGTGGCTGGCCACGGACGAAGTCGAACAAGGCGCCGAGAGCGCCTGGCACGATCCGCGCGTTAGAAGCTCGACCCTGGCCTTCCTGCAATACACCTCCGGCTCGACCGGCACGCCCAAGGGCGTGATGCTCAGCCACGCCAACCTGCTGCACAACTCGGCCCTCATCTCGCACGCCTTCGAGCACACCCGCTCCGGCGCGGGCGTGTTCTGGCTGCCCAGCTACCACGACATGGGATTGATCGGCGGCATCCTTCAGCCCCTCTACGTCGCCCGGCCGAATGTCCTCATGTCCCCCATGGCGTTCCTGCAGCGGCCTGTCCGCTGGCTGCGGGCGATCACGAACTACAACGGCACGACGAGCGGCGGACCCAACTTCGCCTACGACCTGTGCGTCGACAAGATCACGGACGAGCAGCTCGCGGAGCTGGACCTGTCGAGCTGGCTCGTGGCCTTCAACGGCGCCGAGCCGGTCCGCCCCGAAACGCTCGACCGGTTCTGCGAAAGATTCGGGCCGGTCGGTTTCCGCCGCGAGGCGTTCTTCCCCTGCTTCGGCCTGGCCGAGGGAACGTTGATTGTCACCGGCGGCATGCGCACCGAGGAACCCGTCGTCGTCGCGGCCGACGCGCGCTCCCTGGAAACCGGCGCCGTCGAGATCGTGACCGAGGGCACGCCCGGCTCGCGGCGCCTCGTCGGCAGCGGCGAAAACCTGCCCGACCAGGAAGTCCTCATCGTCGATCCGCACGAGAACATCAAGTTGCCCGCAGGCCGCGTCGGCGAGATCTGGGCCCGCGGCCCGAGCATCGCCGGCGGCTACTGGAACCGCCCCGACGAAACGCAGTACACCTTCGGTGCCAAGCTCGCCACCGGCGAAGGACCGTTCCTCCGCACCGGCGACCTGGGCTTTATGAAAGACGGCGAGCTGTTCGTCACAGGCCGTCTCAAAGATCTCATCATCGTTCACGGACTCAACCACTACCCGCAGGACCTGGAGCTCTCCGCCCAGCGCAGCCATCCCGCCCTGCGCTCCGGGAGCGGCGCGGCCTTCACGATCGAGACCGACAGTCAGAAGCTCGTCCTCGTGCACGAGATGGAGCGCAAGGAGAAGGACGACGTGCTGCGCGTGGCCGCGGAGGCCGTCACCGCCATCCGCCGCGAAATCGCCCGCCACCACGAGTTGGTCGTCGACGGCGTCGCCCTCATCCGTTCCGGCAGCATCCCCAAGACCTCCAGCGGCAAAATTCAGCGGCACGCCTGCTGCCGCGCGTACCTCGACGACACGCTGTCGGTCATCGCCCAATGGCCCGGCGACGTGGAGCTGGTGGATGTTGGCGTACAGCCTGCCGGCGGCTCTTCTTGTGGCGACGATTCCGAAGACGAAACCGTCGTCGAGGAATTGCCCGCCCCGGCCACGACCTCCACCCTCGCAGCGAAGCAGCCTCCGCGATCGGACAAACCGCCCGTTACCGCCGCCGCGCGCGATTCCGCCGACCGCGGCGCATCCACCCCGGCCGCCCGTCCCGCCCCAGCGCCCGTGCAGGACGCCGCCACCATCGTCCTCGAGGAAGTCCGCCGCATTGCCCGCCAGCGCGCCCACAACGCCACCCTCGACACCACCTTCGCCGAGCTGGGCATGGATTCCCTCGAGCGCATCGAGCTGCAGGCCGCGCTCGAAGACCGCTTCGGCGGCCGCATGCCCGAGGATGTCGGTCCCGACCTGGAAACGATGGGCCAGGTCGTCGAGGCCGTGAAGCAACACCTGGGCACGGCCGCGGCCGTCCGTCGCCGCGTCCCCGTCGCAGATATCCCCGCCGAGCACTATCGCTTCGAGCAGTATCCTGAGTACCTCCAGCTCCGGCAGAACCTGGAGATGCTCGACGCGGCGGGCCTGACCAACCCGTTCTTCAGCGTTCACCAGAGCGTGACGCGAGACACCACGGAGATCGGCGGCCGCGTGCTCATCAATTTCTCCAGCTTTAACTACCTGGGGATGTCGGGCGAACCGGTGGTCTCGGCCGCGGCCAAGGCGGCCGTCGACCGCTTTGGCACGAGCGTCTCCGCCAGCCGGCTCGTCTCCGGCGAAAAGACCCTGCACCGCGAGCTGGAGCAGGCCCTGGCCCAGTGGCTCGGCGGCGAGGATTGTATCGTGTTCGTCGCCGGGCATGGCACGAACGAAACCGTCATCGGGCACCTGTTCGGACCCGGCGACCTCATCCTGCACGACGCCCTGGCCCACAATAGCATCGTGCAAGGCGGTATCCTCTCGGGCGCTCGCCGCCGCGCGTTTCCGCACAACGACCACGAGGCCCTCGACCGCCTGCTCCACGACCTGCGCGGCGAGTTCCGCCGCGTGCTCATCGCCATCGAAGGCATCTACAGCATGGACGGCGACATCCCCGACCTTCCCAAATTCGTCGAGGTCAAAAAGCGCCACAAGGCCTTCCTGATGATCGACGAGGCCCATTCGATCGGCGTCTTGGGCGACCACGGCCGCGGTATCGGAGAGCACTTCGACGTCGACCCGTCCGACGTCGATCTCTGGATGGGCACGATCTCTAAGTCGTTGGGGAGCTGTGGCGGGTACGTCGTGGGCAGCAAGGCCGTCGTCCAGTTCCTCAAGTACACGGCGCCCGGCTTCGTCTATGCCACCGGCATGTCGCCGCCCAACGCCGCCGCCGCCCTGGCCTCGCTGCACCTTCTGGCCGACGAGCCGCAGCGCGTGCAGGCGCTGCGCGACCGCTCGGCGCTCTTCCTCCGCCTGGCCAAGGAGCGGGGACTCAACACCGGCAAGAGCCACGACTCGCCCGTCATCCCGGTCATCCTGGGCAGCTCCGTGAAGGCGCTGCAGCTTTCGCGGGCGCTGAACATGCGGGACATCAACGCGCAGCCGATCCTCTACCCGGCGGTCGAGGAGAGCGCCGCCCGCGTGCGGTTTTTCATCACCGCGCTGCACACGGAAGACCAGATCCGCTACACGGTGGACTGCGTGGCCGAAGAGCTGGCCAAAATCGAAGCCGCCTGGGCCGAAACGCCGACCGCCTAAACCGTCGTAGGACGGCGCCACGCCCATATGCTCTCCACCGACCCTGCGTCGACCCTGCGTCGGTGGAAGCGAGACTGAGAGCTACGACGGCGCCTCGTGGCACTGGCGCACTTTCATCCACGCGCTCGATAGCACGGCGCCACAAGCTCAACACCCTGGGAGTTTCCGCCTTGACCCAACGTCCCCTTGCTCGCCGCGTTGCCGCAGTCGTCGCGGCCGCCTTCCTGCCTTGGTCGACGTCGATCGCGGCCGACGACAAAGTCGACGCCTCGCCTCTGCCCTTCACCGTCGAGCGGGCCTTCCCCAACATCGACATCAAGCGCCCGATCCTGCTCACGCACGCCGGCGACGGCACGAACCGCGTCTTTGTGCCCTCGCAGTACGGCGTGATCTACGTCTTCCCGAACCGGGACGACGTTGAGACGCCGCAGGTGTTCCTCAATATCTCCCAGCGCGTCACCTACAAGGACAGCGAGAACGAGGAAGGTTTCTTGGGCCTGGCTTTCCATCCCAAGTACAAGGCGAACGGCCAGTTCTTCGCCTACTACGTCACGACGACGCAACCCCACACGATCGTCGTCTCGCGGTTCCGCGTCTCGAAGGACAACCCCAACCGGGCCGATCCCGACTTCGAGGAGGAGCTTTTGCGCGTGCCGCAGCCCTTCTGGAACCACAAGGGCGGGACGATCGTCTTCGGCCCGGACGGCTACCTCTACATCGCCCTGGGCGACGGCGGCGACGCCAACGACCCCTTCGAGAACGGCCAGAACTTAAAGACGCTCCTGGCGAAGGTGCTGCGGATCGATGTGGACCGCCAGGACGCGGGCCTCAAATACGCGATCCCCAAGGACAACCCTTTCGCCGGCCGCCAGGACGCCCGCGGCGAAATCTGGGCCTACGGCCTGCGGAACCTCTGGCGGATGTCGTTCGACCGCCAGACGGGCACGCTCTGGGCCGGCGACGTCGGGCAGAACCTGTGGGAGGAGATCGACCTCATCGTCAAAGGCGGCAACTACGGCTGGAACGTCCGCGAGGCGATGCACCCCTTCGGCAACAAAGGCACAGGCCCGCGAGCGGACTTGATCGACCCCATCTGGGAGTACCACCACGACATCGGCAAGTCGATCACCGCCGGGCACGTCTACCGCGGCAAGAAAGTGCCGGAGCTACAGGGGGCGTACCTCTACGGCGACTACGTGACGGCGAAGATCTGGGCCCTGCGCTACGACGAGAAACAGAAGAAGGTCACGCACAACCGGCCGATCGAGGGGAACATCCTGCCCATCATGTCGTTCGGCGAGGACGAGCCGGGCGAGGTCTATTTTACGCGGCCCGAGGGGGCGATCATGCGCTTCAAAAAACGTTCGTAGCGACCTTTGGAGTGCGGCGACTTGTCGCCGCTTTTGCGCGCGAATAAGAGTTTACTCAGCGCGGCCTTGTGTCGCGCCCAGCCGACGTTCCCAAAGCGGCGACAAGTCGCCGCACTTCAAAAATCACTCCGCCAGCCGCGCCGCCTGCCCGTCGATCCCCCCGAGCGCCTCAAACAGCAAGAGCGCCTGCCGCACGCCACGCACGTCGTGGACGCGGATGATCTGCACGCCCTGCGCGGCCAGCGCGCAGGCCACGCCCGCCGTGGCCGGGTCGCGCGGGGCTTCCTTGTCGCGGAGCACTTTCGCGATAAAACCCTTTCGCGACGGGCCGGCAATCAGCGGGCAGGATAGCTCATGGAACTTGTGGCACGCCGCCAACAGGTCCACGTTGTGCTGGTGTGTCTTGCCGAAGCCGATGCCGATATCCAGTGCGATCCGCTCGCGCGAGATGCCCGCCGCCACGAGCGCGTCGCGCCGGCCGCGAAGGTAGTCAAACACCTCTCGCACGACGTCGCCGTACCGCGGGTCGTCTTGCATCGTCTGCGGCGTGCCTTGCATGTGCATCGCACAGACGCCCGCCCCGCCCGCCAGCGCGACGGCGATCATCTGCGGGTCGGCAAGGCCCGTAATGTCGTTGATGATCTCGACCCCCTCGTCGAGGGTGGCCTTGGCGACGGCGGCCTTCATCGTGTCGATCGAAATCGGCAGGCTCGTCTGCCGCTTCAGGCCCGCGATCACGGGCCGGACGCGGCGCAGCTCAAGGGCGGCATCGACAGGCATGGAATAGGGCCGCGTGCTCTCGCCGCCCACGTCGAGGATATCGGCCCCCTGCGCGACGAGGTCCAGGCCGTGCTTGATGGCAGCTTGCGGCTCGGGGAACTGGCCGCCGTCGGAAAAGCTGTCGGGCGTGGCGTTCACGATGCCCATCAGGAGCGGCCGCGGCCCCAGCGCGAGGGTGCGCGTGCGAAGCTTCCACGTGGTGGCACGTTGCGGGAAGTGGGAGGATAGACTCGTCATCGGCGACACGGCGAACTCAATGAGCACGGCCGCACAGCGGCTTTCGCCCGATCGTAACCCCCCTGCCCCCCCTTTGTAATCCTCTTTGCCGAATTCCAAGGGTCTCCAACTTGGGCTAGCAATGCCGGCACACACTTGCGTTGCCCGCTGGCGGCGCGGCCGATACAATCCCGCCCCGGCGCTGCGCTGCCCTTTTGGGCCGGCATTTGTCGCTCGCCATGGAAGGCACTCTCGTGCAGACGACAACCTTGCGATTGGAACCCCTGCCGCCGCCGCTCCTGACGCGCTTCGATCAGTTGCGGCAGGCCGAGGAAGTCCTCCGCTCCTACGGCCAGACCCTGTCGGAGCTGGGCGGAAAGCTCGACAGCCGCTTTTGCGACGCCGCGGAACTCGTCTATGGCTGCGAGGGCAGCGCCGTCACCTGCGGCATGGGAAAGGCCGGACTCATCGCGCAAAAAGTGTCGGCTACGCTCGCCTCCACAGGCACGCGCAGCCACTTCTTGCACCCGGCCGAGGCCATTCATGGTGACCTGGGGCGGATCGACCGCGGCGACGTGGCGATCGTTTTTTCGCAGAGCGGCGAGACCGGTGAGGTCGTGCGGCTTTTGCCGTCGCTCGCTGACCTGGGAGCGCCCGTCATCGCCGTCACGTGCCGACCCATGAGCACGCTGGCCCGAAAGGCGAAGGTCGTTTTGGACCTGGGCGCGCTTCCCGAAGTCTGCCCGCTGGGACTGGCCCCGACGACGAGCACGATGGCCATGCTGGCCGTGGGAGATGCGCTGGCGATCGTGCTGTCGCGGATGCGCGGCTTCCGGGCCGAGGATTTTGCCCGCTTCCATCCCGGCGGCAGTTTAGGTCTTCAGCTTGCGCGGGTCGAGGACTACATGCGGCCGCTCGCCGAATGCCGGCTGGCGCATCCCGATCGCAGCGTGCGGGAGGTGCTGGTGCAGCAGAGCAGGCCGGGGCGCCGATCGGGCGCGGTCATGCTCGTCGACGACGACGGCCGCCTGGCGGGCCTGTTCACCGACAGCGACCTCGTGCGGCTCTTCGAGCGCCGCGGCGAAACCGCCCTCGACCGCCCCATTCGCGAGGTCATGACGGCCCGGCCCGTGACGATTATGCTAGGCGCCAGGCTCGCCGACGCCGTTCAGCTTCTGGCCGGCAGGAAATTCAGCGAGCTGCCGGTGCTCGACAGTGCCGGCAAGCCCGTCGGGCTGATCGACGTGACGGACGTCGTCGGGCTGCCGAGCCTGATTGCCGCCCAGTCGCAGCGCACCACTGAGCGCCTCGCAAGCTGACGCCGACCGACGCACACAACCGCAGGCCACGCCCCCTCAAGCCGCACGCCGTGCCATGAAGCTTCCCGAACGATGCCAGAGCGTCCATCTCATCGTCTCGGACGTGGACGGCGTTTTGACCGACGGACTCATCGTCTACAACAACCAAGGGATCGAGATCAAGCGGTTTCACGTGCGCGACGGCATGGGCGTGCGGCTCTGGCAGCGGGCCGGCGGGGCCGTGGCCCTCGTCACCAGCCGCAGCTCGCACATCGTCAAGCTGCGGGCGGCGGAGCTGGACATCGCCATCGTGCGGCAGGGCAGCGAAGAGAAGCTCAACATCACGAAGCAGATCGCCGACGAGCTGCGCCTCAAGCCGGAACAGGTGTGCTACATCGGCGACGACCTTCCCGACCTGGCGGCGATGCAATACGCGGGCCTGGCGATTGCGGTCGCCGACGCCGCCCCGGAGATCAAGGCGGCGGCTCATTACGTGACGGCGACGCCCGGCGGCAAGGGCGCCCTGCGCGAGGCGATCGAGATGATCCTCAAAAACCAGCGCCGGTGGGAGCAGTTGATTCAGAAATACGGCGCGTCGGGGCAGGGCGGTGGGTAGAGTGTTCGTAGTGACCGGATTCATCCGGTCGTTCGTAGTGACCCGATTCATCGGGGCGCGCAGACCGCATGAATGCGGTCACTACGAACACAGGACCGGATGAATCCGGCCACTACAAACAGTCGATGAATTGAAATAACGGCCAGGGAGCGGCCGGCACATGAAGGCACGAGGCCTCGTTCGATCGGCGATCGCGTTTGCAGCCGTGGTGGCGGCGTACTGGACGTATGCGCTGGCCGTGGTGCCGATCATCGACCCGCGGCCGACCGTCATCGCCACGCCGGGCGACGTCGATCAACCGCCGATCGCCAAAGGCGACCGGCCCGTCGACGAGAGCATGCAGCGCTGGTTCCCCGACCCACGGGCCTGGGAGCTGGACGGACCCAAGCGGCTCGTGACGCAGGACGGCATCCTGCTCTTCAAGGACTACAAGACGCTGGCCGACGGCCCGCTGAAAATCTACCCCTGCACGCTGGTCCTCGTGCAGACCGACCAGCCCGCCAGCCCCCAGCGCGACCGCCAGGCGGTGATCTTGCAGGCCCCGCAGGGCGCGATCCTCAAGTTCAACCAGCGGTTCGATCCCGTGCGGAGCAAGGCGGGCAAGCTGCAAAGCGGCCTCCTCGTGGGACGGATCACGATCCGCAGCCAGGGCAAGACGGACGGCCCGGACGACGACCTGTTCGTCAACACGTACGACGTGGACCTGACGGCCACAACGATCTCCACGCCCCAGCCCGTGCAATTCCGCTACGGCCAGAGCGCCGGTTCGGGGCGCGAGATGCAGATCGAGCTTTCGCAGGCCGGCGGCAAGAACAAATCGAACCCGCTCGCCGGGGCCGCGATCGAGACGTTCGCGCTCAAGCACGACGTGGTGATGGACCTCGTCGTCGACAATCGGTTCGAGGAAGGGCGCGACGAAGCCGCACCCCCCCCACCCCAGCCCTCCCCTGACCACCGGCATCCTGCCGGCGGTGCCCGGGGGGAGGGGGGCACGCCGGCGGCGGCTCGCACTGGCAAGATGCCAGTGGCACCCGGCACTGGCAAGATGCCAGTGGCACCCGGCGCTCCTGGGAGCGAAAAGCCCGCCACACCGGTGAAGATCGCCTGCCGCGGGCCGTTCCAGTTCGACTTTGTGGACCGCGTGGCGACGTTCGAGGACCACGTCGACGTCCTGCGCGTGAACCCCGGCGCCGAGAGCGATCAGCTTCGTTGTAACACTCTCAAAGTCTGGTTCGAGCCGGCGCAGAAAGACGACAAGAAGACCGCCGGCAAGCCGGGGCGGCTGCCGAAGCTCAAGGCGCAGCGCGTCGAGGCCGTGGGGAATCCCGTCGTGCTCATGGCGCCCAGCTCGGCCGCCTACGCCGAGTGCCAGAAGCTGGAATACAACCTGGCGACCGGGCGCGTCAGCCTGGAGGCGAAGCAGGAATCGATGGTCCGCTACGAGGCCAACGAAATCCACAGCCGCGAGATTCACTATCAGCCCGGCGAGGAAGGGCGCGCGGGGCAATTCCTGGCCGACGGCGAAGGCTGGCTCGTGTGGCACATCGAACCGGAGAAGGAGGGCGACCCGCTGCGGCGGTTCGAGGCCTCCTGGGCGCGGCAGCTTCATTCGCGGCCGCACGAAGGCCGGCAGGTCATCTCTCTGGAAGGCGGCGCCAAGGCCGGCGTTTCCGACATGGGCTTCCTCAAGGCCGACGAAATCCACGCCTGGCTGTTTGAAGACCTCGTCACCGCCAATGCACCAGACGCACCGCGAAGCTCGGCCGGCCGCCCGGGCCCGGCGTCGAAGCTGCGCTCGAAGCTCACGCCCGACCGCCTGCTCGCCCTGGGCAACGTCCAAGTCGAATCGCCGCAGCTCACCGGCAAGACGCAGCGCTTGGAATCATGGTTCCGCACGCCGCCATCGGCCTCGGGCAACGTCGCCCAGCCAAGTCGTTCGCAGCCGCGCGTGGCGAGCGAAGTCGCCGGCAAGCGGCCGCCGGAGTTCGCCGATCAGCCGGGCTTTGAGCGTCGCACGGACGTCCGCCCCGCCGGTCCCGACGACGACTTCCCGCCGCTGCCGCCGGAAAAGCGCGTGCAAAAGTTCAACGTCACCGGCGACCTCGTGCAGGCGGACGTCGTCCTGGCGAAACCGGCAGAGGTTTCCGAGCTGCGCATCACCGGCGCTGCCCGACTGACCGAAACGCACGCGCCCGACGCCAAGGACCGGCCGGTCGTGATCACGGGCGACGTGGTCCACGCCCTCCGCGCGAATATGCCCGATACGTTGGTGACGGTCACGGGCAAGCCGTCGCACGTGGAAGGCCGCGGGCTGGCGCTGGACGGCGCGGAGGTCAACTTCGATCGCGCCGTGGGGCGCGTGTGGATCGACGGGCCGGGCACGATGACCTTGAAGCTCGACCGCGACCTCAACGGCAAGCCGACGGCCGAGGCGAAGCCGCTCGTGATCCGCTGGAACGAGAAGATGAACTTCGACGGGCTGACGGCGGTGTTCGACGGCGAGATCGTCGCGCAGCGCGAGCACGAGAAGCTGGCAACCGAAAGGCTGGAAGTGACGCTCACGCGGCGCGTCGATTTCGGCAATCCGAAGTCCACCGAGCGACCGCAGGTCGAGAAGATCGTCTGCCGCGAGGGGGTGGTTCTCGAGCGGGAGGTCCACGACGAGCGCGGGCTGGCGGCGCAGGAATGGATGAAGCTGCGCGACCTGGTGATCAACCAGACGAGCGGCGCGATCGTGGGCGGCGGGCCGGGCGCGATCCGGCACGTCGGCCGCGGCGGCCAGCAGTCGAGCTTCTTTCCGGCGGGCGGAGCGGCGCCGCGCGGCGGCGCGGGTGGGGCGGCTGGCGCCAACGACGACACGCTCACGTACCTCTACGTCACGTTCCAGGGCGGCATGACGGGCAACACAATTCGCCGCGAGATCTCGTTCAACCAGAACGTGCAGGCCATCTATGGCCCGGTCGCCGATTGGAACGACGAGGTCGATCCCGACCGCGGCCTGGGCGAGAACGGCGCGATCCTTAACGCCGACGAGATGACCGTGCAGGAATTGAAGCAGGACGGCGGGCCGCCGTCGCTGGAGTTCCAGGCGATCGGCAACGCGGTGGTCGAGGGCGAGACGTTTTTGGCCAAGGGGAATCGCGTGGCCTACAGCCGCGGCAAGGACCTCTTGATCCTGGAGGGCACGCTCCGCGATCCGGCGCAGCTTTGGCGCCAGGCACAAGTCGGCGGCAACCAGGCGTATACGGCGGCGCGGAAGATCGAATACTGGCGCCGGGAACCGCGCATCACCATCACCGGCGGCCAGATCTTGGACATCAACCAGCAGCCGATGCGGCCGAAGCCCAAAGCGCCGCCGCGGGCGAGGTAGGCGGTTTAAGGGTCGCGCAGATAAGGACGCATGATGCTCTCGTCGACAGAGCGAAACGCGACCGTCTCAGCGACGGCAGTTGGCCCCAAACCTGAGGCAATTTCGCCCGCGAGCTTGCCCGACGCGCGGCAACCGTGAATCTGCAAGGAGAATCGCTCTTTGCTTCCCGCGGGCGCAAGATCGACGTCAATCTCATACCGCTGTGACGCTCGCGCCCGGATTGCCGCTGGGAACTGCATTCCCTGTCGCGCTTCGTCGCTGCCGTCGTTTGGCACAAGCAAAAAGAACGAGCAGTAAATGAGCGCCCCGTCTCGTTCCTTCAACAGCAGGCCCATGGATGGTTTGCACCCGTGGTCGATTTCCGTCCACCAGTACGTGCAGCGTTGATCGTCGCCCGAAAACCGTGCCAACAACGCGACCAGCAGCACGACGGCTGCCGATAGAATTGCCTTTCGGACCAAGCCAATCCATCGGCGGTTTGAGATCGACTCCATACGCGCGCTTCATTGAGGGGGAAACGCCAGCGGTGGGCACCGCGGTGCCGTGAACCCAGGCGAGAATCGCCCCGCGATGTAACGTTGCCATCGGCCCCTCATCCCCGCCATTCCGCGCGGTAGTTCAGGCCCAGCGACACGATCCGCTGCAACAGGTCGGGGTACGAAATGCCGATCTCCTTCGCCGAGCGGGCGAAGTCCTCGTCGCCGGCCAGGTTCGGGTTGGCGTTGGCCTCCAGGAAGTAAATCTCGCCGTCTTCCCGCAGCCTAAAATCCATCCGCGCGTAGCCCGACAGGTGCAGCGCCCGATAAATCCGCTTGCAGAGGCGGTGGATCCGCGATTGCACTTCCGGCGCGAGGTCCTTGGCCGGGTGCGTCGTGACGCCGTGCTTTTCCTGGTAGCGGCGGTCCCACTTCACCTTCCGCGTGGCGATCCGCGCGACCTCCTCGGGCGCCTTCGAGAACGTCAGCTCCCAGACGGGAAAACAGAGCAGCCGCTCGTTGCCCAGCATGCCCACATACAGCTCGCGGCCGTCGATGAACTCCTCGACGAGCGCGTCGGACTGCGTCTGCTCGTGAACGAACGCCACGCGGTCCTTAAGCTGGTCCTTGTCGCGGACGATCGAGGCCTGGGCGATGGCCAGCGAGGCGTCCTCCGTGGCCGACTTGACGAACAAGGGATACTGAAGCTGCGACGTGGGACGAAATTTTCGCCCGCAGGGAAAAACGGCGAACCGCGGCGAACGGATGCGATGGTAGGCCAGGACGTGCTTGGCCAGCACCTTGTCGCGCGAGAGCAAAAGTCCCCGCGGGTTGCAGCCGGTGTAGGGCTGCCGCATCAACTCCAGGTAGGCGACGATGTGCTGGTCGTAGGCGGCGATGCTGTGGAATTCTTCGAGCAGGTTGAAGGCCACCTGGGGCTTCCACTCGTCGAGCTGCCGCCGCAATTCGCCCAGCTCGTCGGAGAGGCCCAGCGGCTGCGCCTCGTGCCCCATTTTGCGCAGCGCTTGCAGCACCTCGAACCCGATCCGCCACTCGTCGATTTCCTCTTCGGAGTGTCCCTCGAGGGTGTCGGGCGGGACCAGGGTCTTGTGGACCAGGACGAGCAGCCGGAGCTTCTTCATAACACGAGCCGGTGATGCCCTTCGTGAAGGTACTCAATCGTCTGCGCGGCGAGCAAGACCAGTGCGTCGCGGCGCGTGTGCCGCTCGGACTGCGCAAGGCGCAGGCCCAACTCCTGGCAGCGGACGATCATCGCGGAGAGCACCTGGTCGATCGTGTAGGGCGACTGGTCGGTGAATCGGGCGACGACGCGGCAGAGCCACGCGCGATTGCGCCGCAGGAAGCTCGCGGCCGTCGTCCGCCGCTGCGCGCCCGACGACGAGAAAAGCCGCAAAAGTGGTCGGTCGACGTCGTTGGAATCCTCCAGGCGATAGTGCTCACGCCGGGCGCGGTAATGTTCGCGGAGCGTCGTGCGGATTTCGCCGAGGGGGTCCACTTGTTTGCGCGAGCGGGCGGCGGCCGGCTTGTGCTTGATCTCCTCCATCAGCTCCTCGACGTAGAGGAGCTTTCGCTGGGCCGGCCAGCCGCGGTATTCCGCCCGCCAGCGGCTGTGCGGCTTGAGCCAGACGGCCAGCGTCTCGGCGAAATCCTCCAGGGGGTGGCTCTGTGCATACCAGTGGCCCAGGTGCTGCACGAAGGCCCGGCTGAAAGGCCGCGGGCGGTAGGTTTTGGGGTACGCCCGCGACGGATTGCCGAACAGCCGACGGTAGCCGCGCCGCCGGCCGAGGCGGTAGGCGTAGTCGATGGCGTGGCCGGCCTCGTGCCGCAGGATTTTCAGGCACCAGTCGTGCGTCCCGCCTTCGACCTCGCCCATCTGCTTGCGCTCCAAGCGGGCCAATCGCGGATGGGCCAGGTAGAAGGGGATCGCGATGCCCGGGATGCCGACAGGAGAAAACCACTCCTCAGCCAGCCAGAAATGGGGGCGGAAGCGGAGGTTTCGGGCGGCCAGCTCGGCGAGCAGCACGTCGATCCGGCCCTCAAGCGCCGTCCCCTCGATCACGAGGCCCAGGTCGCAAAGCCGCCAGTCGAGCAGCTTCTCGTCGGGCAGGTGGATCCAGGGCGGCCTGGACGAACGGGGCCGGCGGCCCGAGGTTCCCTTCCGCATTGCCTTCCGCGCGGGCTGGCTTCGTTTTGGGCTTCGGGAGCGTGCCATCGGCCGTGGGCAGGGCTGGGGACGGCGCTTCTTTGCGCCCTTTTTGGGCGGAAAAACCGGGGCGGACGGCGAAAAACGTCCATTTTTCGAGGCCTTTCCCGTCGTGGGAACGGGCGGGCGATCCGGCGCGTGGAAGCAGTGTAATTGGAGCGGCGGGGGGTCTCAACCGTCGGGAAGAATGGGACACGGATAACACTGATTTGACGGATGAACACGGATCCGATCCGTGTCGATCCGTCCCATCCGTTTCATCCGTGTCCCGTTGACCCGCCGCCGAAATCCGCCCGTCAGGCCGGCGCCCCGGTTCCGGTCTCCGCCCCCAGCAGCGATCGTTGTTGCACCCCGGCGAGCATTTCGCGCACCTGGCCGGAGCCAAAGTAGAGTCTAAGCAACTTGTCGAGTGCCCGCTGCTGAATCTGAGCGCCGGTCTCCCAGCGCGACAGCGTGGATTCTGCAATCCCCAGCACAGAGGCGAGCTGTTTTTGTGTCAAGTCGAGTTTTTCTCGATTGGCACGAATCTCCGCAGGCGTCAGGACGCCAATTTGGCCGCGGAGCGCGTCGCTGATCCGCCGGTTGGCGTCGTCGTCCAACACGATCGCCCCGCAATTATCGCAGCGCGACACCACCAGGTCGCGCACGGTTACCACATAGGCCCGTCCGTCGTGCTCGGCCTCCGTCGAATACTCCCTGACGGCTGGGTTCACCGCGCGCTTGCGGCAGCGCCCGCATTTCCACGGATAGGGCTTGGGCCCGCGCTGCTCAGAACTGAGCGTCGACTCAGAGTTGCTCATGGGCATTCACGATGTGCACGGCGGGGTCGCTGGGATCGTCATCGACGAGAACAAACTCGACGAACAAACCGCGCGGAAAGCCTGCCACAGAAATGATCGCTTTGTAGTAGAAGCGGTAGTTGCTGAATTCCGGACGCTGCTCCGCAACTTGAACGATTTCGCCGCCAGCCACAACGTGATCGCACAAAAACCTCTTAATCCCTTCCGGAGTCATTCCACGGCAGGTCGACTGCTGGCGCAGTCGCCGCGCCGAAGATTCCTGCCATTCACAATAGCCCTTGAATCGTGCCCCCAACTCGACTGCTTTGCGAACGAGCGCGAGTTCAACCGCGTCGTTCGCAACGCCACGCGAGCCCTTCTTCCGTGAATCGTAGTGTTTACTTGGCATACGTCAAGTTCTGCTCACGCTGGTTCCGCGGACTTCAAGTCTCAAATTGCACATTTACAACAACTTAAGGTGTTTTTCGACCTCCGAATTCTGGATTAGAAAATTGCGATAAGTCAAGTCGCTAAGTCCGAACTACTGCGATCCGGCGGCCCATTCGCGTCCCGTTTCCGACGCTCTCCGCCGACGCGCCGGACGCATCGGTGACTGGCTGTTGCGCTCCGCCGCCTGCCGCCGCAGCAGGTCGATGAACTGCCGCACGAGCGGCGGCTGATAGCGGTGCTTGTGCCAGATCATGGCCAGCGTGCGCATCGGCCGCCGGCCGGAGAGGGAGCGGTAGCAGCGCTTCGCGCCGCGGTCGTGCCGGCAGGCCATGTCGGGAATGAGCGAGACGCCGTGCCCGGCCGCGACCAGCTCCTGGACCGTCAGAAGCTGTGCGCTGCGGCAGGTGACGGCCGGCCGGCAGGACTGCTGCGTGCAGAAGCTCACGATCTGCTGCCCCAGGCAATGGGCCTCGGAGAGCAGGATGAACGGCTCGCCCTCCAGGTCGTCGATCGTGACGCGCTTCTTCCGCGCCAGCGCGTGCTTGGGCGGCAGCGCCAGCCAAAGCTCCTCTTCGAAGAGCGGCTCGACCGAAAGCAGCGGATCGAGGATTGGCAGGGCCACGATCCCCAAGTCCAGTTCGCCGGCCAGGCAGCCCTTGATCGTGTGCTCCGTCAGGTCCTCATGGACGATCACGGAGGCGCTGGGAAAGGCGCGGGCAAAATCGCGCACCAGCTTCGGCAAGACGTAGGGCGCGACGGTGGGGATGGCCCCGACCGTGACCGTGCCGTGCTGGGCGTCGGCGGCCTCGGTCACTCTTTGCCGCGCCTCCTCCAGCGACGAGAGGATGGCGACGGCCTGCTGGTACAATGCCCGGCCGGCGTCCGTTAACAGCACCTTGCGCCCGAGGCGTTCGAAAAGCGGCTGCCCCAGCTCTTTTTCCAGCTTGATGATCTGCTGGCTCAGGGAAGGTTGCGCGACGAAGCATTTTTCGGCGGCCTTGGTGAAATTCCCCAGGTCGGCGACGGCCGTGAAGTACCGGAGCTGGTGCAGTTCCATAGGCTTGGCCTATCGATCCCATTGGAAAGATATATGAGACATATACCCAAGGCGGACCTACAATTCAAGGAACCCGGCCCGACCGGTGCGGGGTGGTTGTTTCTTGCGCGGGGCACCAATCGACGCTTTG
This sequence comes from Planctomycetia bacterium, assembly GCA_016177915.1. Lineage (GTDB taxonomy): Bacteria > Planctomycetota > Planctomycetia > Pirellulales > S012-138 > JACOUI01. The sequence continues at coordinate 16,825 of JACOUI010000009.1, forward strand.
GAAGGAGGACGATTCCATGAAAGCGAACCTGAGAAGGAACCTGACGGCGGCCGTTTGCTTTGCCTTCGCCCTGGGCGCTGCTCTGGCGTTCTGGAATTCGTCGCGTCCGTCCGGACGGGCGACGGCCCAGGAGCGGCGGCCCACGAGCTTCTCGCCCGTCGCCACGAGCGAGAGTTTCGACGCGGTCGTCAAGCGCATGCAGGCCGACAAGCCCAAGGTCCAGGAGCGCCACACCGCGCTCCTGCAAGAGCGCTACGATCTGTCCGACCGGCCGACGAAGGGCGCGGCCATGTCGCGCGGCAAGAAGATCCAGGAGGGACCCCGCGCGAAGCTCGCCCGCGGCGCGACTTGGGAATCGCTGGCGGCCTTGTCGCCCCACGACATCTGCGTCAAGGGCCTGTGGCCCAAGGGCTACCTGCCCCTGCCGCACCCCAACCACGCCGAAGGCGGGATGCTGTTTCCCAAGTTCCACATCGACGAAATCAAGAAGCAGGAAGAGCGCGACCTGGCGCGGTTCGACCTGGACTACGACCTGCCCGACCACTTCCTGCCGGAATTTCCCCCCCCGATCTACCTGACGACGCGGCCCGACCTGGGCGACGTCTCGCAGGGCAAGCTGGTGACGATGGCGAACTTCTTCGAGCTCTTCGACGGCATCCTCAGCCCCAAGCAGCTCGACGGCCTGCGGCTGCTCTTGGCGCCGATGGCCCAGCAGCAATTCAACCTCACCGACGACCGACGCTCGCTCAAACCCAGCCGCGGCGTGACCTGTTTCGACTGCCACGTGAACGGCCACACCAACGCCGCCACGCACATCGTGGGCGACATCCGCCCGCAGGAATTCCGCCACCGCATCGACACCCCCAGCCTGCGCGGCGTGAACATCCAGCGGCTGTTCGGCTCGCAGCGGGCCTTGAAGTCCGTCGAGGACTTCACGGAGTTCGAGCAGCGGGCGGCGTATTTCGACTCCGACCCGGTGGCGGCCACGAAGAAGGGCGTCACGATCCTCGAGCGCGGCAGCCAGGTCCACGCGATGGCCGAGTTCCAGGAATTGCTTGATTTCCCGCCGGCGCCGAAGCTGGACGTCCTCGGCCGGCTCGACCCGGAGAAAGCGACGGAGGCGGAGCTGCGGGGCGAGGCGCTCTTCCACGGCAAGGCCAAGTGCGCTGTCTGCCATCCCGCCCCCTACTACACCGACAACCTGATGCACAACCTCAAGGTCGAGCGGTTCTACAATCCGCAGCTTGTGAACGGACGGATGGCCTCGGCCGACGGGCCGATCAAGACGTTCCCGCTGCGGGGCGCGAAGGACTCGCCGCCGTACCTGCACGATGGGCGGCTGCTCACGCTGGAGGACACGGTCGAGTTCTTCAACCTCGTCTTGCAGATCAAGCTGACGGCGGCGGAGAAGGCCGACTTGTCGGCGTTCCTGCGCTGCCTCTAACCGTCACGCGCCTTGCGAAAGTAGCCATCACGCTCCCGCGTGATGCTGCGCTTTGGCGAGCAAAGCGTTGCGTCGGACTCAGGGTGTGCGGTGCTTTCAAGACTCCGCGTGATGCGGCTCGTCTCGCGGAGCGAGACGGCTACGGTTTGCATCTGCGCTGCTAGCGACGCAGTCAGTCGCATTCGCTGTTGCGTCGGCCGGCCGATTTGCCGATGATGCCGCCCCGACGGCGTCCGCCCGCGAAGCGCTCGCACGCTTCGCTGGGCAAGATGCCGAAAACTACGTAGGCAGCTCATCGCGGCGATCCGGGCGGCTCCCGCGCTCCCGGCCCTGCGCCGCAGGCATGGAGGCTATCCGATGCGCGCAAGGACCCATTGCGTCTGGCTGGCGGTTTGGTTGTGCACGTTTGGCTGGGGCTGCAGCTCGGACAGCCCTGCGCCCCAGAGCGCGGCAGCGAGCGGCGGGGCGACGGCCGCGACGACCGGCGCCGGAAGCACTTCGCCCCAGGCGAACCAGCCCCCGCGGGTCAAGCTGAAGACGACCAAGGGCGACATCGTCATCGAGCTGGACGCCGAAAAGGCGCCGCTCACGGTCGACAACTTCCTGACCTACGTCGAGTCGGGCGAATACGACGGGACGATCTTCCACCAAGTCAACGCGTACACGGTCCTGGGCGGAGGCTACACGCCCGACCTGACCGCCAAGCCCGCGCGTACGGCCATCTACAACGAAGCCCACAACGGCCTCAAGAACGCGCGCGGCTCGATCGCCATGGCCCGGCGGCCCGACGCCATCGACAGCGCCACGAACCAGTTCTTCTTCAACGTTACGGACAACCAGGACCACCTGGACCACAAGGACCGCACGAGCGACGCCTACGGCTATTGCGTGTTCGGCAAGGTGGTGGAAGGGCTGAACGTGATCGAGGCCATCGCCAAATCGCAGGTCAAGGCGGTGAGCAAGGACGGCGAGGTGTTCGACGCGATGCCGGTCCAGGTCGTCGAGATCAAGTCGGCCCGGCGGATTCGGTAGCGCTTGGATCGTAATCGTTCTCGGAGGCGCGGCGAGCGTCTCGCTCTCCGTACCGCGAAGGGGTCCCATGGAACCGCTTCGCGGCACGGAAAACGAAAAGCGCAGGCCGCCGTTACTTCCTCGGCTCCACCAGGATCTTCTCCGCGGCCTGCCGGCCGATCGTGGCCGTTGCGGCGCCGACGCGGACGGTGACGATGCCTGCTTCGGCCCGGTTCGATGTGACTTCGCCCTCCGTGCCGAGGTGCAGGTTCGTCTCGCTCAAGTACCGCAGGAATTCCGGCGATTGATCGACCACCCGCGTCAGCTTGAAGCGAAAGCCGACGGGGCATTCCGCCAGCGAGCGGTGTGAAAAGGTGGCCAGCGTGCCGTCCGCCCGCGGGATGGGGTCGCCGTGCGGATCGACCGGCGGGTGGCCCAAAAAGTCGTCGATGCGGTCGATGAGCCGGTCGCTGACGGCGTGCTCCATGTGCTCGGCCTCCTCGTGGACCTCGTCCCACGCCAGGCCGAGCGTCTGCGACAAAAACAGCTCGATCAGCCGGTGCCGGCGGAGGACGCGCAGGGCCAGGTTCTCGCCGGCCGAGGTGAGCTGCACGCCTTCGTAGGGGGCGTAGCTGACCAGGCCGCTGTCGCGCAGCGTTTTCAGCATGCTGGTGACCGTGCCGGGCGAAACGGAGAGCATGGCGGCCAGCTTGCCGGTCGTGGCCGTCCTGGCGGTCTCGGCGGCGCAAAGCTGGTAGATGGTCTTGACGTAGTTTTCGACGGTCAGGCTGGGCACGGGATGCTCCGGCGGCGGGGGCGCGTGGCTGGGCGATTTTATTCGGGGGAAGAGGAGTTAGGCTACAGTCTGTCGGAAATTGTGAAAAAGCCGATCTGCCGATATTTTTTGGGAAACTTGCCGCGAAGACGGAGCACCAGAGGATGATGGGAACGCAAAATCCCGTCGTTTTTTCCTGGCTCGCTGCCAATCTTCACGGAGGA
>JACOUI010000010.1 GCA_016177915.1 Planctomycetia bacterium
AGGACGAATCGCGCGTGAGCACCTGGGACGGCAAGATCTTGGTCCCCTTCCCGGTCGAGTCTTCGTTGTCGGGCGTGATGAAGCCGGTCGGCCCGGATAAGCGCCTCTGGTATCGCCGGGCGTACAACTATGAGAAACAAACGTCCCCCGGCCGCGTCCTGCTCAATTTCGGCGCGGTCGATTGGGAGGCGACGGTCTTTGTGAACGGCAAAGAGGTCGGCACGCACCGCGGCGGCTACGACGCCTTTGCCTTCGATGTCACCGACGCGCTCAAGGCCGACGGCCGGCAGGAGATCGTCGTCGCCGTCTTTGACCCCTCCGACGCCGGCTTCCAGCCCCGCGGCAAGCAGGTGCAAAACCCGCACAGCATCTGGTACACGTCGGTCACGGGCATCTGGCAGACGGTGTTCCTGGAGCGCGTGCCGCACGTCTACATCCGGCGGCTGAAGCTCGTGCCCGACGTCGACAATAGCGCCGTCCGCATCACCGTGGAGCTAAACGAGCCGCAAGACGAGCGCCCCCTCCAAGTGGCCGTCTCCGCCGGCGGAAAGGACGTGGCCTACGGCGACGGCCAGGCCAACAAGGAATTCTCGGTCAAAATCCCCAATGCCCATCTCTGGTCGCCCGACGACCCGTTCCTCTACGACCTGGAAGTGAGCGTCGCCGGCAGCGAAAGCGTGCAGAGCTACTTCGGCCTGCGGAAGATCGAAGTCAAAAAGGACGAAGAGGGCGTCAATCGATTGTTTCTCAACAACAAGCCGCTCTTTCAATTCGGCCCGCTCGACCAGGGCTGGTGGCCGGACGGCCTCTACACGGCGCCCAGCGACGACGCCCTGAAGTTCGACGTGGAGATGACCAAGAAGCTCGGCTTCAACATGTGCCGCAAGCACGTGAAGGTCGAGCCTTCCCGCTGGTACTACTGGTGCGACAAGCTCGGGCTTCTCGTCTGGCAGGACATGCCCAGCGGCGACCGCTACATCGGCGCGAGCGACCCGGACATCACGCGCTCAGGCGAATCGGCGCAGAACTTCGACCGCGAGCTAAGGGCCATGATCGACGGGCTGCACAACCACCCGTCGATCGTGATGTGGGTGCCGTTCAACGAGGGCTGGGGGCAGTTCGATACGGCCCGCGTCGCGTCGCTCGTCAAGCGGCACGACCCCACGCGGCTTGTCAACAGCGCCAGCGGCTGGACCGACCGCGGCGCCGGCGACGTGATGGACATCCACAGCTATCCCGGACCTTCGATGCCAAAACTCGAAGACAAGCGGGCCGCCGTGCTGGGCGAGTTCGGCGGGCTGGGCCTGCCCGTCAAGGGCCACACCTGGCAGGATGAAAAGAACTGGGGCTATCGCAGCTTCGCGTCGCGCGAGGACCTCACCGACGCGTATCTCGACCTGCTCTTCAAGCTGCGGCCGCTCGTGGCGCGGGGCCTTTCCGCCGCGGTCTACACGCAGACGACGGACGTGGAGATCGAAGTCAACGGCCTTTTGACGTACGACCGGGAAGTCGTGAAGATGGGCGCCGACGCGATCGCCGCCGCGGCGCGGAAGCTGCACCTTCCGCCGCCGGAGATCGAGCAGGTCGTCGCCTCGTCGCAAAAAGAGCCGCAGGAATGGCGCTACACGACCGAAAAGCCCGCGAGCGCTGGTTCGAGGAGGCCTTTGACGACGGCAAGTGGCAAGCCGGCCAGGGCGGCTTCGGCCGCGAGGGCACGCCCGGCGCGGCCGTCCGCACCGCCTGGCAGACCAACGACATCTGGCTCCGCCGCGCGTTCGAGCTTGCTGACGTGCCCAAGTCGCCCGGCCTTTGGATCCATCACGACGAAGACGCAGAGGTGTACATCAACGGGCAGCTTGTGAAGCGCCTGACCGGCTACACGACCGACTACGTGGCCGTGCCGCTGCGCGCGATCGGCGGGAAAAGCCTGCCGCTGCGAAAGGGCAAGAACGTGATCGCCATCCACTGCCGCCAGACCGGCGGCGGACAGTACATCGACGCGGGGTTGGTGGAAATTGTCGAACCGAAGTGACAGGTTGAATGGTTGAGGTGAGCGCAGGTTGCCAGTGCCTTTTCCGCGACGTACCATGATTGCGGAGGTGCGCAGTGACGAAGGCTGTCCAGCAGTTGCTTGCCACGTTTGATTCGCTCACGGAAGCGGAGAAGCGAGAAGCCGCCGCCGAGGTGCTCCGCCGCGCCGTCGAGCTTACGCCGCCCGAGTTGCCGGAGGAGGCGCTGACCGAGGCTGCGGAAGAACTTTTCCGCGAACTCGACGCGCGCGAGGCGGCCGATGGCCGATCCTAAACGTGGCGAAGTCTGGCTGGTGGATTTGGGCCTGGCCGCCAAGGTGCGCCCGTGCCTCGTGCTCAGCGTCTCCGCGGCCGTCCAGGATCGCGCTTTGGCGACAGTCGTAGCGCACACGACGAGCGTGCGCGGATCGGCGTTCGAAGTTTCCGTCAACGTCCGCTGGCTCAAGGCGGGCGCATTCGATGCACAGAACCTCGTTACAGTTCCGCACGCGAAACTGCGTCGCAGACTGGGCGTCCTTGCCCAGGACCAGCTTGCTCGGGTCGAGGACGTCGTTCGGCGCTGGCTCGGCCTTTGATGAACGCTTTGATTTTGCCCGGCCCTGAGTCTGTCGTCATCCGTTCCATCCGTGTCCCATTCTTCTCCTCCCCGGACCCGACGAATCGCCCATGCGCTCCATCTATCGCCCGATGCTCCTCACCGCCGCGCTCCTCGCCTTTTCCTCCACCACCTTCGCCGGAAGCATCATGCAGGCCCCCTTTGGAAAAACGTCCGACGGCACGGCCGTCGATCTCTACACGCTCGACAACGGCCGCGGCGTCAAAGCCACGATCATGACCTACGGCGGCATCGTCACCTCGCTTCTCGTCCCGGGCCGCGACGGCCGGGCCGCCGACGTCGTCCTGGGGCACGACAAGCTCGACGACTATCTGAAAGGCCATCCCTATTTCGGCGCCATCGTCGGCCGCTACGGCAACCGCATCGCCAAGGGCCAGTTCTCGCTCGACGGCCGCACCTACACCCTCGCCAAGAACAACGACCAGAACCATCTCCACGGCGGACTCAAAGGCTTCGACAAGGTCGTCTGGAAAGTCGAGAGCGCCGCCGACACCGACCGCGGCCCGCAGCTTAAACTCTCCTACACCAGCCAGGACGGCGAAGAGGGCTATCCCGGCAACCTGAAAGTCACGGTCGCGTACACCCTCAGGACGGACAACGCCCTGCGCATCGACTACCTGGCGACGACCGACAAGGCCACGCCCGTCAACCTCACGAACCATTCCTACTTCAACCTCCAGGGCCATGGCGAGGGCGACATCCTCGATCACGAGATCACGATCGCCGCCGAGCGCTTCACGCCGGTCGACAAGACCCTGATCCCGACGGGCGAATTGCGGAGCGTCGCGGGCACGCCGTTTGATTTCCGCAAGTCGACCCGCATCGGCGAGCGGATCGACGCCGACGACGAGCAAATCCGCTTCGGCCGGGGCTACGACCACAACTTCGTGCTGGCCGAAAAGCCGCGCGACGTGACGCCGGCCGCGACCGTCTATGAGCCGCAAAGCGGCCGCGTGATGGAGGTCCAGACGACCGAGCCGGGCGTGCAATTCTACTGCGGGAACTTCCTGGACGGTTCGAACGTCGGCAAAGGGGAAAAGGTCTACAAGCACCGCTACGGTTTCTGCCTGGAGACGCAGCACTTTCCCGACTCGCCGAACCAACCGAGCTTCCCCACGACGATCCTGAAGCCGGGGCAGGAGCTGAAATCGACGACGGTGTACCGGTTCAGCCTGAAAAAGTAGCCCTCACGCTCCCAAAGTAGCCCTCACGCTCCGTGATGTAGCGCGTTGGCGAGCAAACGATTGCCAACAGTTGAATGATGAAGCCGGAGCCCGATCGGCCACGAGCGAATCTACGCGTCCTCACGCGGAGTGAGGGCTACTTGATCGGCAGCAAGTACGGCCGGAGCTTTTCCACCGTCTTGGGCCCGATGCCGCTCACGCGGTCCAAATCGTCGTGCGTCTTGAAGGGCCCGTCCTTCTCGCGCGAGGCGACGATGCGCTTGGCCAGCGCCTCGCCGATCTCCGGTAGCTGCGCGATCTCCGGCCAGGCCGCCGTGTTGATATCGACCTGGAACTTCGCCGGCGCGGGCGCTTGCCGTTCGGCCTCGACAAAGCCGCCCGGCCAGATCCACCACCGCACGGCCAGATACGCGAGCAGAACGATCACGCCCGCGGCGATCACCGCTTGATCGCGGCGGCGGAGCGTAAGCGGCGGCCAGCGGGTCTTGTCGGGCCAGGGCATGGACCTAGCGAGTGGCGAGAGATCGTTGTTCGGCGGAACGATGACGCGCATCGATCTTATTCGCGGCGCGCCGTCGCCACAAATTGGTATCGACGTCGGCGCGCCTATGTAGCCCCGTTGGGGCCCCGTTGGGGTATTCGGAGCGTGAGGACCGCCGACCCAGGGTGCGCCGCTGCGCGTCGACCCTGGGCTTCGCTAGGTAACGGCAAACGATGTTGTAAAAAACGCCTTGCAGTTTCATATTGCCATCCCCGGGCGGTTCTTCGACCGCGGGGATCGGTTGGGCCTCGGCCGTCCTAAGTCGTGACTGCTCCGGGTATGGTACGCGAGATGTTTAGCTGGGTGGCCGTCGAAGGATTGTCGCTGGGCGAGGTGGCGCGGCGGCTGGCCGAGCGAGGCGTCTTGACGCGGACCGGGAAGCAACGTTGGGATCGCGCGACGATCCGCGACATCCTCATGAACCCTGCCTACACAGGGACTGCAAAATATGGAAAAACACGGCTGATTCCGCGAAAACCGCGAGATAATTCGTTCATCTTCTGGAACAAAATGCCCAGCACGATGGCCACGACTCCCACGCCCACGGCCGTCACCTTCCCGGCGCGCACCTTGTTCGAGTCGTTCATCTCGATTTGAAAATAGCCGGCCAGCAGATCGTGCGCGACCGCCCCGCTCGCCGCCACGATGAGTCCCGACGCCGTCCCCAGCACCGTCGTGAACGCGATCGCCGAAATGCACGCGAACATCAGCTCCCCGAAGCTCCGCGCCAGAAGCGGCGCAGCCATGTTGCTGTCCGAAACGTCCAAGGCCCCGCTCGTCATCGCCCCCAATCCCAAAAACAGCGTCAGGATGTAAAAGAACCCGATGCTGGCGATGCCCACGACGGTGCTCTTGCGGGCGCTGGCCTGGTCCTTGACGGTGTAGTAGCGAATCAAAATGTGCGGCAGCGAGGCCGTGCCGCCGAACAGGGCCAGCATCAGCGACAAAAAATTCACCTTGTCGGTCAGCTTTTCGCTGGGGTGCAGTCCCGCTGGTGCGCGCGTTTTGAGGGTGATTTCAGCCAACAAACCCCGCAATTTGCGTCAATTGCCTGAGTTTCGTCGGTGGTGCTATCAGACTCCCGTGAAAAGCGGCAGCCGCAAAGACGGTTTTCGCCTGCCTAACTTCACTAAAATACTTGACTTTATCAACGGGTAAAGTATGATAATTTAGTAAGGTATAAACCCGGTTCCACCAGCCAGGCTCCATGCGTCTTCTATCCCTGGAATTCGAGCGGCGCATTGCCGATTACCTTGCCCAATGGGTCGGCAAGCCGGTGCGGCCCTCCCGCTCGTCGTCTCGGCTGGCGGCTGACCTAGTCCTGCGTAGCGGCGACCGCCAATTCATTGTCGAGTTCAAAAAGAGCGGCGACGCCGCGACCGTCGGTCATGCTATTGCGCAACTGGAAGAGTATCAGACTGCTGCCGGGAAGCGATCGATTCCCCTCCTGGTCGTTCCCTACATGGGAAAGGTCGGCGAACAATTGTGCGGCGAGTCCGGCGTCTCATGGCTCGACCTCTCCGGCAACGCCCGCATCGAGGCCCCCGGCCTGCGCGTTTTCTTTTCCGGCCGCCCCAACCAGTTCAAACGCCGCGGCCGCCCCGCCACCGTCTTCGCTCCCAAGAGCGCTCGTGTAGCCCGACAACTCCTCATCGATCCGAAACGCTGGCACCGACAGCGGGAGCTTTCCAAACTCGTCAAACTCGGCGAAGGCTTTGTCAGTCGAATCGTTCGCGCGCTGGAAGCCGACGGACACCTGTTGCGCGACGCGCAAAAACGCGTTCGCCCTCGCGAACCGGCTCTCCTCCTTGACGCTTGGCGCGAGGTCTACGACTTCTCCAAGCACCGAATTATCGAGGGACACATTGCCGCCCGCTCCGGCGAATCTTTGCTTCCGCGCATCGCCGACGAGCTGCGCCATCGCCGTCTGGCGCACGCCGCGACCGGCTTGGCTGCGGCCTGGCTGCTCACGAGATTCTCGGCTTTTCGGATCGCGACTTTTTACGTCGCGCGCCAGCCGGAATCGGATATTCTGAGATCGCTGGAATTCCGGCCCGAAAGCCGAGGCGCCAATACATGGCTGGTCGTTCCCAACGACGAGGGCGTCTTTGCCGCAGCGGCCGACGTCGAGGGCATCTGCTGCGTCCATCCCGTTCAAGCGTACCTCGACCTGAAGGGCCACCCCGAACGCGCCGCCGAGGCCGCTGACGAAGTCCGGCAGAAATATCTGAAGTGGTGATCCGATGCCGCCAAAGCCGACGACCGCCGCCGGCTACGGTCCGGACCAGGTCGAGCTCGTCCGCGCGACGGCGCTCTACGTCGCAACGAAGATCGGCGACCTGCTCGACGAAGTGACCGTTGTCGGCGGTTTCGTCCCGTCGCTGCTGTTGCCGCCAGAGGGTGCCGGCTCGCCGCGCGAACGTCACGTCGGCACGATGGATCTCGACGTCGGCCCGTCGCTCGGAATCCTCGACGCGCGACGTTACCAGGAACTGGCCGAGAGACTGCGCCGGGCAGATTTTGCGCCCGACGTAAATGAGAACAACCGGCCGACCAGGCAGCGCTGGCGCTTTGAGCGCGGGGCGGATGTGGCGGCAACCGTCGACTTTCTCATCGATGCCGTCGCCGGGCACGAACAGCCAGGGCGGCTATTCGACCTTGAAAAAGAACTCGCGGCCATCGTCACGCCCGGTTTGCGGCTGGCTTTCGCCGACCGAGAGAAAGTGCAGCTTCAAGGTCGCACGATTCTCGGGGAACAAGCGACGCGCGACGTATGGGTCTGCGGTCCCGGCGCGTATGTTGTCCTCAAGGCTCTCGCGTTTGAGAACCGCGGCGAAAACAAGGACGCCTACGACCTGTTTTACGTCGTCAAGAACTACGGCCAGGGCACAGCCAACGTCGCAGACCGCCTCCGTACACTGCTCGGCGAATCGGAATGCGCCCGGGCGATAACGATTCTTGAACGTGACTTCTCGCAGCACGATGCGGTCGGACCGCGGCGCGTGGCGGAGTTTCTTGCGGGACGCCCGGATGACGAGATCCAGGCGGATGTCGTGGGCTTCATAACGGGGTTGCTCGCGCTTTGCCGCACGTAGCCGCACAATTGCACTCCTCTCAAAAACAACCCCCCCATGAGCGTCTTCCTTCTCGCCACCCTCGACACCAAGGGCCACGAAGCCGCGTTTGTGCGCGACGAGCTGGCCCGCCGCGGCGTCAAGACCACGCTCGTCGACGCCGGCTGCCTGGGCCGGCCCGCCGTCGCCGCCGACGTGCCGCGCGAAACGCTGTTTGCCGCCGCCGGAACCTCGCTCGAAGACGAGCAGCGCCGCGGCGACCGGGGACGTGCCGTCGCCGCCGCCGCACAGGGCGCCGCGCAAATCGTCGCCGAGGCCTATGCCCGCGGCGAAGTCCAGGGCGTCCTGGCCATCGGCGGCTCGGCCGGCACGACCATCGGCGCCTCCGCCATGCGGGCCCTCCCGCTGGGCGTCCCCAAGTTGATGGTCAGCACGCTCGCCTCCGGCCAGGTCCGGCAGTACGTCGGCGACAAAGATATCCTGATGCTCAATTCCGTCGTCGATATCTCCGGCATCAACCGCATCAGCCGGCTCGTGCTGGGAAACGCCGCCGCGGCCATGGCCGGCATGGTCGCCGCCCGCCCCGCCGGTCCCGCGACGAAGGACAAGCCGCTCGTCACCGCCACGATGTTCGGCGTGACGACGAAGTGCGTCGAGCGGGCGCGGCAGGTCCTGGAGCAGGCCGGCTACGAAGTGCTCGTCTTCCACGCCACAGGCAGCGGCGGCCAGGCGATGGAGTCGCTCATCGCCGACGGGCTCATCGCCGGCGTGCTCGACATCACCACCACCGAGCTGGCCGACGAACTGGTCGGCGGCGTCCTCTCCGCTGGGCCGGACCGGCTGACCGCGGCGGCCAAGGCCGGCGTCCCGCAGGTCGTCTCCGTCGGCGCGCTCGACATGGTCAACTTTCACGCGCCCGAGACCGTGCCCGAGCGATTCCGCCATCGCCTCTTCTACCGCCACAACCCGACCGTCACGCTCATGCGCACGACGGCGGAGGAAAACGCCAGGCTCGGCGAGGAGATCGGCCGAAAAGTTTCCGCTAGCCGCGGGCCGGCCGCGATCCTCCTGCCGGGCCGAGGCGTGTCGGCCATCGACGCCGCCGGCCAGCCGTTCGACGACGCCGCCGCCCGCGAGGCGCTTTTCGACGGCATCCGCCGCGCGGCCGTCAAGGTGGAGGTCGTCGAGCACGACCTGCACATCAACGACCCGCAATTTGCCGAGGCGGCAGCAAAGAAACTGCTGGCGCTAATGCAAAAGAAAAGCTGAATCGCAATCAGCCAGCTACGGCGCGAATCTGTACGGCGGCGCTCTTGTCGCATCCACCGACACGTGGCAATCGACTCACCCGGCCGTCCCCTTCCCCGGCGGCAGCTTGATTCCCATCGCGCGGCCCATTTGCCGCACGGCTTGCTTGAGGCGTTTCTCGTTCTCGACGAGCGCCAGCCGCAAATGGCCCTCGCCCGCCGGACCGAATCCCACGCCCGGGCTGACCGCCACGTCGCCCTCCTCCAAAAGTTTCATGGCGAAGTCGAGCGAGCCCATCTTGGCCCAGGGCTCGGGGATCTTCGCCCACACGAACATCGAGGCCTTGGGCGGGGTGACGTTCCAGCCCAGGCGATTGAGCCCCTCGCACAGTGCGTCGCGGCGCTTTTGATAGACCGCCGCCTGCCTGGCCACAGCCTCGTCGGTGTGCCTTAGCGCCAGGATCGCCGCCACCTGGATCGGCAGGAACATGCCGTAGTCGTAATAGGCCTTGATCGTCGACAGGGCCCGCACCATCTCCGGATGCCCGGCGCAAAAGCCCACGCGCCAGCCGGCCATGTTGTAGCCCTTGCTCATGGTGGTGAACTCGACGCCGACCTGCTTGGCCCCCGGCGCCGAAAGGAAGCTCGGCGCCTGGTAGCCGTCGAAGACCACGTCGGCGTAGGCCAGGTCGCTGATCACGAAAAAGCCGTATTGCTTGGCGAGCTTCACGACCTCGACGTAAAACTCGCGCTCGACGACGGCCGTGCTGGGGTTGTGCGGAAAGTTGACGATCACGACCTTCGGCTTCGGATACAAATGCTGGCAGGTGTAGGCCACGTTCGACAGGAAGCGCTGCGAGTCGGCCACCTCCAGCGAGATGGCGTTCGCGCCGGCCAGCGCCACGCAATAAAGGTGCGGCGGATAGGCCGGCGAGGGGACGAGGGCCGTGTCGCCCGGGCCCAGCAGCGCCAGGCACATGTGGCTGAAGCCCTCCTTCGAGCCCAGGCAAACGACGACCTCGCCGTCGGGGTCGAGCTTCATGCCGTAGCGCTGCTCGTACTTGACGGCCACTTCGCGCCGCAGGTTGCGAATGCCCAGCACAGGGCTGTAGCCGTGGCTGTCCTTTTCGCGGGCGGACTCGGCGAGCTTTTCGATGACGAGCTTTTTCGGGGGCGTCGGAGGGGTTGCCCATCCCCAGGTCGATCACGTCCTCGCCGGCCCGGCGTTTTTCGTAGAGAAGCTGGTTGATCCGCGCGAAGAGGTAGGGCGGCAGCCGTTTCACGCGATCGGCCACTTCCAGGCGATACCGGGCCGTCGTGTCGGTCGGATCGTGTTCCACGGCTCGTAATTCTTGCATCGCATCTCCCCGTAGGGTAGGCGGCCCGCCTGCCTTGCTTTCGCCGCCAATGGCGGCCCGCCTGCCGTACTTCGGCGAGCGGTGGCGGAAACCTGGGCATCGCCCACCGACCGAATCGCACATAGCCAGAATAGCACGGCCGGAAACCTCCGCCCACGGGAGGCACCCTTTCGCCGGGGATTGCGCATATTGCGTATCTTGCCTATTGTCTGCGCACGAAACGATTTCCCGTCGCAGCTCGCGGTCGTGCTCGTGCTGCACGCACGCAGTTAAACTTGTCGCCATCAAGGGGATCGGATAAAGAACTCCCTTCATTCCCGCACTTTTTAATTGCACCGAAAACCGACGGTCATCCACGGAGGCGGTCATGTCGGTCTCTCGGCCGGTTCGACCCACCGCAGCCGGCGCAGCTTCTCCTTCCGCCGCGAATGTCCCGCGGCCGGCCGCCCCGCCCGCCGCGCGGCAACGGCGCACCGCGTCGCCCGCGCTGCTTTGGTGTCAGGCGGCGCTGTTCGTGATCGTCACCACGGCGCTTTTTGCGCTGCTGCTGGAATGGCCGCATTACCGGCCGCGGCTCAACTTGCCGGGTGCCAGGCTCAGCGATGGGCAGAAGGCGCTCGTGAAGTGGCTGTTGTGGTGGAAGACGCTGCTCGTTTTGGCTTTGCCGATGGCCGTCGGCGGCCTCTTGGCTTGGCGGCGGCGGTTGCGGCTGGCGGCCTTCGTGGTCGTGTCGAGCTGGGTGGCGGTCGTCGCTTGGCTGGCGATCGACCTGCGCGTGCAACAGATCGGCGGCACGCACGCCCTGGAGCTGCTCCCCTATTTGTACGATGCCGCGACCATGCCCACGGCCAACCACCTGGAGTGGGGCGGCGATACGGCGGGGACCTTCGGCCTGGGGACGGGCATCGTCCTGGCGGTCTTGCTGGCCGGCGTCTCCGGCTGGCTCTTGTGCCAACGGCTTGTTGGGAGCTTGGCGCGTCGGTGGCCGGCAGCAGCCGGCCGGGGCGGCGCCGCGGTTTGCGGCGTGCTTTACGGCGTCGCGCTCTTGGGCCTGTGGCCGGCCCAGCACTGGACGACGCCGCTGGCCATGCGCTACGCCCGCAACATGCTGCCCGTCGACGCCGCGTGCCTCGATTGGGGAAGCGAGTGGCTGGGCGGCGACGAAGAGACCGTGCAAATCGTGTCGCTCCTGCCTAATCCCGCGGGGCAGGACGAAGGCCGCGAACAAGTCCACTTGCACAACTTCGGCCGGCGGCCGGTGCGGTTGGAAAAATGGCGGCTTCGCGACGCCGAGGGGAACACGTTCGCTCTGTCGGGCGAAATCAGCCCGCAGTCGACGGAGGTCGTCACGCTTTCGGCCGAGGGGCTGCGGCTGGGCAACGGCGGGCAGACGATCGAGCTTCTGGACGCCGAGGAGCGCGTGATCCACCGCGTTTCGTATACCAAGTCGGAGGTCCGCTACGGCGGCCTGGTCTTTTTCCGCAGCCATCAGCAATTCAGTGAGTTTGAGACGCGGCTCAATGCCCAATTGGAGAAGAGCTACGACGAGGCGCAGCCGCATTTTGCCGACGCCCCGCCGCCCGACGAGTCCGCCCGTTTCTCGCGCGAAAGCGCCCCCAACGTCATCTACATCGTCCTGGAGAGCTTCCGCGACAGCGCCGTCAGTCCCGAAGTCATGGCCCGCCTCGACGCCTGGGGAAAAAAGGGCCTCCGCCTCAACCGGCATTACGCCGGGACGAACACGTCGCACCTGGGGCTCTTTGGGCTGCTCTACAGCCGGTCGGCGGCGGTGTACGGGCCGACGCTCGACGCCCGCGTCGCGCCGCAGACGACGATCAGTCTGCGGAACTCCGGCTACGAGTGCCACTTCCTGACGAGCGGGGGCTGCCAGGGCTTCCGCCGGATGGGCGAGTATCTCTGCGAGCCGTACTTCGACAGCACCTCCCAAATCAGCGGGTCGGGTTTCCGCGATTGGCCCGACCGCGACCCGCGCGTGCTGGCCCGCGTGCGCGAGCTGGCGACGCAGCCTTCGGCCAAGCCGCGATTCATCATGGCGTTCATCATGTCGACGCATTTCCCTTACGCCTTCCCGCCGGAATTCGCGCGACACCTGCCCGTCGGCGAGGTGGACCGGGCCAATTGGCAAAACGCCGAGCCGGCCGTGCTCTACAACCGCTACCGCAACGCGGCGCTGTTCTTGGAATACGAAATCCTCAAGCTCATCGAAAAGCTCGATCCGGAGCGGACCATCATCGTCGTCACCGGCGATCACGGCGAGTCGTTCCACGAGGACGGGGCGCTGGGGCACGGCACGCGGCCCTCGGAAGTGCAGACGCGAGTGCCGCTGCTGATGGTCGGACCGGGCGTGCCGGCCATGACCGTCGACCAGGCCACGACGCACGCCGACGTGCTGCCGACGCTCTTGCACGTCCTGTCCGAACGGCACGTGCCGATCGCCGGCGCGCTGGGGCGGGACGTGCTTGCCGGCCCGATCGACGACCAAGTCATGATCTGGCCCTATCGCTGGACGCAGCCCTACGACGTCCTGCTGATCCGGGGTGACGAGCGGTTGCAAATGCAGGCCTACACGACGAAGCCGCGCGTGAAGCTGCTGGGCTTTTGCGACGAGTCGGCCGTGCTCTTGCCGGAGGCCGGCAGCGACTATTCGGCCGCGGCCGAGTGGGCGCGCGCGTTCCAGAAGGAGATGAGAAAGATGGTCGCAGGGGCAGAGAGCACCTCCGGCACGCCGTGACGGCACCAAGGCGGCGATTTCTCTGAACGAGGGAATCAGGCAGACTCAGGCCGAGCCGACCGGGCCTGTGGACGTGTCGCATACTCCGTGCCAGTGCTGCCGCTTTCCATGTTCGGAACCCCAAAACTCGCAAGAAACGCCTAATCTTGGGGTTGCGCGGCGGCTCGCCGGGTGTGCGGTGCGCGGATCGGCGCGCCCGAAATGGTCGCAAAACGTGCCAGCACGGCTCTTTGCACGTAAGGTCCCGCGGCAGAGAGATTCCCTAAAGTTCCAGCCAACTCTTTTCGATAATCGCCGCGACACGTCCACGAGTCTCTCCCTACGTCCGCGGCCGGTCGGCCATGGCGTCCGGAATTCCGGTCCGCGTCCTGTCAACTCTTAAGCAAGCAGCATGGCGTCATGATCGCCAGGTTTCACCGCGTTCCGATGCTCGGCGGCCTGCTGCTGGCCATGGCCGGCTGTCACGCGGCGCCTGTCTGCCGAGATGCCGGCGCTTGCGGCGGCTGTCTGGACTTCCCGTGTCACCTCGACGTCGATTTGGCGGAGGGGGAGTTGCTGGCGGAAGACTCTGACTTGGCCGGGCCGCATTCCGTGGACGACTACGTAACGGCCGCGCTCGAGCGGAACCCGAAGATTCAGGCCAAGCGCATGGCCTTTGAGGCCGCGCGGCAGCGCGTGCCGCAGGCGGGGAGCCTGGAGGACCCGATGATCGACGTCATGGGGTTCCCGTTCTTTCCGCGCGTTCCGCAGACGGCGTCGGGCCGCAAGACGGCCGACGTCGCCCTCACGCAGACATTCCCCCTGGGCGGAAAGCGCTGCTTCAAGGCGCGTCAGGCCCTGGCGGAGGCCGAGGCGGCGGAGGCGGAAATTGCCGCGGCCGAATTGGAAATCGTCGAGCAGGTCCAGCGCGCCTATTACGACCTGTACTACGTCGAGAAGGCGGTCGAGATCACCGGAGAGAGCCGGAAGCTGGCCACCCAGATCACCGAGCTGGTCTTGAACCGGCTCAAGCTCCCCGGCGGCAGCCAGCAGGACCTGTTGCGCGTCGAGCTGGAAGTCTATGACCTCGACGGCGAACTCTTGCGCCTGAAGAAGGAAGAGCAAGCCGCCCAGGCGCGCCTGGCGCGGCTGTTGCACGTTTCGCCCGACACGCCCGTGCGAGCGCTTGGCGAGCTGCCTGCCGAGCCGTTGCCGGACGACCTGACGGTGCTCTATGAGCAAGGCGTGGCCTCGCGGCCCGAGCTGCACGCGCAACTGGCGGCGATTTCGCGCGAGCGCTTCGGGCTGGAGCTGGCCTGCGCCCAGTACGTGCCGGACGTGACGCTGGGGGCGGCCTGGGGCGGCATGACGACGCACAAGGCGATGGCCCCGACGGCCGACGGCATCGACGACGTCGCCTTGCTCTTCCAGGCCAACCTGCCGGTTTACACGTGCCGCCTGGATGCCGGCGTGCGCGAAGCCGAGGCGCGGATCGCCGCCGCGGCCCGCCAGTATGACGAACTTCGCGACACAACCCAAGAAGAGATCAAGGCGCTCTTCGAGCAGGCCGCGAGCCAATACGACCTTCTGCGGCTGTTCCGCGAGCAGATCATTCCCAAAGCCGAGCAAACGCTGGAAGTCTCGATCGCCGACTTCCCCTCGGGCAAGGTCGACTTTTTGCAGTTGCTCGACAACTGGCGGCAGCTTCTGCGCTACCGCCTGGCCGAGCACAAGCTGCACGCCGAACTGCGGCAGACGGTGGCGGCTTTGGAACGGCTCGTGGGCGGCCCGTTGCCGATCGGCGCAAAGCCGCCGGTGCCGTAGGACGGCCCTGCTGAGCCCCTTTCTGGGCCGTCTCCGAGACGACGGCCTGGAAAGGCCGTCCTGCCAGTTAGGCCGTCACCGCTTCCGGCTCGGTGAAGTCCGCCACGCGCGGCAGGACGAGGTCGTACCAGTCGCCGAACCGCAGGCGGACGGCGTCCTCATGCGTCGCGGCCTGGAACAGGATCTCGCCGGTCACGTTCAGCGACTCGTCCATCAGCACGTCGACGTCCTTCCAGTGCCGTAGCGGCGGCACCGCCCCCACCTGGCAATCCTGAAAGAACTTCTCCATCTCGGCTTCCGACGCCAGCCGGACGTCCTTCGCCCCCAGGACGTTCTTCACTTTCTTGAGCGCCACGCGCCGGCTGGCCGGCAGAACCAGTTCGACCGGACGGCCGTCGGCCATTGCCACGACGACCTTGGCGACGTGGTGGCCGCTCGTGTGCTCGCACTGGGCCACCTCTTGCGACGTGAAGACTTCCCGGTGGTGCAGTTCCTGAAACGGAATCCCGCGCTGCGTGAGCATTTCGCGAATCCAACGTGCAGTGGCCATGGCGATTCCTCCCAGTCTTCATGGATGTGTACACGCGAGCAGCGAGCCGTTGGCGGCGGGCTGCTTGCTCGCAAACAACTTTGCGCTATCGGTGCGCTGGGCAGCGCGCTCCCGCAGCCCTTAAACGCACACTCGGTGCGCCAGGTTCGCGCTGCCGATCTCTCTGATATTTTAGGGTTGTGGGCTGCAAACTGTCGCAAACCGGTGCCGCGGCCGTCAAAAGTCCCACTTTTCTTGCCGATCAGGTGCTGCCTTTCGCCCGGAAACGCAGGACACCTGACGGAAGCGAGATTTATGCACGTTTTGGACCAAACTGGTACGGCCGTTGCTAAATGGGAGACGCCCGGCGTTGGGACCACCTGCCACCCTGGAGCACCCCGCCATGCTCACGCAAATCAGCCATCGGCCACCAGCGTCCGCCGTCGAGCAAACGTGCCTGCGCGATGAACGGATTCGACAGGCCGCCACAGCCGCGCTGCGGATGACCGGCTATCGGTCCGTGGCGGAGCTGGAATGCGAGGTCGTGGACGGGATGGTCGTGCTTTCGGGCGTGGTCACGACGTTCTACATGAAGCAGTTGGCCCAGGCGGCGGTCTTGCGGCTGGATCTCGTGCGATGCGTTGAAATCTCGATCGAGGTGCGACAACCCTAAGGCTGGACGGCACGAGGCGAGCCGGCTCGCGGAATTTGAAGGACCATGACGCAAAGCGAGCCGACGATCGCGTACTTCTCCATGGAGGTCGGCCTGGAGCCGGGCATGCCGACCTACGGCGGCGGACTGGGCATTCTGGCGGGCGACACGATTCGCGCGGCGGCCGATTTGCGCGTGCCCATGGTCGCCGTCACCCTACTGCACCGCAAGGGCTACTTTTATCAGCGGCTGGACGCCGACGGCCGGCAAACCGAGGAGCCGGTCGATTGGCCCGTCGACGACTTCGTCGAGCTGCTGCCGGAGAAGGTTGAAGTGCAGCTCGACGGCCGCACCGTGCGCGTCGCGGCGTGGAAGCGCGACGTCGCAGGCTACGGCGGATACAAGGTGCCCGTCTACTTCCTGGACACCGATCTGCCCGAGAACCTGGATTGGGACCGGAAGCTCACGCATTATCTGTACGGGGGCGACGAGTATTACCGGCTCTGTCAGGAGGCCGTGCTGGGGATTGGGGGCGTGCGGCTGTTGCGGGCGCTGGGCCACCCGACCCTGCACCGCTTTCACATGAACGAGGGGCACGCGGCCCTTTTGTCGCTGGAGTTGTTGCACGAGCAGGCGTCGGCCGCTGGTCGGGAAGTGACGCACGAGGACGTGGAGGCGGTCCGCCGGCTGTGCGTCTTCACGACGCACACGCCCGTCCCGGCCGGCCACGACAAGTTCCCGCTCGACCTGGCGCGGCGCGTCCTGGGCCCGCGGCGCGAGTTCGACATGAAGGACGTGTTCTGCTGCGAGGGCGCGCTGAACATGACGTTCCTGGCCTTGAACCTCAGCCACTACGTCAACGGCGTGGCCAAGCGGCACGGCGACGTCTCCCAGCAGATGTTCGCCCGCTACCGGATCGATTCGATCACCAACGGCGTCCACGCGGCGACCTGGACGTCGCCGCACTTTGGGCGACTGTTCGACCGCTACATCGCCGGCTGGCGCGAGGACCCTTTCAGCCTGC
>JACOUI010000011.1 GCA_016177915.1 Planctomycetia bacterium
CGGCTCGCCCCGCAGGTACGGCAGCGTGCCTGTGCCGTTCTCGTCGAGCAAGATTGGCGACGATTCGACGCCCAGAACGTCCGGGTCGATGTCCGCCGCCGCCGGCTGCCAGGCGCAAAGGATGAACCGCGCTTCCGGCAGTTCGAACAACTCGCCCGGCGGTGAGCCGAAAACTTGCAGCTCCAAAACGTTTTTCGGCGCTGGCAAGAGCCGCGGCCACAGCAGGAACGCCCGGTTTCCTCGGCCGCCGTCGACGTCGGTATCGGCGTCCGTGCCGGATGGCGTCGGCCAATCGGCCCTCAGAAAGGGCTGGCAGCCGGGCGTCTGCGAGATCACCTGCACGCACACCGGCCGCTCCGGATCCTCGACGCGCAGGAAGAAGTCCTCGTGCTGGTCCAACTGCGACGGGTCGCGCGGCATCGTGTATGTAAACGCCACCCGCCCGCCCGCCGGCAGCAGGATTTCGCGCGGGTTGTCGGCCGGGTGCGGAAGCTGGTCGAACGGGACGGGAGCGGCGGCCAGTCGCACCGCGGGCACGGCGGCGAATTGCGCGTCGACCGTGCCGGCATCCTCGGCGCTGCCATTCGCGGCGCCGGGCGCCGCTGCGCCGCCAGACAACGAAACCTCCGGCTCGCGCACCATCCCCCCGGCAATCAGCAGAATGGCCAGGAACATCGCCGTCGCACTGCCGGCCGCCCACCACGCCGGATGGCGCGTCGGCGGCGCTTCGCCCGACATGCGCTTCACGCGCGTCAAAAGCGCCGGGCCCGAAGCGGAAATGAACGCCACTCCGAAGCTGCGGGCGGCGTGGGCCGCGGCCAGGCGGTGCAGGGCGCGGAGATAGCCGCTGGCCGTGCCGCAGGCAGCGGCCGCCAGGTCGTCGCAGGCGAATTCGCGCTCGCTGTCAAGCTGCCGCGAAATCCACCACCGGCCCGGATCGAGGCAGAAGAGGACGCCGATGAGCCGTTCGATCGGCTTCCAAAGGTAGTCGCGCCGCCGCACGTGTACCAATTCATGGACCAGCACCGCGTCGAGCTCTTCGGCCGACAGTGCGCCGAGCGCCCAATCGGGAAAGACGATCGTCGGCCGGCGCAAGCCGACGACGAACGGCGTCCACAAAAGCCGCGAGTCGCTCTGCACGACGCGAACGTGCCGCCCCACGCCGATCCGCGATCGGCAATCCTCGGCGCGCGCTAAAAGTTCCGCCGACGCTGCACGCGCGCGACGCAAGACGCCGGCCAGAAGCGCCCACCCCACGGCCCAACGCAGCCCGCCAGCCACGGCAATTGTCAGCCATGCGAGCAGAATCGGGGCGGTGAAATTCACGGGCGGCGCCGCCCTGATGTCCGACGGCCCGCCGGCCTGCCCCACCGTGCCCGCGGGCGCCAGAACTTGCGCAGAGGACCCATCGCCGCCCGCGCTTCCGGGAAATCCGGCCGTGTCCGTCGACGCAATCGCGCGGGCGTCGCCGGCCGCGGGCTGCGAGACCGAATCCGGCGCAGGGGGCATAGCGGCATACCACAGCGCCGCGAAGACTGCGCACCAGGCCAGCGTCGCGGCTATCCAGGCAGATCGTGCGGCTCGAAACCGAATCGGCGAGCGGGCGCCACACTTTCTCAGCCAGAAGGCCAGTCCCGCCGCCAGCAGCATGGAAAACGCGACGGCCAGCAGCGGCGTTCGGGCCAGCGACTGGGCGATTTGCCCCAAGGTTTCGTTCATGGCGATTTCTTTCCCGATTGCTCGCGGCGGCGGAGCTTTTCGATTTGCTCGGCGATCTCGTCGAGCTGCGCGCGCGAAAGCCGGTTGGAATCGATGGCCGCGGCGATCAAGTCGCCGATCGAGTCTCTGAACAGGTTGAAAACGAGGTCGCGGTAGGAACGCTGGGCCTGGGGCTGCTTGATCCGCGCGCGGTAGACGTGCGCCCGTCCGCGCTCCTGTCGATCGACGAGTCCCTTGTCGGCCATGGTCTGCAGGGCCTTGAGGACGGCGGTGTACTTGAGCGCCCCTTTCGCCTTCCGCTGAGAAAGGACGTCCTTGACCTCGGCGACCGTGCTTT
Source organism: Planctomycetia bacterium (assembly GCA_016177915.1). Taxonomy (GTDB): domain Bacteria; phylum Planctomycetota; class Planctomycetia; order Pirellulales; family S012-138; genus JACOUI01. The sequence continues at coordinate 2,057 of JACOUI010000011.1, forward strand.
GCCCCCGGTCCCAGAGGATGCGGAGGATGGCGAGTTCCGCGACGGTCGGCTTTTGCAATTCCGGCTTTTGCATCGGGCGCTCCGTGCGTGCGTTCCATCTACAGTACAGGATGTAGTGTATAAAGCGGCGTTGCGTCGTCAACTATTTTTTTGGCGATTTTTCGAACACGCCCGTGCAACTTGCTCGACTCGTCGCGCGAGCGAACTGTTGCGTTGACTCCGCCCCTGTGCGCGGCAAGACTGGCGGTCGATTCTCGTCTTCATCCCTGGCCGAGACCTCAACGCCGCCGCGGTGGCACCCTGCGTCTCTTCCGAATTTCCCCGCCATCCGTCGCGCCGTTGCTCGGCTTTGCCAGGCCACGAGTGCGGCTGTCTCCCGAGGATTGGCGAGCAGAGCAGCCTGGGCACGGCCAGTACGCTCGTGGAACTGCGGAAGCCTGGATTCGGATGCGGGCAGCGCAGGCAATCGGCCAGCTATTCCCAGTGAGGGACGGGCTTGCGGACAAACTACGGCGCGAGCTGAATGATCTCACACATGACGACGACTTCTATGTGGAGTCTGAGGCGCGGCATGCGCTGGATCTCTTCGACGAACGACAGCGCACGGAGGCAGCGAAGTAGCAATTGCTGCGCGGTACGCCGCGCTTTAGGTCATCTGCAACAAGACGGCCCGCCGGGACGGAAACGGGTCTTGATAGAACCCGTTGCAACCGCTTGGACTTCACGCCGCGCTGTGCCGCGCCGCCTGCGCCTTCTTGATGTTCGTCCGCCGCGCCCGCTTCTGCGCCGGCGTGGGCTTTTCGTGCTCCGGAACGTCGCGCCGCGGGGCCGCCTGGAACATGTCGCCCCTGACGTGCTTGGCCGTCGAGCCAAGCTGCGACAGCACCTTCCTGGCCCCCGCCGTGTCGGCCACGAGCTTCCCGTTCTCCACGTGCGCGTCCGACTTGCTGATCAGCCACTTGATCGTGTCCCACGTGCCGCTGCTGCGCTTGCCGGCCACGCGCTGCACGTGCCCCCGCTGGCCCACGTCCTGCGTCCGAAACGTGACGAAATCCTCCTTCGACCGGACGGCGACGTGGTAGTACTTGCCCGTCCCTTTGGTCCCCGGCTTCCTTCGGCTGCGGCCTTCCGGCTGCGACCGGGAATGCTGGCGAGACGACATCGACTTCCAGACGAGCTGCGCCTTTTGAATGTTCCGGCGCGCCGCCGTACGTTGTTTCTGCGTTGTCATGGTTTCACCTTTCCGTTGGACATTGTTCCTCACGCCCGTTCCTCCTGCGATGTGACCTCGGCTACGTCGTTCCCCAGCGCCGTCGCCAGGTCGATCTGGTGCTCCTGCTCCTGGGCGAGGATTTCGCGAATCCGCTCGGCCATGCCGTATTCGCCCAGGGACTCGCACTGCCGCACGCGCTCCTGGTAATTCCGCACCGTCTCGTTTTCGTTCGCCAAGTCGAAGTGCAGGATTTCCTCGGCGTCCTCGGACGACTTCACGGGCTTGGGCGTCACGGTCGGCTGGCCGCCGAGGTAATCGATTTGCCTGGCGACGGTCAGCGCGTGCTCCAGCTCCTCCTTGGCATGACGTTCGAGCTCCGTGGCGATTTTCATGTAGGCCGCGCCCTTGAGGACCTGCGAGTAGACCACGTAGGCGATGATCGCCTGGTACTCGCGCGAAAGGTCCTCGTTCAAGAGCCGGACCAGCTCCTGGCGCGAGAGCTTGGGCGCGCCGTCGGTCATCGTGTCTTTGTTGCGTGCCTTGGATTCTACGGGCATGCTTGGAATGCGAACCTTGGTATCGGCCATGGTGGTGCTCCTCGGAGTGCTCCGGCAGGGTCTTTCGCAAAGAGCGTGCCAGAGGGGCGCATAACCCTATCCGTCGTCCGTGAACCGGCGGCGCCGGTAGCTCATCGAACACGCCGGGCGCTGAGCGATCACTGCGCGAAGAGGCCGCCAGCGCCATCACTGCATTCTCTTTGAACCCTGGCCAGCCACGACTTGCTAACCGGCTCAGGTCTGGGCAAAGGTCGCGCTGCCGGCCGCATGATGAGGCCAAGTCACGCGCACAGACGAACCACGGCAGGCGGCCGGGTATGGCAGTTTCATTTTGGCGCATCCTTCCCGCTCCGCTCCGCCTCCTCGATCAGCTTGTCGAGGGCCGCGTCGATGACCTTCTCGCCGGGAGCGCCTAACCACTTGTGCCGGATCACGCCCCGGTGATCGATGACGTAGAGCGTCGGCGTGCTGGTCAGGTTCCATCGGGTCGCGATGGCGCCCTGGCCCAACGCGCCCGCGTCCGCCAGCGACCGCCAGGTCAGTTTCTCTCTTTCCACGACTTCCTTGAGGTCCTTTGCGTCGTGGCCGGCGATGTTGACGCCGACGAGCGCGAAAGGCTTGTCTTTCAAATTCGTGACGAGCGACCGCTCGTGGGGCCACTGGCCCCGTCACGTGAGTCAGGCTTCGCTCCAAAAGTCCAAGAGCACCACCTTGCCCCGGTAGTCGCTGAGCTTCAGTGGCTGGCCGTCCTGGTCCACGCCTTCGATCTCCGGCGCCTCCTTCCCAACGGCCAGGCGACGAATCTCGAACAGCTCCGCCTGGGCCTTCTCGCTGACCGTCCCGCCGTCGGGCAGCTTCACGTCGCCGTATAGCTCCACGGCCCGCTCGAAAAAGGCCTCGGCCTCCTTCGTGGCCGCCGTGCGGTCCCGCCGCTGCAACTCCAGAAGGTACTCCTTGCCGTAAAGATCTGCGAACTCCTTGGCCAGCGCCGGTTGCTCCTTGACGAGGTCGAGTCGCTGCAAGCGGTTGTTCAGAAAATGCGCCAGTCCCAGGCAAGCCGCCGCCTGCACCTCCCGGTGCGGGCTATTTTCCAGGACCGCGCGCAGGAACGTCTCGTATTCCTTGCAGAACCCAAACGACAGCCGCCGGCAGACCGGGCCAAGTCTGTCGCTGTTGATATGATCGCGCTCTAGAATCTCAAAGGCCCTCGGCCCCGCCTCGTCCTTGCCCACAAGCTCCACCGGCCAGGGCGTCGTGTTCACCTGCCACACCGCCTGCATCAACGCGTCCACCGCGATCGGGTCCGCCGGATATTTCTCGGCCAGCTCCACGAACTTCTGCGCCAGCTTGTACCGGTGCTGGAATACTCGTCCGACGAACTTCGTCCGCTCCTCGTCCGACAGCGGGCCTCCGCCTGACGCCCTGTTGAATTCCTTCAACAGCGCCTTGTACTCGTCCGCGGGCGAAGCCGGCTGGTCCTGGCCTGCGCATCTTGCCGCCGCCACCGAGAGCACGAGGACGAGAGCCAGCAATCCCACGAGACTTCGTTGCATAAGAGCGCTCCGTCGGAACGTGCCAACTCGACGTAGGCGTTGTGGTCGTAGCCGTGAATTCCGCCGTGCCATTTCGCCGCCCGGATCGCCGCCAGATAGAGCGCCGCCTTCGCGAAGGTTCTCCCAACAGGGCGTCGCCCCCTGCAACACTGCCAACCGCGGGCGGGCGCTCCACGATCGCAGCGGACCGCCACACTATAGAACGGGGAAGCGTTACACGCGGATGGCACGCGAGCCGCTCGCTACGTCACCGCCTTGCGCCCCATCGCCCCGTACAGCACCGGCACCACGATCAGGCTGAACGCCGTCGACATCGCCAGGCCGCCCAGGATCACAAGGGCCATCGGATACTCGATCTCCTGCCCCGGCCGCTCGCCGCCGATCACCAGCGGCAACAAAGCCAGCGCCGTCGTCAGCGCCGTCATCAAAATCGGCGCCAGCCGGTCGCAGGCCCCCGTGAGCACCGCCTCCCGCGAAAACGGCACCCCCTCCGCCTCGTGCAAGTGCCGATAGTGGTCCACGAGCATGATGCTGTTCCGCACGGCCACGCCCAGCACCGTCACCAGGCCGATCAGCGACCCGAGCGACACCACGCCCCCGCCCACGAGCACCCCCGCCACGCTCCCGGCAATCGCAAACGGCACCGCCAGGAAGATGAGCAGCACCATCCGCGGCGACTGAAAATCGACGTACAGGATCAGCAAAATGCCCAACAGCGACAGCCCCAGCACCGACAGAATCCGCCGCTGCGATTCCTGCGCCTGCGCATACTGCCCGATGAACTCCGGATGATATTCGCGCTCGAAGGCCACGTCCTGCCGCACGCGATCCTCGATCTCGCGAGCGACGGAGCCTAAATCGCGGCCGGCCACCTGGCAGGTCACGTCCAGCCGCCGCGAGGCCTCCTCGCGCTGGATCGTGTTATAGGTGGGCACGACGGCCACGTCGGCCACGTCCCCCAGCCGCACCTGCGCCCCGGACGGCGTATCGATCATCAGTTCGCGGAGCGAAGTCACGTCGCGCCGCGTCTGGGGCTGGCCCCACACGACCACCGCGAAGATCTTCTGCTCCTCGTAAATCTCGCCGACCTTCGTGCCGCTCACCAGCGTCGCCGCCGCGCGGACGACGTCCGCGTGCGCGAGGCCAAATTGCGAAGCCGCCGGCTTCATCTTGACGGCCACCTGCGGCACGCGGACCTGCGGCTCGACTTTCACGGAGCGCACGCCGGACACGTTTCCCATGACGGCCCCGACCTCGCGCCCCTTTTGCTCCAGGACCGCCAGGTTCGGGCCGTAGATGCGGACGACGATCGGCGCCTGCGCCCCGGTGAGCACTTCGTCGATGCGTTCCGTGAGGTAGGTCTGCACGTCGCGGTAGAGGCCCGGGTAGCTATCGACAATCTGCTGAATCCGCGCGACGGTCTCGTCGTAGGGCACGTCGTCCCGCACGCTGATCCACAGTTCTGTAAAATTCGGCCCGACGATTTCGTCGGCGACTTCCGCCCGGCCGATGTGAGCGCCGAAATTCCGCACTCCCTCGACGGAGCGCAGCTCGCGGCTGATCTTGATCGTGACGCGGTCCATCGCGTCCACGCCCGAGCCGGGCTTTTCCACGAAGTGCATCAAAAAGTCGTACTCTTTGAATTTGGGCAGCAACTCCTCGCCCAGCAGCGGGATGGACAGTCCGCCCGCCGCCAACAGGCCCAGCGCCGCCCCGGAGACGAGCACCGGCCTGCCGACGATCCTTTCCAACAGCCAGCGATAGCCCTTTTTGAGAACAGCCGAGAGCGGGGCTTCTCGGGTTTGCCTTGCCGCGGCCGGCAACAGGAATAACGCCAGGGCCGGCGTCACGACGAGCGCGACGACGAGCGACGCCAAAATCGCCAGCACGTACGACGCCGCCAGCGGCCGAAAGAACGTCCCCGGCAGCCCCTCCAGGAAAAACACCGGCAACAGCGCCAGCACCACGATGATGCTCGCGTAGACGACGGCGCTGCGCACCTCCAGCGACGCATCGAGCACCACCGCAAACGCCGCCCGCGGCTCCGGCAATTGCCGGTTCAGCCGCAGCCGCCGCAGAATGTTCTCCACGTCGATGATCGCGTCGTCGACCACCTCCCCCAGCGCGATGATCAGCCCGGCCAGCACCATCGTGTTCATCGTCCCGCCGCGGTAATAGAGCACGACGGTGGCGGCAAAGAGCGACAGCGGGATCGCCAGGGCGCTGATCAGCGCCGCCCGCCAGTCGAACAAAAAGAGCACGAGCACCGCCACCACGAGAATGCAGCCCAAGAGCAGCGAATTGCCCAGGTTCTGAAGCGCCCGCTCGATGAACGTGGCCGGGCGGAAGATCGTCGTGTCGACTGCGACGTCTTTGAGCGCCGGCGCGAGGGCCTGCATGGCCGCCTCGACCTCGCGCGTCACGTCCAGCGTATTCGCCCAGGGCTGCTTCTCGACGATCAGCATGATCCCCGGCCCGTCGTTGATGATCGCGTCGCCGATCGGCGGCGGCGAGCCGATGCCCACCTCGGCCACGTCGCCCAATTCCAAGGGCGCGTTTCCGCGATAAGCCACGACCGCCCGCGCCAAGTCCTCCGGCTTCGTCACGGCCGGCTCGTGCCGCACGGCCAGCCGCTGGTTCGGCGTGTCGATGAACCCGCCGGAGGCCACGACCGTCGCATCGCCCGCGCCGCGCACCACCGCGTCGAGCGTCAGGTTGTGCGCCCGCAAATGGTCCGGGTCGACCAGCACCTGGAACTGCCGGTCGTGCTCGCCCCAGATGGCCACGTTGGCCACGCCGGGGACGGCCATCAGCCGCGGCCGGATCGTCCACTTGCAGAGCACCGTCATGTCCATTTGCGATAGCGTCTTGGACGACAGGCCCATTTTCAGGACCCGGCTCAGCGACGACACCGGCGGGACGATGACCGGCGGCCGCGCCGCCCGCGGCAAGCGCTGCGCCGCCACGGCCAGCCGCTCCTGCACGAGCTGCCGCGCCACGAGGACGTCCGTCCCCTCCTTGAAGATCAACTGCACGCTCGACAGCCCTAGCACCGACTTCGATCGAATCCGCTGCACGAACGGAATGCCGTGCAGGGCGTTCTCGATCGGCACGGTCACAAGCGACTCGACGTCCGGCGTGGAGATGCCCGGCGCTTCGGTCTGGATTTCCACGATCGGCGGCGCGAACTCAGGAAAGACGTCGAGCGGAACGTCGTCGGCCGTGCGGATTCCCGTCACGACCAGGAGGATCGCCAGCGCAATCACGAGCACTCGCAAGCGCAGGGCGGTGGAGATGATCCAGGACATGCGGAGGGCTGCGGCTTCAAGCGCGAGCGGTCAAGACGGTCGGGGGGCGGGCCGCGTTGGCGCGGTCACTTGCCGGCCCCGAACTCGGTTCCAAACAAAAGTTCCGCTCCGTCGACAACCACCTCCGTTCCCGCGGCCGGTCCGTGCTCCAGGACGGCGGAATCTCCGTCCACGTGCGCGACGTGCACTTTCCGCCGCGCGAATGCGTTTTCGCCGATCTTCTCGTAAACCCACGTATTGCCGTGAATGTCATAGAGCACGGCCGACCGCGGCACGGCGAGACTGGCGGCCTTCGCCACGAGTGCCAGCGACGCGGTCACCCGCTCGCCCGGCACCAGCGCGCCGTCCTCGTTGGGCGCCTCAAAGTAGATGTCGACCGTCGCCGCGGCGCTCGTGGCCGAGGGCGGGCCGTCCTTCCACGTCGCCGTGCGCGTCGCTTGGGCGTCGTTCCGCCGCAAGCGGGCGACGGTTGCGTCGGCCTTTGGCTCGATTTCGCTCAGCAGCCCGGCGTAGACCGGCACGCGCACCCAGACCGTGTTCAGGCTCTGGATCTCGAAGAGCGCCGTGCCCGCCGCCACCGTTTGTCCCGGCGCAGCCGCGATCTTCGCGAGCGTTCCCGCCAGCGGCGCGGCGATGGCGACCGGATCGGGCCTTCCCGTCTTGGCGTTGAGCGTCAGCTCGTCGAGCACTTTCTTTCGTTCCTGCGCAGCCTCGAGCGTTTTTTCGGCAATGGCCAGCGTCGCCTTGGCCTCGTCGACCGCCCGCTCGCTGCCGGCCTTGTCTTCCAAAAGCTCCTGGGCGCGCCTGAGCGCGATCTTCGCCGCCTCGACCTCCACCGTCGTCTTGAGCACTTCGCCGAAGGTCGTGATCTTCACTGTCAAAAGCGTCGCTTGGGCGTTGGCCATTTGCACACTCTCGGCCGGCGTGGGCACATAGCGCTCGGGCGTCAGCAGCGGCGTAAACGAAAACACCTCTTGCCCGGCGGTCAGTCGCTGGCCGGCCTGCGGCAGATCCTTGCCTTCGGAGGCCGAAAGAGTCCCGGCAAAGGGCGCCGCAACGACGATCGTCTTCCCCGGCGGGACGATCACTTCCCCGCCCAGTGTGCGGCGGCGCGGAAGCGTCGGCTGTGTCACCTTTCCGGTCGTGAACCGCGCCGCCGCCTGCGGCGAGAGCGTGATCTTGTAGAGGCCTTCTTCGCTCGGCAGCTTTTCGACCGTCGCCGGCGGCTTGGCGGGCGCAGTGGCCGCGTCGTCTGCCCCCTTGCATCCTGCCAGCAGCGTGACGGCGAGAATCGGCAGGAGGCGGTACGCGAGGGACATCAACCTGAACGCGGTGTCGTGATGGTAGCCGCAGCCCGTAGCCGTCTCGCTCCGACGAGACGTAGCTCGTAGCCGTCTCGCTCCGCGAGACGTGGCCCCGTAGCCGCCTCGCTCCGCGAGACGTAGCGCCGGTAGCCGTCTCGCTCCGCGAGACGTGGCCACATCACGCGGAGCGTGATGGCTACGGTTCCGGCGACGAACCGGCCGGCGGTAGGTCTTCCTCGGCCAGGTTCCATTCTAGTTCGGCCGTTTGGCGGGCGGTAGAAATTTCCGGTCCCGGCAGCACCTCCTGCGAGGCCAGCCGCCGCCCCACGCTGCGCTCCAATTCCGCCAGCGATTTGCGAACTTCGGCCGACATATCGACCTGCCGCTGCCGGGCCGAAAGATATTGCCCCGTCGTCTCCAGGACCAGGAAATACGTCACCCCGCCGGCGTCATAGGCCTTCTGGGCCGCCGTAGTCGCCTCATTGAGGAGCGGCATGATCCGACCGTTGACGGCCGCCAGGTTGTCCCGTGACTGCCGCAGCCGGGCGTGCGCCAGCCGCACTTCCAGGGCCACCTGGTTTCGGACGGCCGCATACCGCCGCAGGGCCCTTTGGAACTCGGCGTCGGCCAGGGCGATCTTGCCGCGGTTGCGGTTGAAGACCGGCAGCCGCACGTCCATTCCCGGCCCGACCTCCTCCGGCCCGTCCTTCTCGTTGGCGTCCAAGATCGCCGTCAGGGCGAAGATCTCCCGCCGCGCCAGCCCCGTCCGTTCGCCGGCGCTCTCCACGGCCATCTCCGCCGCCCGCACGTCCGGCCGCAATGCCAGCGCCTCGACCACCAGCTCCTCGACGTCGCGATCCAGATCGCCCCTTGGCGCCAGGTCGATGGCAATCAGCGGCGCCTCGGCCCCCGCCAGTCCCAGGACGGCCAGCCCCAGCACGGCCTTGAGCCGCGATTGCGCGAGGAGCACGTCCTGTTCCGCCAGCGCCGCCTCGGCCTGTGCATTGAGCGATTCGACCCGGGCCGTCGTCGTCTCCAGCTCGCTGATGTCGCCCCGCGCCAGCCGCTTCTTCGTCAGCTCGGCAATGTGCGTCCGCGTTTTTTCGATTTCGACGGCCACGCCGTGCCGCTCCTGGGCGCGGAGCAGCTCGGCGTGGCCAATTCGGGCGTCGCGCGCCACATCGAGTCCCCCTTGCACCATCTGCTGGCCCACCCTCGAAAGGTCCATCTCCGCCGCCCGCACGCGCACCGGCCGCAGCCAGAGGGCCTCGACCGGCAGGGCCACGGCGAACTCAAGCTGCTTGGGCCCGATCGGAAAAAGCACCGTCAGCACCGGGTCCGTGAGCAGGCCCGCCTCCAGGAGCTGCGCCTCCGAGATGTCCAGTTCCGCGAGCAGCTCCCGATAGGCCGGGCTGTTCCAGAGCGCAACAGCGACCGCCTCGTCCTCCGTCACGCCGTCCTCGAGCACGACATCGGGCGGCAGCGTTCCTGCGCAGCAATTTCCGTGCGGACCCGGAGCAAATCCTGTCCGCGCTTCGACGTCGGCCGACACCTGGCACGGTGCGCAGGTCTCCGGCCCCGCCTTGCAGCCGACGAGCAGCACGAGGAGCGCGGCGGCTCGTGTGCGGAAGGTCCAGGTTTTCATAAACGTCACTGGCGGCGTGCCAGAAGCGGCGAGCCGTGCCTCGGGTGCCAGGCATCTTGCCAGTGCTCCTTTTGTTAGGCTCTTGCTGTGCGACCCTCCAACCCATCTCCGCGGGTGCACGGACTTTTTGGACGGCGACCGACGGCGCCGAAAACGCATCGCGCCAACGACGACCCCTAGCGGGTCATGTCGGCGACGGTCGGAGCACTGGCGAGACGCCTGATTCCATGAAAGAGCAAGTCCTCCCGGGTAGAACTTAAGTGCGGCGTATCAGTGAGATCGCCAAAAGTTCCAACCAAGGAGGACTGCCCATGTTGTACCTTGCCATCGACCAGCACAGCAA
>JACOUI010000121.1 GCA_016177915.1 Planctomycetia bacterium
GCCGTAAAAATACGACAGCCGTTCGGGATCGAGCCCCATCAGCGTGAGGATGGTGGCGTGCAGGTTCTTGACGTGGAAGCGGTCCTCGACGGCTTCGGCGCCGAGTTCATCGGTGGCGCCGACGGAGACGCCGCCTTGGACGCCGCCGCCGGCCATCCACATCGTGAAGCCGTAGGGATTGTGGTCGCGGCCGTCGCCCTTTTCGGACATCGGCGTGCGGCCGAACTCGCCGCCCCAGATCACGAGCGTCTCGTCGAGCAGGCCGCGGCGCTTGAGGTCTTCCAAGAGCCCTGCGACCGGCTGGTCGCTGGCTTTGCACAGCCCGCCGTGATTGCCTTCGATGTTGCTGTGCGCGTCCCACTTGCTGCCCGAGCCGGAATAAATCTGCACGAACCGCACGCCGCGCTCGACGAGCCGCCGGGCCATGAGGCAGCAGCGGGCCATGTCGGCCGTCGGCTTCTGGTCGAGCCCGTACAGCGACTGCGTTTCGGCCGTCTCCTGCGCAAGGTCGATCGCCTCGGGCGCGTGGGCCTGCATGCGGAAGGCCAGCTCGTAGGCGGCGATCCGCGCCTCCAGCTCGCTCGGCTCGGCCCGCGCCCTGGCGTGCTCGCGGTTCATTTTTTTCAGGAGGTCGAGCTTCGATCGCTGCTGCTCGTCGGAAAGTTCCTTCGGCGGGCGAAGGTGCAAAATCGGTTCGGGCAGGCCGCGGAAGCGCGTGCCTTGGAAGGTGGCGGGCATGAAGCCGGTGCTCCAGTTGCGCGACCCGCCAGGCGGCTCGCGGTCGTTATCGAGGAGCACCACGAAGCCCGGCAGGTCCTGGTTCTCCGTCCCCAGGCCATACGTCACCCAGCTCCCGATGCAGGGCCTGCCGGCGAGGATCGAGCCGGTGTTCATCTGGCAGACGGAGCCGACGTGGTTCAGGCCGTCGGCCTTGCAGGAGCGGATGAAGGCGATGTCGTCGACGTGCCGGGCGATTTCGGGCAGCCAGTCGGAGACCCACATCCCGCTTTCGCCGTGCTGCTGGAACTTGCGCTTGGTGGCCAGGAGCGGATTTTCGGAGACGCCCATGGGCGTGATCGGCCGCTCGAAGCTCGGCGGCAGCGGCTGGCCGGCCAGCTCGTTGAGCCTGGGCTTATAGTCGTAGAGGTCGATGTGGCTGGGTCCGCCGTCGATGAAGATGAAAATGGCGGCCCGGGCCCGGGCGGGAACGTGGCTGCTCCTAGGCGCGAAGGCCGAGGCCGTTTGCACTTTCTGCGGCGCGGCCAGCAGGCCCTGTCCGGCGAGGAGGTTGGCCAGGGCGATCGCGCCGAAGCCGCCGCCGGCGTGCGCGAGAAAATCGCGCCGGGAAACGGCCGAGCGGAAGTGCATGGCTCGATCGAACATTTTCCCCACCCACATCCCTGGCCGCCCTCAATTTGCAATTCTCATTCTTCGGTACTGGCGTACCAGTGTGTTGCTAGAACCGCTATTTCCCCATTGATCTGCTCGGCGGTTGTCTTTGTCGGCAAAGAAGACAACCATCCCCATCGACACGAAGCAGAGAAAAAGAAGAAACAGGACTGCCCAGAATACCATCCTAAAGGTTGGATTAACTGTGACGGTTTTCTTGGCCATCGGAGCGCTCCAGAACCTTGCCGGTCGTCACGTCGATGACCGTCGTCTCGAAGGGATGGCGAATGCACGCCCATGCCAGAGCAAGCATTGATTTGAAGTAGGCAATCGGAGAGATGCGAACAACCTCTTCAAGTTCTTCGCACCTTTCCGCTGTGCGGGTGCGTCCAACAAGGGCGTCGGCATCTGTTGGCTGCATGGAGCGTGTCTCCAAAACGTCCGGGGACCAGCCGCCGGCTGGCATCGCGCTGGCAAACGAAAAATCACGCTGCCCAACCTTGGCGTTGGTTGGCACGGCGTCAGCACCCAACCCCAGGATGGCGATGCGCGTCATGTGCGCTCCTTGTCTTTCTTTTCCTTCTCCTCGATTTTCTTCTGAAGCCAATCTACAAGAGCCTTCGCCAAGTCGGTGTTGATGACCACGCCGACCTCGACTTCGCGAACCATCGCTTCCCGCGACTTTCGCTCCTGCTTGATTTCGTCGCCGAGGCGCCCTTCGCCTGTGACTTCGTAGGTTGTCTGCTGGGGAATCGGCTGTCGCTCATTAAAAAAATCGATGTGGATGTCGCCCTTCGGCGTCAAGCCGCCATACACGCCGTCCGCGTAGATTACGCGGAAGAAATTGCTCTTGATGTAGTCGGTCCTGAGTTGCCGTCCAGGCTTGCTGGGCTGCCCACTCGATGCCGGCTGTGGTTCGTCTGCCATGTTCCCAAGTCCTTGGAAAGCCCATCGTAGTTTAGTTCGGCAGCGAAAGGCAAGTCACTTCGGTCGATTCTAAACTGACGCCGGTGCATGCGGCAACTGCCGCAGCGTCCAGGGATGCGCCAGTACCGCAATTTGCAATCGCCGAGCGGCGCATTTCGACTATTCTACCGCGTATTCCAGCGCCACCGCCTCGTCCTTCGCCTCCGCCGACACCGCCAGCGGCACATTGAAGACGACCGCCCCCGCCTTGCACAACCCCTTGCCGTTCTCCTGGCAGTAGTAGTAATTCACGACGACCTGCACGGCGTCCTCGCCCGCGGCCGCCGTCACCGGGACCGCGACTTCAAACTTCGCCGCCGGCTGCTTGAGCCGCGCCGCCTTGCCGATCTGGCCGCGGTCGATCACGCCCGCGTCGCCCGAGGCCAGCACGAGGTAGCTCATCGGCGCCTCGCCGTTGATCTTCCAGCCCAGGGGCAGCTTCAACTCGACGGCGAAGCGAACTTTCCCGTCGGCCGGCTTCACCTCGGCCTTGGCCAGCTCGACGACCTTTGCCCGGCTCAGGTCCGGCGCCGTCTCGATCTTGGGCGGCGCGGGCGGTTTGAGACCCTTGATCTCGAGCGTCGTCACCTTGTTCCCCGCCGCCAGGTCGATCACCCGGATGGCGTGGTTGCTCGTGTCGGCCACGTAGATCTTGCCGGCCGCAATGCTCAGTCCCGCCGGTTCGTCGAACTGCGGCGGCTGGTCCTTCAGGCCCGCCTTGCCTGATCCGACCAGCGTCTTGATCGATTCGTCCTTGAGATCGAGCACCTTGATCTTGTTGTTGTAGGTGTCGGCCACGTAGACGAGGCCGCCGCCAACGGCTACGCCCAGGCAATGCTGCAAGCGGGCCTCAGGCGTCGTGCCGTCCACGTCGCCGAACGTGAAGAGCCGCCCGAATTGCAGATGGGCCGTGCCGACGAGCGTTCGCACGTCCTTCGCCGGATCGAGCGGCACGGCCCGGATCGAGCTGCCTTCGCTGTCGGCCACGTAGATCGACTCGCCGTCGGCGGCCAGGCCGCTGGGCTGCGCGAACGACGACGCGCCGCGGGCATAAGGCCGATCGGGCGCCGTGGGCCCGTCGACGATGTCCTCCCGGCCGTTGCCGGCGTAGACGCCGATTTCGCTTTCATCCAGCGGCATGCGCCAGATCTGGTGAGGGCCGGCCATGGCGATGAACAGGTCGTTGCCGTGGATCAGAAGGTCCCACGGGCTGTTGAGCGCCGTCTTGCGCGGGGGACCATAGAACCGGTCCGGCAGCTTGACGAGCAAGCCGGCCTCGTCGGCTTCGACGCCGGGCCACTCTCGCGGTTGCCGCTGCTGCTTGCCCGTGCCGGCGATCGTCGTCACCTGCTGCCGGGCAAGGTCGACCTTGCGGAGGAGGTGGTTCTCCGTGTCGGCGACGTAGAGCACCTCGCCGCGCAGCGCCATGCCTTGCGGGTGGTGGAAGCGGGCGGAGGCGAAATCGCCGTCCTTCGAGCCGACTTGCCCATCGCCGATGACGGCCAAAAGCGTCCCATCGAGCGTCGCCACGACGATCCGGTTGTTGCTGCTGTCGGAAATGAACAGCCGGTCGGACGGCCCATCAGCCAGCACCTTGCCGGGGAAGCGCAGCGGCGTGGCCAGGACCTTGTGTTCTTCCAGGGCGAAGCGCAGCGGCGTTTCATCGAGCAGGCCGCGCTTCTTGTAATACGGGAGCGTCATCTTGAGGAACCGGTCGAGGTCCTCGAAGGTGATTTCGCCGCCGTGCCCGGCCACGAGTCGCCCCTGCGGGTCGATGACGCGCAGGCCCGGCCAGCCCTCCAGCTCGAACTTGTCCCAGATGGCCTGGTTGGCGTCGTTGACGACGGGGTGCTCGATGCCGTGGCGGAGGATGGCCTCGCGGATGTTGGCCGTGTCCTTCTCGGTGGTGAATTTCGCCGAGTGGACGCCGATCACGACGATCTCGTTGGGATAGGCCTGCTCCAGCTTCTTCAGTTCCGGCAGAATGTGCATGCAGTTGATGCAGCAGTAGGTCCAGAAATCGAGGATCACGAACTTGCCCTTGAGGTCCTGAACCTCGAGCGGGCCGGATGTGTTCAGCCACTCCACGCCGCCGGAGAGCGAGGGCGACTTGATCCAGCGCGGGAAGGGGTCCTCGTCGGCGGGATCATTTTCGGCGGGATCTTTTTTGGCAGGGTCCTTCTCCGCGGGCGCCTTTTCGAGCGGGTCCGCGGCCTTCGGTGCGGCCTTTTGACTGGCGTCGTCCTGGCCGGCGGCCTCGTGCGGCGGTTCTTGCGGTTCTTTGGCGAGACGATCCTCCGCGCGCGGAGCGGCGTTCGCGGCCGCCGGCGGCGATGTGTCGTCGGGAGCGGCGGCCGCGGCGCCGGACAGGCCGCCCGAGACGGTCGCCTGATCGCAGCCGGCAAGTGCACACAGCGCCACCGCGCCCATCCAAACGACGCATGTGAAAGCCAATCGTCGCAGCACTGGTTGACTCCCTTGCGCGCTTGTAGGACGGACTAAAGTCCGTGCTCTCATTCCCGCCGTGGGCCGAACTTTGGTTGATCCGCTGGCGGGGAGCGAGTTATGGCAGGCGGGCCGCCTACCCTACGTAAGAATGGCAGGCGGGCCGCCTACCCTACGAATCTGCTTCCGCCCCGCTTATATTAGTCGATAGCCGCGGGGGCTGGAACCGCTTTCCCGACCGGCAGGGCGCCCCCCTACGACCGGACCTTCCCGAACCCTTTTCGCAGCTTGCCTGCCTTGGCTAACGCGACAAAGACCTACCGCCGCACCGCGCGTGGAATGCTCAAAGGGCGCCGCCGATCCAAGCTGAAAGGCCGGCACCGTGAGAAGACCCGCATGACGCCACCGGTTTCCCGCGACGAACTCCTCGCCCAGATCGACTCGCGCCACGACGAGCTGATCGAGGGACTGGACGAGCTGAACCAACGGCTGGAGACCGTGCTGGCGAAACTCAAGCCGCCGCAGCCCATGGCGGCGCCATCCGACGGTCGCCAATCCGGCTGATCGATCGGGCACGCCCTTCGCGACGCCCGGCCACGCGAGTTGGCGTGTTTGAAGCCCCCCGTTGGCCAGCCTCATCGATCGGCGGCACGAGCTCAGGGCGTGCCACTCGATTATCGCAGCGAAGTGGGCGGCCGCATCGCCAGCGCGGTTTGCACCTCGTCGCGGAGCGCCAGGCTGGCCGGATGCGCCGGGGCGATATTGAGCGCGTGTTGCACCGCCTGCCAAGCCGCGTCGGACCGGCCCGCGAGCAGTTCGGCGCGGGCGAGGTGATAGAGCATCTCGGCGTCGGCGGACCCGGCGCGGCAGGCGGCGGCCAGCGCCGTCGCAGCCTCGTCGCTGCGGTTCAGCTCCAGTTGCACGAGTCCCGTGAGGAACAACACGCGCTGCGGCTCCTGGCCCTGGGGATAGGTATGGCCCAGCTCCTGGAGAAGCGCGAGCGAGCGCTGGCAGTGGTCATTCTTGCCGGCGGGGTCGCGGTCGGCGAGGCGCCAATGCAATTCGGCCAGCTCCATGAGCGACTCCTGATCCTTCGGATCGAGCTGCAAGGCGCGGTGGTAGTCGGCCAGCGCCTGGGCGCCGGCGCCGCTAAATCGCATCAGGCGGGCGCGGAGCCGCCAGGCGGGCGTGAACTTGGGGTCGAGGTCGAGGGCCTGGGCGGCGCTGGCCAGGGCGCTTTCGGCGCGGCCCAGCGCCAACAGCATCTCGCCGCGGCGGACGAACAGCTCGCAGGTGACAGTTTCGAGACTGCCGGCCGAGAGGCGGATCGCCTCGTCGAGCTGCGAAAGGGCCTTCTCGCGCTCGCCCTGCCGCCAGAGGACTTCGGCGTAGTTGCGCCGGGCGTCGGGATCGACGGGGCAGGTTTCGACGGCCTGCGCCAGAAGCTGCCGGCCGTTTTCCAGGTCGCCGCGCTCCAAAGCGCTCGCGCCCTTGATCGAGAGCTGGCGGCAGGTCAAAAGCTCGTCGCTTACCGGCCCTTTCGAGCCAAACAGCCAGCAGCATCCCCCCAGGAGCGGCAGGGCGGCCAGTAGCGGCAGCGCGAGCCGCCGAAAATGCGGGAAGCGCCGTTGTTGCCGCTGGGCTGTGAGCATTTGCGCAGCGCCGCCGGGCTGGAGCTGTTCGTCGTGCCGACCGAAAGGGGGGCCGATGGTAGCAGATCGGCGACGGCGGACAATGCCGGCGAAATCACCGTGATAGCATGACAGCACGCAATCGTGGCTGGGGTCGAGCGGATCGAGCCGACGGTGTCCGTCCTCGCCGTCTCGTATTCGTAATCGTACTCCTCTCCCACATCGCCAAATTCGAGTACGAGTACGATCACGGGTACGAACAACTGCTGCGCGACGAGCTCTGTGATTACGCTGCCGCCGCGCTGGGCTTCTTCCGCGCCGCCCGCTTTTGCTTCCACCTGCGGTGCAGCCACCAATACTGCTCCGGGGCCCGGCGGATCATCTGCTCGAAGCGGCGCGTGTACCACCCGACGACGTGGCGGACGTTCGCTTCGTGCGGCGCCAACTCCCGCGGATCGAGCACGCCCTCCATCCGTAGCTCAAACTGCATCATCCCCCCCACGCGCCGGCAGCCGCCGACGAGCACGGCCGCGTCGCTGGCCAGGGCAAACAGCGCGATCGCCTTGTGCGTCGAGGCCGGCCGGCCGAAAAAATCGACCCAGCAGCCCTTCTGGCCGGCGTACTGGTCGGCCACGAAGGAGACCTTGCCCCCGGCGGCGACGATGTCGCGGATGCGATCGTAGTCGTCCTGCTTGTTGAGGATCGACTGGCCGAACGTGCCGCGAAAGCGGTTGACGAACTCGTCGAGAAAGGGGTTGTCCAGCGGCCGGGCGACGGAATGGACGTGGTGCCCGAACATCGCCAGCGCGTACGTGGCCAGCTCGAAGTTGCCAAAATGGGCCGTGACGAGGACGAGGGGGCGATCGTCGAGCAGCGCGGCGGCCACGGCCGGCTCGCCGACCAGCCGCAGCCGCGATTGCCAGTTCAGGCGATGGAATTTCCGGCCGGTAAGGGCGACCTCCTGCCCGAACAGCAAAAGGTGCACCCACATCTTGCGCGCCAGGTGACGGCGTTCGGCCGGCGACAGCTCGGGGAAGGCGTGGCGCAGGTTTTCGTCGATGAGCTTGCGGCGTACGCGGAGGACGCTGTCGAAAAGCCACGCGCCGAAATAGGCCAGCTCCTCGCAGAGCCAGAAGGGGAGCGCCTGCACGACGCAAATCAGCACGCGCAGCGCGGCGTAAGCCAGGAATTGACGGAGACGCTGCATGGCGAGACGGTGGGGCCGGTCCGGTTCAGGCGCGTGGAAGTCCGCTGAGCCCGACGAATGTACGCGCGAGGGCGGAAATCGACAACAGCAGGACGTCATCAGGGCGGCGATGACAGCATCACAGGACAGACTGAAGTTTGTCCTACAGCGGAAGGGGCGGCAAATGCGTGACGTCGGACAGGGGAAGCCACGGACGGGCAAGGAATGTCGCCGCGGCGGGGTCGCGCGGCAGGCGCAAGGCATCGTCTGGGGAAAATGCGAAGGCGCCGATCGAGGGATGATGCGCGAGGCGCGGCGCGAGGCGCTCGGCCCAGGCGGACGGCAGGCGCTGGACGACGGGGATGCCGCGGCGGTCGAGGTCGTCGTAGAAATCGGGCGACTCGACGGCGGGAAGGAGAAACTGCGCCGCGGCGGGGGTGACGGCGCAAGCGGCCGTTGGCAGCGAGCACAGCCATTCCGCGTGGCATGGCGCCTTTGCGGCTGGAGACGGCGCCAACTCGACCGCAATCTCGCTGAGATTCGGCGACTGGGGCGTCCACGCGGTCAGATTGAGCGGAACCGCCGCCGAGAACTGCTGGCCGACGTGCAGATCCTCAACGCGGTGATCGGTTGTCTCCTGCGAGACGATGATCTGCAAGGGGCAGTCCGTCGGCTGGCCGGCGATCCGGCCGCGGACGCGCAGAAGCGGCGCGTCGTTTCGGCGCGACTCGACAAACGCCACGAGATCGGCTACGTGCTGCGGAGAGCAGATTTCGAGCCGCACCGCGCCGATCAGCCCGCCCGCGCGGCCGATGCGGCCGGGGCGAAGCTCCTCCGCCGCGCCGCGCGGCAGCTCGACGTCGACCGACAGCAGATTGGTTTCCGCGAGCAACTCCGTAACGTCGAACTCGGCCGCCAGGGCGTAGCCGGCGATCTCGCCCAGCGGCCGGCCGTTCAACTCGACAACACCGCGGGCGTCCGCGCCGTCGCAAACGAGCCACACGCGCTCGTGCGGCTCCAGGCCCGTGGGAACGTGAAATCGCCGTGTGAAGCGGAGCGTGCCCGTGAAGTCTGCGCCGACGATCGCACTCCAATCGGCGGGAAGGGCAATCCGTCCGACGGGAGTTTCGCTGCGGTCATCGTTCAATCGTGCGCATTGCCACGGGCCGGCGAGGCGAATGACGTGAGGGTAGGTCATGGCGATCACCACTCACGCCAAGCCCACCGGTTGCATCCGGTGGGTCCGCGGCGTGCCTGCAGAGTCTCTTTGGGTCGAACGAAAAATAAGTGTCGTCTTTCGCGGAGCGAAAGGCGACAATTCGGGAAGTTATCTTTCGGCCGCTCCTGTGGACGGCTGAGTCACGCCTCGTACACCACGACCGCTTTGATCCCCTGCGGCTGGCGGTTTGCAAAGTGCCACGGCGCTTCCGCCAGCGGCGCGCGGGCCGTGATGATCGCCGTCAGCGCGTCCGGGTGCGATCGATGGAGATTGTCCAGCACGCGCAGCGCCTCGGCGAAGTCGCGCGGGGCGGAATTCACGATCCCCACGTAGACGTGATTTCGCAACAGCCCCCAGCGGACCATGCCGGGCAGGTTCACCATTCGAGGCTCGGGCCGGCGGCTGCTGCCGAGCCAACACATCACGCCGCACGACGCCAGCGCCGCCGACGCTGCCACGATGACGTCGTCCTGGCCGGTGCATTCCAGGATAAGGTCGAAGCCGTCGCGCTCGACGTCGAGCGCATCCCAATTCGCCGCTTCGGCAGGCAGATATTTCGCGTCCAGCCGCTCGGCCAAGCGAGGGCGGAACTGGTCGGACCGGTCGCGGCCACAGATCGTCGTCGGCCAGCCGCGGACGACGCAGCACAGGACCGCCGCAAAACCGATCGGCCCCAGGCCCGTCACAAGCACCCGCGGCGGCCGCTCGCGCCAGGCGCCAGGAAGCCGCCCTTCCTGAACGGCGATCGCTTCGTGGACGGCCTTGCTGGCCACGGCAATCGGCTCGGTGAGGACGGCGACGGAGCGGAGCTTTGGATCGACGTGCAGCAAGTGCCGCGGCTCGTCGAGCCAAAAGGGCGTCGAAAAGCCGTGTTCTTCCACGATCCCGCGCTCGGTGTACGCTCCCACGGGCAAAAGATCGACGCGCCGCGGCGGGCCGGCGTAACTGGGTCGCACGCGCCGCACGACGGGCACGGCCAGGTCGCCGCTCTTCCAGCCGTCCGTCCCTCGCCCGGCTTCGACGACCTCGGCCAGGCATTCGTGGCCGAGGACCAGAAACTCGCTGCCCGGCGGAACAAGCGGCGCTTCCGACGCCAGGATTTCGCGATCGGTCCCGCAGATGCCCAGCTCGAGCGAACGCAGCAAAAGCGTGCCCGGCGCGGGACGATCCGGCGTGGGCGCCTCGACGAGGCGGGGAGCGGAAGAGCCGGGAAAGGCCGCGACGCCGTGCATATTGAGTCCCAGGATAATTCGCCGATCAGTTTCAGCAGCAGAAAGCGTGGCCGCGGGACTGTCAAGCTGGGTGCGCGCAGGTGTAAAGTGGGACCGTGCGGCGATAAAAAGCCAGAGCGCGATTCATTCGGAGCCGTGCGCGTGAAGCGACCTAAATCCGGCGGCGGGTGGCCGGCGGTTTTTTATGCCTGGCGGAAGGCCCGCGAGGCGGGGGGCGTCCTGCGCCTGTGGCGCGCCATGCGCAGCAAGAACACGTGCAAGACGTGCGCCCTGGGCATGGGCGGCCAGCGCGGCGGCATGGTCAACGAGTCCGGCCGCAAGTTCGAAGTCTGCAAAAAATCGATCCAGGCCATGGCGGCGGACATGCAGGGCGCCATCCGGCCGGAGTTCTGGAGCACCTATTCGCTCGCGCAGCTTCGGCAGTTTTCGCCGCGGGAAATGGAAGCCTGCGGGCGGCTCGTGCAGCCCGTCGCCCTCACGCGCGGCGACGACGACTATCGCCCGATCGGCTGGGAGGAGGCCCTCGCGCGCGTGGCCGAAAAGCTCAAGTCGCTTTCGCCCGACGAGACGTTCTTCTACTTCAGCGGACGAAGCTCCAACGAGGCGGGCTTCCTCTTGCAGCTTTTCGCGCGGCTCTATGGGACGAACAACGTCAACAATTGCAGCTACTTTTGCCACCAGGCCAGCGGCGTCGGCCTGTCGAGCGTGACGGGCAGCGGCACGGCCACGATCGTGCTCGAAGACCTCGACCGCGCCGACCTGGTCTTCGTCATCGGCGGCAACCCGGCCAGCAACCATCCGCGGCTGATGACGGTCCTCAAAGACCTGCGGCGCCGCGGTGGCAACGTGATCGTCATCAACCCGGTCGTGGAGACGGGGCTTGTCAATTTTCGCGTGCCCAGCGACGTGCGGAGCCTGCTCTTCGGCACGAAGATCGCCAGCCTCTACGTGCAGCCGCACATCGGCGGCGATTTGGCGCTGCTCTATGGCATCGCCAAGCGGATCGACGAGATGGGGGCGATCGACGAGCCGTTCGTGATGGACCACTGCCACGGCTGGCCGGAGCTGCGCGACCGATTGCGCGCGATGCCCTGGCAGGGAATTCACGAGCGCAGCGGCGTGCCGCAGGCCGAGATCGACGCCGCGGGCGAGATGTACGCGGCCGCGAAGAGCGCCGTCTTTTGTTGGACGATGGGGATCACGCACCATGTCCACGGCGTCCACAACGTCCAGGCCATCGCCAACCTGGCGCTCCTGCGCGGCATGGCGGGAAGGCCGGGTGCGGGCCTGTTGCCGATCCGCGGACATTCCAACGTGCAAGGGATCGGGTCGGTCGGCGTGACGCCGAAATTGAAAGACGCGGTTTTTCATCGGCTGCAGGAGCATTTCGGCGTCCGGCTGCCCACGACGCCCGGCAAAGACACGCTGGCCTGTGTCGAGGCGGCGGCCGCCGGCGAGCTGAAATTCGGCATGTGCCTGGGCGGGAACCTGTTTGGCTCCAATCCCGACGCCCGATTCGCCGAGCAGGCGATTTCAAAACTGAGCACGATCGTCTACCTGAGCACGTCGCTGAACACCGGACACGCCCGCGGCCTGGCCGAGGAGACGATCATCCTGCCCGTGCTGCCGCGCGACGAGGAGCCGCAGGCCACGACGCAGGAATCGATGTTCAACTACGTGCGCTTAAGCGACGGCGGCCCGCCGCGGCACGAAGGTCCGCTGAGCGAGGTCGACGTCATCTCGCGCCTGGCGCGGGGCGTTCTGGGCGAGTCCGGGCCGGTCGATTGGAAGCTGATGGCCGACCATCGGCGGATTCGCGAGGCGATCGCCAGGATCATTCCCGGCTTCGAGGCGCTGGCGAACATCGACGACACGAAACGGGAATTCCAGATCGGCGGGCGGACGTTTCACCTTCCCACCTTCGCCACGCCCGACGGCAAGGCGCGGCTGCACGTTCACGAGCTGCCGGACCTCGTCGGCGGCCCGGACGAGCTGCGGCTAATGACCGTCCGCAGCGAGGGGCAATTCAACACGGTCGTCTACGAGGAGTACGACCTCTATCGCGGACAGGAGCGGCGGGACGTGATCTTGATGAATCCCGCCGACGTCGAGCGGCTGGGTCTTGCCGCCGACCAGCGCGTGACCGTGCGATCGGAGGCGGGCGAGCTGGGAAACATCCTGGTGCGGCCCTATCCGGACATCAAGGCGGGCAACGTGCTGATGTACTATCCGGAGGCGAACGTGCTCGTGCCGCGGCGATTCGATGCGTCGTCGAAGACGCCGGCGTTCAAGTCGGTGGCGGTGAGGCTTGAGACGACGGCGGGCGCGAAATAATGTCAATCGTACTTATAGCAGTCTCTCCGTTCCCCTCAGGTCCCAGCAAGCGGCTGCTGCCGGGCCCTGCGCGCGCCAAGGGCAGCGGCCGCTTGCGGCTGGGACCTGCGCGCGAACGCGAACTGCTTGGCGGCAGCCGC
>JACOUI010000122.1 GCA_016177915.1 Planctomycetia bacterium
CCGCCTCCCGCCGCTGGGCCACCGTCAACTCCGATCGCCTTCCCATCGTCTTGGCTCCTTTCGGTTCTGGGGAACTTCCAATCTACCCCGACCGAAAGAAGCCTCACACAGGCCGATTCCAGGGAACCCCTACCAATACAAGGGCATCTTCATTTCCTTCACGGTCATGAATGTCGGCCCGGCCGAGTTGCAGCTTGATCCAGCATCGCTGAGTGTACCGGCGGGTTTCTCTGTCGCCCTAGCCTTTGAACCCGTCGTCACACCGCACAGCTTGACGGTTCTGACGATTGAATTGCCGGCCTCCGAGGTTGGCACGTTCGGGGGCGCGTTGTCTTTCAACAACAACGACACTGACGAGAATCCGTATGACTTTACGATCACCGGGGCGGTGACGGCGCCCGAGCCGGAGATCGAAGTGCTGGACGAGGACTTTGGTCTCGTCGTCGATGGCAGCGGGTCCGTCGACCTGGGCGAGACGACCGTCGCCGTTCCCATCCAATACACCTTCACGATCGACAACACCGGGGGCGAGGATTTGACGCTGGACGTGCCCTCTCTGCAGTTGCCGACGGGCTTCAGCCTCGTCGTTGCGTTCGAGGCCACCGTGGCGCCATTTGCCTCGACGGAGTTCGTTGTGCAGTTGGACGCGGCCCAGGCGGGAGTTTATGCTGGAGAGGTGAGCTTTGGGAACAACGACGCTGATGAGGACCCTTACGACTTCTGGATCAGCGGCAACGTCGTCAGCGCGCCGTTTTTGACGCTCGACCTGGACGCGAACGACAGCTCAGGCATGGTCGGATCGGACTATTACGCCGAGTGGACACTGGGGCAGGGTGCGGTCAGCGCCGCTGACCCGGTGGATGCTCTGGTTGACAGCGAGAGCCCGACGCTGGAATCTCTTACGGTAACGATCACCGACCTGGCGAATGCAGGTCAGGAATGGCTTGACGCCAACACGGCTGGCACTGCCATCGCCAAGGCGTACAACCCCGAAACGGGCGTCCTGACGCTTTCTGGCGCTGACGCCGTGGCCAATTATCAACAGGTGCTTCGCACGGTCAGCTACGATGACACCGCGCCGGTTCCAACTGGCCCTGATCGCACGCTGCTCTTCACTGCATCGGACGGTCTCAATTACGCAACAGCCTACGCGTACCTGCTGCTCGTGGTGCCAGAGGAGAACCTGCCGGACGTGATCAAGGTCGAGTTCGTGAAGAGCGATGATGTGAACCGCCAGGGAATCGCTGACGCAGACCGGTACGGCAAACTCGATCCCAATACGAACCCTGATGGCGACGTCAACAACGATGGCAATCCTGACATGGTGAGATTCGCCCTCGTCGAGCCTGCGTTCGAGGGCGGCGACCGGTTCTTCCCCGACGCGTTGTTTGCCAATCCAAAGGTTGGCAGGAACATCGTGCGCGTCCGCGCATATGTAGACAACATGCAAGAAAACGATGTCGTCGTCTTTCGCCCCTTCGACGTGGACGATCCGAGCACGCACACGCAAATCGACACGAATGGTGCCGCGGGTGGAGATAACCGTGGGCGATTGGCAGGCGTGACCGGTGATTCCATTCACAAGCCCGCGCAGAGTCAGTCGCCCGGGAGCACTCAGAGGCCCAATCCAAAGGCCCCCAACGGAAGGCTGCGATCCGTCAATTGGGGCGGCAATTCCGACGTCGTTGGCGCGTGGGCAAATGATGGCTCAATGGTCGAAGCAAGGGTTAAAAAGCTCCGCGATGCCGCCGGAAACGTGGTGACCGACGTCGCTGGAAACCCCATCCTTGTCGCCGAAGTTGACTTGTTGACGGCGTTTGCGCCGGGGGACAACTTCCGCGTTTACGCAGTGCCGGACCGCTTGCGCGAACAATTGAAAGCGAAAAACGACGTGCCGACGAATGGCAACGATCCGCATGGAACTCCACAGCTTTCAATCTGGAGGTACCTGCATGTCGAAGATGACACGCGGTCAGGTCCCTATGCGCTGATGACCGCCGCAACCGTAAACCGGCAACAGAATCGCTTTGCGGACGGCTACCTTGAGCCGGAGTACAACGACATCAATGGGATCAACGGCATCAACAAGCCACTTCCGGCCCCAGCCACGAGGCCGCTGCGCCTGAATAGGGACGGGACGCAGGTGGACAAGGACGATGCGAAGCCAGTGATCCAACAAATTCAATCGCTGCAGATTGAGCAAGACACGTACTGGGTGGTGGTCGTCACTGACCTTTGGCCTATTTCGCCCCACCCCAACATCTTTGGAGCGACGCTGTCCGATTTCGAAGCGTCGGTTGTATTCACGCAAACAATCGCTGCCGGCGTTCCAGCGGCGCAAGTTGCGGATGCCGCCAACAAGACGGCCGTTCATGAGGTGGGCCACCAGATTCTCCACAGCTTCCGCCATACCGGCACAGCCGACCACATCGCCCAGTACTCTAATGCCCCGCCTGAGGTGAAAGCGAACGACGCGATGTGGGAGGATTACATCAACATTATGAATGCGGCGGCGATCCAAGTGCCAATGAACAATCCCACCAACAATCCGGCCATCGGGGCGATTGATCGGTTCTATTTCACGCCGTCGCATATCGTTCGGATCCGGATGAATACCAAGTCGCCGGGCAAGTAGGTGTACGTGTCATGTTCCATCGCAACCAGACTCTCGCGGCACTTGTGACGATGCTTCTGGTCCTCTCCACCGCGGGCCGAGCACGCGCGGAAGATCCGCCACAGCGCTCAGGCGGAGGCCCAGGGGAGACGCCGACGCCATTGGCGCCGCGCGTTCTGTCGGACGAGGACCGGCGGTTCTACGCAGACGTTCTTGCGCGTTTGCTGCCGGTTTGGATCAACCCGCCCGACCTGGAAACGGAACATGCCGCGGTGAGCGCGATGTTCGGGGGCAATCACGTGTTGACGCAAGAGGTGATCCCAAAGCAGGTTCAGCAATTGGTCATTGCGCGAAGACTCAACTACCGGCATTGGGAATCGCGACAAGATGCAGTGAACGGTCTCGCCCATTGGTTTCAGGCTGATCGAGACTCTTTCTCGCTGATTGCGTTGCTTCGCGAGGGTCTTGACGACCCGAACGCAGAAGTACGCGCCCAGGCGGCGGCACACCTCGACCAAGCACTTATTGTCGTGGAGACCGACGTCTACCTGCCCAAGGACAAAGCGGCGCGCGAGGATCTCGAAAAGCGGCGCGAGGATTACGTCGACCTCATCGTCGATCTGTCAATCACCAAGGGTCTCAGCGACGAAGATCCAGACGTTCAGGTCCACGCGCGCGTCGCTCTGGAAAGCGAGTTCGCCAAGCCGACCTTTCGTCGCTTGAAATGCCTCGAGCGCGCGCTGGCCAAGAACCAGGTCCATCCCGATGTTCGCGAAGTCGCCGAGTCGCTGCGCAAAAAGTGGGCCGACGCAGTCAACCGCGAGGAGCCCCCTTGGAACCGGCCCCCTGCGGAGAAGTGAACCTCGCGCGCGGACATTCAAAAGTACGTTGCCTCCAATAACAAGACGGACGCAAAGTGGGAGTCGACGATCAATATTATGAACGCGGAGGCGATCGCAGTTCCGATGGACAGTGAGGCGTCTGGTCCGATTGACCGCTTCTACTTCCATGCCCGTGACATCGCCGCCATGCGTCGAATGAAGGCATCGCCCGGCAGAAAGATCAACGACTAACAGTGAGCGTTGGGAGGCACAGAGAGTTTCCGTTTGTGGTACTGAAGGCTCGTCCATGAATCGCGCGCGCTCTTGCGAACGGCGGCGCATCGCGGCCGTCGTAATGCTCGTTGTAACCGCAACGTTGCCCCTTTCTGTTCACGAATGCGCCGAAGCGCAGAATTGCGCCCAGGCGGCCGGTGAGCCAGCAGCCGGCGACAAACAGGAGTTACCATCGCGCGCAAGGGCACCGATTGTAACCCAAGCGGCAACGCCGGAGCAAAAGAAGCGCGTCGTCGACTATTGGATGAAGTACTGGATGAACCCGCCGGACGCTGATACGGAAACCTGCGCCGTTAGCGCCCTGTTCGGCAACCCGCCGCTGGAGCCACCGTTCGCGCCGTCGTTTGAGCCCCCGGAGGACATTAAGCGGCTTTTGGTCAAGCGCCGGCTCGCCTATCGGTACTGGAGGTCCCGGCGTGTCGCGGCCTACCACTTCCAGTATGTCCTCGAGGATGATATCTCGACAATGATTGCAATCATGCGGGACGCGCTGAACGATCCGCACTGGGAGGTTCGCCAGCAGGCTGTTATCTCCCTTGAGCACGCGCTGGAACGTGCCGTGAATGGTCCCTACGACCAGGACTGGGACGAAGCCAGGAGGGCCAAGATGAAGAAGCACAGCGACGATTACGCCGACGAAATCCTCGATCTCGTGATCACCAAGGGCTTGACCGACGACAATCGCGAGGTCGTGGACGACGCATGGGGCGTCCTCTTGGCCGACTTTGCGCGCCCGAGCACCGCGCGGCTGCGGTCGCTCGATCGGGTTCTGGCGAAACGCGCCGTGCCCTCCAGCCATCGGAAGATGGTCCTTGAGCTTCGCGACCGATGGGCGAAGCGATCAACGGCGAACGCGCTCCCAAAAACTGACCGCGATCGCAGACGAAAGAACCGGCGCTCAGGCCGTCCCATGTCGCGCGCGGAAGCACGTTGCAACTACGGGTCCCATCGCTCCCGATCGGCGATTCCAGTACAATCCGCCTCAGCGTTCGGGCCGACTGGCCGCGCGTCCCACGGAGTCGGTCGGTCCCGAAAATGCCGGTCCCCCGGCCGCAACGTAGCCGCCGCTGGCGCCCTTCGAGTCCGGGCTGATCCAGAACGAAAACAAACTCCCGCGGCGCAGCGCGAACCGGAACGCGACGGGCTTGCCGGCCAAGGGCGCGAGGTCCTTTGCGCCGCTCCATTGCACCTCCTGCAGCGTGCTGTCGGTGCGGATCGGCCGGCACTGGTCGCGGGACAGCGGCGCGATCACCGTTCCGTCGCCGCCCAGGGCCTCGACGCGCAGTTCGCCCTCATCGGCATCGGCGTTCACAAACAGGTGCTTGCCGCTGAACCGCACCGGCCGCGTCGTGAGCTTGCCTTCGCTGTCGGCCGCGTCCATGGAGGCGAAGCCGTCCCGCCGCAAGGTCGCCAGGCCCGTCGAGCAGACGCCCGATGAGCTGGACCCGCGGATTCCCGCCCGGCCGCTGCAGTAGAAATAAAGCGTGTCGCCCAGGACCAGGCATCCGCCGCCGGCCGATTGCACGTTCCCCCAATTCCAGTCGCCGTGCCGTTCCGAAACCGGAATGAAGGGCCGCCGGTCCGGCCGCGACCAATGAAAGCCGTCGCGGCTGAACCCCAGGCAAACCTCGTTCGGCTTGGCGCGGTCGCTCGGCTGTCCGCGCCAGATCGTAAAAAGGCCCAGCAAAATGCTCTCGTACGCGGCGCAGTCGAGGTTGTAAAGCTGCGGCCGCGTCTTGAGGTCGGTGCGCTGCGGATCGAGGTTGTCGGCCGAGGTCCAGAGGGCCGCGTCGCCAAGCTCTTTCCAGTTCGCCCCGGCCACAAAATCCTCCGCCTCCCAGTATCGCCGGACGCGCGGATCTCCCTCGATTCCCGCCCGCAGGCTGTAGATCCATCGCTTGCGGAACGGATTGTAGAACATCGTCGTGCGGTCGCCCGTTTCGCCGGTGCGCTGGGCCTTGTTCCAATGGATGCCGTCGGCCGAGGTGAAAAGGTCCAGGGCGCCGCCCGTCCAGAGCACCATCTTGTAGCGCTGATTCGGATCGTCCGCCCTGTCGTCGATCCAGACCGTGCCCGAGTCGCGCCGGCCCTTTTGCACCAGGTTCGTGCCGGCAATAACGTCCAGCTCCGGCTTCTCCCAGCGGATGCCGTCCTTCGACGTGGCGTAGCCTGTGCCCGCGACGTAGCCCGCCATGTACCACATCTTGAACAGCTTGTCCCGCGGGTCGAACCACACGCCGTCGCTGAAGACCATGGCCGTGGGGTTCGGCTCGGTCATTTCCCAGGGGCGATCGGGCTTGAGAACCGGGTTCTGGTCGAAGTACTTTGCCTGATGGTACGTGCGCTTGAGCGTCGTCTGGGCGATGAGGAAGTCGTCGACGAACAACTGCCTTCCCAGGTCGATCGGGATCACGTTGGGCGGCTGGGCGAGATAGGCCGGCTCGACCGGATCACGCGGCAGGGTGGTGCGCTCTGGCGGCCAGGGCTTGGAGAGCACGATGCCGTTGTAAAGCGTCTCTGCGTCGCCGGGCGCTGCGTCGGTCCACGCAAAGGCGGCGTTCGGGAACACAACCGGCGCGAGCGGCAGGCACGTTCCGGCCAAGGCCGCCCCGGCGAGAGTTTTCAGAAAGTCGCGACGCTTGGGCATGGGGGGACTCCTTGGCATGGGGCGACGGGAGTATTGGAACGGGCGTCGAACAACGCCGCAAGCAGATCGAGGGTTTATGATAGATGAGTCACCGCCGGCCTTGTGCCGGTGGGTAAGATGATTGACAGCTAGGGGCCGCGACTCCCCCACCCCTATGCCCCCCCCGAAAGGAGGGAGGGAGTTCACTTGTCGATCGGCAACTTACACGCCAACAGCAGCGTCTCCTGCACCGCCAGGTCGTGCTCGTACGAAAAACCGCTTTCCTTCTCGCCGCGGATGATCTTGGCCATGTCGGCCGCGTCGTCCACGTACCGCGTGTACTTGGAAAACTCGATCTCCCGGTAGCCGCGATTGTACTTGCCGCGCGGCTGCGACAGGGCCACCCGCGCCGCGGGATTGTCGAGCGGCTGAATGTGAAACGTCCCCTCCGTTCCGCAGACGACAAAGTGCCGCCGCTCGAAGCCTTCCACTTCCATCGCGCTCGACTTGACCGTGGCCGTCGCCCGGTCGTAGCTCAGAACGGCCAGCATGTTATCGAGGAGCGCGTCGTCCAGCCGTGAGGCGTGCTGGGCGAAAGCCGTCACCTTCGCCGGCTTGCCGAGGACCCCGACGACGAGGTCCATCAGGTGCGAACCCAAGTCGAACATCATGCCGCCGGGATACTCGGCCAGCCGGCGGCGGTCGGCCGGCGCAACGACCTTGCTCATCACGGCGTGAATCTCGAACACCTCGCCGAGCCAGCCGTTTTTCAAAAACTCGCGCAAGAGCACGACGGCCGGGTTGTAGCGGTACATGTAGCCCATCTGCACGAGCAGCTTTTGCTTTGCCGCCGACTCCAAAAGCCGGCGGTATTGCGGCAGCGACGCTCCGGCCGGCTTATCGAGGTGCACATGCTTGCCGGCCGCCACGCAGGCCTCGGCCGTCGATAGCAAGTCGCGGACGCGCGTTTCGACAAGGACGGCTTGCAGGCCCGACGCCGCAAGCAGCTCGTCCTGCGTCATCCACTTCAGGTCGGCAAACGCCGGTTGCGACTTCGCCCGCTCGCGCAGCTCCGCGTCCGGCTCGACGATGCCCACGACCTCATAGTTGGGCGATTGGCGAAAGACCGAGAGCTTTCCGGCGTGCGGGTGCCCGACGCCGATCTGGCCGACGCGAATCCGTTTGGCCTTCCGCGACTCTTGGCCAACCAGGCGTTGGGAGAACGGCGCGGCCAGGGCAGCGCTGGCGAGAGTTTTCAAAAACGTCCTGCGCGGCTCGGCAGTCATCGTCGTCTCTCCGCAGCTAGACAGGCACTTCCAGAGCTTGACGCGGTGCGTCAAGTCTAACGCCGCTTTCTGCCGTTGCGATACGCCGGGCGATGATGTTCCCCAAAAACCGCCGAGGGTATGATGTTCGCTCGGAGCGCCCAACATGCCCCGTTACCCCCGGTTGTGGTCGATCGCCCTGCCGCCCGCGGCGCTAATCGCGATCGCGCTTGGTTGGCATTTGACCACGCCGGCGGATCGCGCTGCCGTGAGCTGGCCATCGACCGCTGCTGCCGCCGAAGCGCCGCAAGAAATTCCCGCATCGACCGCGTCCCCATCCCCACCCGTCGACTTGAACGAGCTGGAAGAAGACGAGCTGGCGCCGGGCCTCGTCGCCATTTACCGCTCGCTCGATAAAGACCACGCCGCGCCGCAAGTGGCGCGCATCGATCCCAAGCCCGCCTTCACGTGGGGCGATTCCTCGCCGCACCCGCGGATTCCGCCCGGGCCGTTCGAGGTGGTCTGGACGGGAGTCATCTCGCTCTACGAACGGGGGGAAATCCGCTTCGGCGCCTACCTGGGCGGTGATGCGACGGTTGTCATCGATGGCGAAACGGTGCTCCAGGCCCGCGGCCGGTCTGCGAACGACTGGGTCGGGTCGCCCAAGGGGATTTCGCGCGAGGCCGGGCTGTATCGCGTTCGCGTCGTGTTTCGTTCGCTCGCAGGCGTGCCGGCGCGGATTCAGATTTGGTGGCAGGGGGAGAGCTTCAGCCGCGAGCCGCTGCCGGCGTCGCGGCTCATGCACGTCAAGCGCGAGCTGCCCGAAGCCGCACGGCAGGAAGAGCTGATCGCGCGCGGACGAGACGCCGTCGAGCGCTTCGGCTGTCGGCGATGTCACAGTGCGGCACTGCCAAGCGTCGCCGATTTTGCGCCCGGCCCGTCGCTGGCCGGCCTGGGCAAGCGAGTCTCGCGCCGCTGGCTGTTTGATTGGCTCGCCGATCCTGCGAAGGTCCGTCCGCACGCCCGCATGCCGATCGTCTTTGCCGAGGGCCGCGAAGGTCTTGCCGAGCGGCAGCTCGTCGCCGATTTCCTGCTCAAATCGACCGGACCTGCGAACGCGTCAAACAAGGCAACTCCGGGCGATTTCCGCGCCGGTCGACAGGCGTTCCTGGGCACGGGCTGCATCGCCTGCCACGTCGATCCCGAAAAAGCCGGCCCCGGAGCATCCGCAGAGGGAAAATCCGCCGCACCGAACGACCCGGAGCGAATTGCGTATCACGCCTTGGCCGACCGGTTCACGCCGGAGTCGCTGGCGGCGTTCCTCGTCGACCCGGCCTCGCGGTATCCCGACCGTCGCATGCCCAAGCTGCCCCTTGCGGACGATACGGCCCGGCACATCGCGGCGTTTCTACTCCTGTGGTCCAAGTCCGCGCGGGCGAAGGGCGCCGGACCGGTAGAAGCGGAAGCTGATGTGATCGAATCGGTCGTCCGCCGCTTGAACGCCGCCGATCGCGAAGCTGCCGGCCGCGTCCTCGTCCGCGAAAAGGGCTGCGTCCGCTGCCACACCGGCCTCGAAGAATTGCCGTCGCCCGACGTTCCCATTCGCCAGCTCGTCGACGGCGACCCCAAAACGGGCTGCCTCTCCGGCAACACCCTCCCGCGATTCACGCTCGACGAGGAGACGCGCCACGCGATCGCCGCCTACCTGGACGTGGCGCGCCAGGAGCGTCACGTCTCGCGCTTCGACGCCGGCCAGCGGCTGCTAGCGCATGCGAAATGCCACCGTTGCCACACCCGCGACGGCGACCGGCCGCCGCCGCTGGAGGAAATCGGCCGCACCGTCTGGATCCCGTTCCTCTATCGCATTCCCTACCAGCGCATGCCGCGGCTGAACTTCGCGACGACGAAGTTCACGCGCGACTATCTGCTCGCGTCGGTCCGCGATGGCGTCAACAAGGTCCGGCCCGATTGGTACTCGTACCGCATGCCCGCCTTCGGCGACGATGCGGAAAAAATCCTCCGCGCGCTGGCCGAGGGCGACGGCGATCTTCCGCCGGCCGCCGCCCCGCCGCCTTCGGCCGCCGCCCCCGACCCGGCGCTCGTCGCCATGGGTCCGGCGCTCGTTGGCTTCGAGGGCTACGGCTGCGTGACCTGCCACGTCTGGAAAGCCGCGGCGCCTGGCGGCATCGAGCCGAGCGCCGTCGGGCCGGAGCTGACGAGCGTGACGGCCCGCGTCCGCCGCGCCTGGTTCGACCGCTTCCTCGACGACACGCAGCGCGTCTACCGCGGCACGCCGATGCCCTCGGTCTTCCCGCGCGGCAAACCGGCCCACGTCCGCACGGTCCTGGGCGGCGACGCGTCGCGGCAAAAGGAAGCGATCTGGGCGTACCTGTCACAGGGCCCAAACGCCGCGGACCCCAAGGTCCAGCCGCCGCTGGCCGTTCCCTCTCCGCGCGACGGCGAGTTGATCGTCGCGCAAATCCCGGTCCAGCTTCCCGATCGAACGCTGCTGGAGAGCATCTGCCTGTGGAACTCAAGCGGCGACATCGTGCTTTACGACGTCGGCCAGGGCGCGCCGCACAGCTCGTACGGCGGCGCGCGGCTCCTGCGGCAATCCAGCATGTGGCGGAGCTTCACTCTCTCGGGCAACGCCGTCATATCTCGCTTCGCGGCCGAGCCGCCGCTCGCGCTCGTCACCGTCGGCGGACGCGAAAGGCCCGAGGCCATCGATTTCCAAGGCTACGATCGGCTGCCGCAGGGCGTGGCCATCCGCTCGCGCTATCGGTTTGCTTCGGCGACGCTCGACGTCACGGAAGCGCTCTCGATCGAAACGCAAAAGGACCAACGTCGGCTCTTGCGCGAACTGCGTTTTGCCGGCCTCGCGCCGGCGCAGAGTATCGAACTGCGTTCGCAAGTCCCGGCGGCGGTCGAACGCGCGGACGAGTCGATCGACATTGGACCTTCCGTCGGACAGGCGACAGGATCGATCGTCGATGGCGTCTTCCTCGCGCGGTTCACGCCCGACCCGAAGAAAAACACCGCGGCCGGAACGATCCGCTATGCGCTTCCGCCGGCACAATCGCCAGCGGACACACAGCCACCGACCGAGGCCGTGCCCACGCAATCGATCGCCTCCGACGAGGGCCTCTTCGGACCCTACGAGCGTCCCGGCTACCGGGCGCTTCTCTATCCCCGCCCCAAGACCTCCTCGGGCGAAGACCAAATCATGCCGAGCGCCCTGGCCGTCGATCCCAAGACCGGCCGGCTCTTCGTCGCCTCAATGAAGCTGGGCGAGCTTTTGGTGCTCGACGATCCCGACGGCGACGGCAAGGACGCCCGCTTCCGCAATTACGTGCAGGGCCATTTCCAGGACGTGTTCGGCATGTTGCACGACGGCCGCGACCTTTTCGTCCTGCACCGCCGGAACCTGACGCGCGCAACGGACACAAACCGTGACGGATTTGCCGATCGCTTTGACCGCATCGCGCCGCTTTCGCATTCCGTCGGCGATAGTTACGACTGGGCCTACGGGCTGGTGCGCGATCGCAGCGGCGCGTTCGTTTTCACGTTCGCCCCCCACGCCAATCAGCAAATCGCCGGCTCCGGCTCGGTGCTCCGCCTTTCGACGCAAGGCGGCGCCATCCGACAGGAGGAAGTCGCCTTCGGCCTGCGCAATCCGCTCGGTTGGGCGACCGGGCCGGAGGGCGAAATCTTCTTCACCGACAACCAGGGCGACTGGGTGGCCACGAACAAGCTCTGCCATGTCGACGAGGGACGGTTCTTCGGTTTCCCCAACGGTTCCCAGCCGCAGCACCGCGAAAAACCCGCCGGGCGGACGGCCGTGTGGGTGCCCTACGACTGGGCCAACTCGATCAACGGACTGGCCTACGACGGCACCGGCGGCAAGTTCGGGCCGTTCGCCGGGCAGTTCTTCCTGGCCGAGCTGATGCACGGCGGGGCGATCGTCCGCGCCCAGGTCGAAGAGGTCAACGGCGTCTGGCAGGGGGCGTGTTTTCCGTTCTGGGGCCGGGGCCTGTTGGGTCCGCTCGTTCTGGCCTTCGATCCCAAGGGGCGGCTCTACGTGGGCAGCGTGACCACGCCCGGCTGGATGGGCCAGCCTGACCGCGGGGCGCTCTTCCGGCTCGAATTCACTGGCGAGACACCGTTCGAGATCGAGTCGATTCACGTCCGGCCGCGCGGCTTCCGGCTCCTCTTCACTAGGCCGGTGAACGCCAAGACCGCCGCCGATGTGGCCTCCTACCGGATCGAGCACTATCGCTATGAATACACGGGCGCCTACGGCTCGCCGGAGCTGGACCGCACGGCGGTACCAATCGAATCGGCCGCAGTCAGCGGCGATGGCTGCACGGTCGACCTTGTCACCGGGCCGCTGGTGAAAGACCGCGTTTATCGCATCACGGCCCAGGGCGTTCGCTCGCAGGATGGCGAAGGGCTTGTGCATCCGACGGGGGCGTACACGCTCAACGAAATTCCCGCCCCTTAGGGCAGGGCGCGCGCCCCGTAGGTCATCGCTGCCCCCGCCGCGATTGTGTGGCTGAATCGCCGTACCATTGATAGAATGCGAGCATGCGAGCGAACGGCTCTTCCAGCGCGCTGACGTTTGACTACGACTGCGAGCGAATCGGTCGCTCATGCCTCATCCATGCCGATTGCTTCGAGTGGCTCGGCCGCCTGCCGGAGGACTCGATCCACGCGGTCGTGACCGATCCACCCTACGGCGTCAAAGAGTACGACCTGGATCAACTGCGCAAACGGGAGGCCGGTAGCGGGGGCATCTGGCGCATCCCGCCCTCGTTTGACGGCCACACGCGCGCGCCGTTGCCGAGATTCACAGCCTTGGATGCCAGTGAGCGCGAGAGGGTCCGACGGTTTTTCGTCGAATGGGCCAGGCTCGTTACGCACGCGCTACGTCCCGGCGGACATGTCTTCATCGCGACAAACGCCTTCATCGCGCAGTTGCTGTACGACGCGATTGTCGACGGCGGTCTCGAGTTCCGCGGCCAGCTCATCCGGCTCGTGCGGACTTTACGCGGCGGCGACCGGCCGAAGAACGCTGAAACGGAGTTTCCAGGCGTCTCTTCGATGCCGAAAGGCTGCTACGAACCCTGGGGCATCTTCCGCAAGCCGATGCCGCCCAAGATGACGGTAAGCGAATGTCTGCGGCACTGGCAGACGGGGGGGCTCCGCCGAACCGCCGAAGATTTCGAGTTTTTTTGTGAGCCCTCTCCAGCGAGCCGAACCGGGCTCGCTTGGTTAAGGACTAACCCGAAGCGCAAACTGTGGGGCGCATGCGACCCATCTCCCACTCGCTGGTGGGCGGTGCCCACCCTACTTTGCTCGCTTCGCCGGCATGCGGCCAAAAACCCCAGAATACGCTTCATCTTGCGGCGAATCCTGGAATAATTGGGCAACTTCGGGGGTCGTAAACCCTAGGTGCAACCATGACGGAAGCGTCGCCGGCGGACGGGCGGGCCGACGGCCGGTGCGATGTCGCCGCGCTCGTGGCCGACTTCCACGCCGAGTTGTACCGCTACGCCTGCCGGCTGACCGGCTCGACCGTCGATGCCGAGGACCTTACGCAGCAGACCTTCCTGATCGCCCAGCGTAAGCTGGACCAGCTTCGCCAGGCCACGTGCGTTCGCAGTTGGCTCTACGCCGTCCTGCGAAACACCTACCTGAAAATGAAACGCCGGAGGTTTCCCGCGACCGCCGCCCTGCTTGACCTGGACATCGAGGACGTGCCGCAAAACGCGAAGCCCGACGACGTCGACCGCGAAAAGATCCAGGCCGCCATCGACGAGCTGCCCGATGAATTCAAGATCGTCGTGCTGGCCTTTTACTTCGAGGATTGTTCGTACCGGGAGATTGCCGACCGCTTGAACGTGCCGCCGGGCACGGTGATGAGCCGGCTGTCGCGGGCCAAGAGCCACCTGCGGGCCAGGCTTTTCGCGCCGGAAATCGCGCGAGGACCCCAGCCAAAGCGCAAAGTCGTCAGGGGAGCGCATGGATAAGAAAACCCTCGAAATGATCGACGCCTGCCGGTCGCAGGCGCCTGCCGATCTGGCGCAGCCGGAATTGGCCCCGCTGCGGGAGCTGCTTGAGCACGGCGCCGCAGCCCGCGAGAGCTGCGTCCGCCTGGCGCGTGTCGACGCCGCCTTGCGTGAGGCCGCCCGCGACGTGCCCGTGCCCGATGGCCTGGCCGATCGGCTGCTCGCCGCGCTGCGTGCCGACGCAATCGATCAGCCTCCGGTGTCCCTTGAGCCCGCCCTGTGCGATCGTCCCAAACCGGACGCGGAAGGGTCCGTCGATCGGGCGCCCACCCGGGCTAGGCTGACCCGTCGGGAGATTTGGGAGTCCATCGTCACAGTGGCCGTCGTGGTCTCGCTCGTCCTCGGGCTCGGCAATTGGCTGTGGCAGAATAGGCCCGGCGAGCTGTCGGCCGAGGCGGTCGCCGACTGGATCGACAACGCGCAGCCGCAAATCGAGTCCCTGGCCTGGAACGACCCTCGCCGGCCGCCCGCCGACGCGGCTCTGGACGTGCCCTCGTCGCGGCTTTCGGACCTGGCGCGCGGCCAGTGGGCCGCCTGCACGATCGACGGAAAAGAGGCCGTCGCCTACCGCTGGACGAGAAGCCAGACGGAGCTCTACGTGATCCGCTGCGCGACCCGAACGCGCGACTTCGAGAATCGCCCGCCGCCCTACCCGCAGATCGACACCGGCGGCCGCTGCGTGGGCGTCTGGGCCTCCGATGGCCTGCTTTACGTGCTGATCGTCAGGGGTCCGCGGCCCATCGAGCGCTACTCGGAGCTGGTCGGCCAGCGAATTGCCGCGTGAGCCTCATCGACGCGTGGACGCATTGCGAAATGCGTCGCGCGAGGCGCTTCTTGTCAGCCGATCCCGAGGCACGTAAGTGGAACTCGCGACGGGCCTTGCCGCCGCGGCGCCCCTCGCATCGCCCAGCTTGGTGTTATCACGCGAAACGCCCTGGGAAACCGTCGTTAGGGATGGACGAAGATCAATTTCCGCATTCTCACCCCCGGCCTCGTGCCGGCCTCGTGCCGGGGGCTCGTTGACTGGCAGCTAGCGCGACCGTCTCATCGCGCGTGCTTCTCCACCGGCCTTGTGCCGGTGGATTCGCGATTGAAAGCTGCACCGACCGGACGGGCAGCCG
>JACOUI010000123.1 GCA_016177915.1 Planctomycetia bacterium
CCAGCCGCGAGAACGCCTCGACGCCATAGGCCGTCTGCGAAATCACGCGTCCGCCAGAGGCCACGAGATTGCCCGGCGCGTCGCCCTCCGTCCGCCGCGAGCGCTGCACGATCTTCCCGCTGGCCACGTCGACGATCGCGATCTCCGCCGTCGACAGCGGCAGCAAAAATCGTCCGCCGGAAAACAGGCCGCGGCCCGAGGGCGCGCTGCCGGGCGGCAGCGGCGTCGGCTCCCAGGCCAACTTTCCCGTCTCCAGCGACAGACCGAAGACCTTTCCACGCCCGACGACGAGCACGATCCCGCGCAGGGCGCCCGCCACGTACTGCCCATCCAGCCGCAGCGCCGTCCACAGGCGCTTCCCGGTCGTTAGCTCCAGACAGTAGAGCCGGTCGGCGCTGGCGGGGGTCAAAAGCGCGCGGCCGTCGGCGATCGTCACGCTGCAATCGGCCCAGCGGGCGTCGCGCGAGGCCGGCTCCGGCAGCGCCGGCGCGGCGGCCAGCGCCGCCAGCACGCCCACTCGTCCCCTCGGCGCTTCGTCCGGTTCCAGCGGCAGATAGGCCCAGACGATGCGGCCCGTCGTCAGATCGACGGCCACGAAGTTGTCGGGCGACGTGGGGCAGACGAGGATGCCGTCGCTGTAGGAGGGGCTGGCCCCGCACAGCCGGCGCGAGGGCCGCTGGTCCAAAAGCTGCAGCGCTGCGCCGGAGATCACGTCCAGCGAGGCGTCAAGCGGCGCCAGGGCCTGCTCGGCCAGGAGGTCGCCCGTCGCTTTTTCCAATGTCATCAGCTCGATGTGCCCCGACCGCTCCGCCACGGCAAACAGCCGATCGCCCAGCGGCAGCGGCGGGCCGAGGAAGAACGTGCCGGCGAGGGGCAGCGCCAGCTCGGCCTGCGGGCCGCCGATTTCCCACTGCAGCTTGCCCGTCGCCACGTCATACGAGGTGAGGCGATTGAAGCTCTGCGGCCAGCCAGGGTCGAGCCGTCGCGAGCCGTCCGGGCCGACGGAGTTCCGCTGGTTCAAAAGGCCGTAGGCAAAACCGACGTCCTCGACGCCGAAGACGCTCTTGCCGTCGCTGCTGAGCGTGCCGTGGGTCTGGTCCAGAAACAGCCGGTCGTCCAGGCCGCGCAAAAGCTGCGGCGCGCCGGCGGCTTGCAGGCCGCGGTCGGTAATCAGCTCGTCGACGGAGTTGCTGAGCGGAACGCTCCACACCAGCTTGCCCGTGGCCGAGTCGATCGCCAAAAGCTCGCCGGTGGTGCGGGCGATGATCTTGCCGTCGGCGGCGATGGGGCTGGCGGCCGGCAGCACGGCCAGGTGCTGGCGGCGGTAGGCGTCCACAAGGCGAAACATGGCTTCTCGCGTGGCGGGCAGCTCGGCGGCGTCCACGCGCCAGGCGGTCCGCAGCCAGGGGGCGGCCGCTTGGGCGCGCCCGCTGCGACGGGCGTCGGCGCGGAATAGCAGCCATTGGTTGTCGTTGCGGCGCAAACCGACTTCGCTCGCGCCGGCGGCGCGAATCGCCTCGTCGCGGGCGTCGGGATTCAGGATCGCCAGCGCGGCATCGGCTTCCTCGGCCAGCCCGGCGCGCAGCAGGCAGACCGCTCGCTGCTGCGACAAGGTCGGCTCGAAACGGACGGCATCGGGCGCCTGGCGGAGGCGCTTGAGGACGACGGCGGCTGCGTGGGGTTGGCCTGCGTCGAGCAGCCAATCGGACCACAGCAAGGCCGCCTCTTGTCCGGCGGCCGAGTGGAAGTACCTTCGTGCCACCTGCGCCATGCGGCGGGCGTCGCCCTTGGCGACGGCCTCGTCGAGCTGCTTCCGCGCCTCCGTTCCTACGTGCAACTCGTAGGCCTGCCTTGCCTCCGGCGCGAGCGTCGCGATGATGGCCAGCGCCTCCGCCGCCACGCTGCGGTCGATCGGGTGATCGCGCTCCGGTCGAAAGGCGGACCCTCCATCGGCCGAAAGCAGTTCGTCGAGGAGCTGACAGGCCTCGCCGATGCGGCCGGTTTCCAGCATCAGCAGCGCCCTCGTCAACCGCACCCGCATCTCGCGGTCGGCGACGAACACCGGGGCGTCGTCCTCCGCGCCCGTGGGGTCGGCCAGCGGCGCCGCCTGGCGGGCGACTCGGACCGCATTGTTCGTCGGCAATAAGGCAGGCGGGGCCGGGGCCGATGGCGGCGTCGGGTTATCGGCGATCCACTTCTTCCATTTCTCCAGCGCCGCCGTACGCTCCTCGTCGCTGGCAAACCCGACGCTGGTGGTGTTGTAGACCGAATACGGGTTGTCCAGCACTCCCCCCAGGCCGTAGTCCGCCGGTCTCTGGCCCGTGATGCGGACCAGGGCCAAAAGCGCGAAGTCGCGCACTTCGCCGCGGAAAACCTGCTGCTGCTGACCGTTGGCAGCCCGCACGCGCTGCGAGCAGAGCGCCTTGTCGTCGAGCGCCGTCAGGAGCCAGCCCACGTGCTCGCGCCCGCCGTACTTGGCCAGCGCCAACAGGCCGTACATCCGCATGTAGGGCGAGGTCTGCCTGTCGGCCACGAGCTGCCCGGCGGGGTGAAGGCACTCGCGCACATGGAAGCGGATGCCGAGGTTGACCTTTTGATAGGCCAGCGACATCGACGACGGCTGGACCATCCAGTCGGCGACGAGTTTGTTGAGGGGAACTCCATATTCGCCGCGCAGCGCCTGCTGGAACGGCGCCTGCATGACGTAGTTGTAG
This sequence comes from Planctomycetia bacterium, assembly GCA_016177915.1. Classification (GTDB taxonomy): domain Bacteria; phylum Planctomycetota; class Planctomycetia; order Pirellulales; family S012-138; genus JACOUI01. Next base: position 2,715 of record JACOUI010000123.1, read on the forward strand.
ATCAGACCCGAAACGTTATCGGGCGCCTTCAGCCGCGGCGTGCCGCAGACGAACAAGAGCGCGGCCACGCTGGCCAGCGACGGACCGCGGCGGACGGCCGGATCGGCGGCGCTTTGAAGCTGCTGCAACTGCTGGCAGCGGAGGGCCAGGGTCTCGGCGACGAGCTCGGGTCCGGCGTGCTCGGCCGTCTCCAGCAGCGTCCCTTCGGCGCGGAGCATTTCGATGAAGAGCTTGCGAGGCGGCTCGTCGCCGCCGGCGATCACGCGAAAGCGCTCCCAGCCTGGCAGGTCGTGGCGTCCCGTGCCGTGCGCGTCGGCGGCGAAGGCGGCCAGACGCGCCTCGAAGTCGTCCTCGACGATCTTCGCCAGGCAGCGGCGGGCGCGCAAGCGCACCTCGGGGTCGGAATCGCGGAGAGCCGCAAGCAGCGGGCCCCGGGCCGCCAGGCCCAGTTCCGCCAACTCCGCGCCGGCCTGTTCGCGGCGTGCGAAGGAGGCCTCGCGCCACTGATCGATGAAGCGGGCGGCCTGCGCGGCAATTTCGTCGACGATTTCGTCAATCGTGGGATCGTCGCCGGGTGCGACCAGCGCGTCGTCGGCGGCCGGATCGTCGAGCGGCGCAATGTCGTCGGCCGGCGCATGAACCGCCAGCGCCAGCAAAAGCACGCTCGCCGATCGGGCGACCATCCAAAGCACTTTGCGGAGCGTGCGCGCCATCGGCTCCCCTCCTGGCCTCTTCGACCCAAGGGGGCATTATAGCCGCACTCTGCGTGCAACCCCACGTCTGTGTATCACGCCCCCTGCGGCCTTGTGCCGCAGGAGCGAAGGTTGTCAAGCTAGCGACCCGCTTTTACCGGGCGGGGGGAAGAGCGCAAGAAACGACACGCTCCCGAGAGGGGCAGCGCTCGGGAGCGTGCGGCGGTGAAGCGGAGAACCGGGAGACGTTGGCTTGTTGTGGCGGGCGAAATCACTCGCCGCTCTGGAGTTCCTCGAGCTGACGGCGGTATTCGTCGCGTTCGCGGCGGGTGGCTTCCAGGTCGAACATCAGGTACTTCAGGTCGAGCCGCAACTGGCCCAAGGCGTCTTGCACGAGCCCCAGGATGCGGCGGCGGCGGCGGGTCCCTTCGGCCACCCGGGCAAAAACCGGCACGACCTGATTGCGAATTTCCGGCGGCAGCGAATCGAGGGCCGATTGCAGGTCCGCCAGGTCGCGGGGAAGCTCCTCGGCGACGGGTTTGGTGGTCCGGGGTGCGTTGCTCATGGTTGCCGGCTCGTGGAGGAAGTTTCGTTGGCTGGTGTACTTGGCAGGAAAAGCACCGGCTGTGCCAACGCTCCGCAGCAAATGACCATGATCGCAGCAACGTGAGGAATTGCAAGGAATTACGACAGGAATGCGGCCGCACGCGGTGGACGAAACTTATTGGCAGTGTTTCCCGGCCGCCACAAGCTGGCCTGGATGACGTTCGCAAATCCTGATACAAGCGGACCTTGCGCCAAACCGTCGATCCCGCCACGGTGTGGCCGCTCTGCCACGTTCGTTTTGAGTCGCTGTTGGAGTACTGCCTTCAGGCGGATTGGTCCGGCCGCATCGAGGTGGGACACAACGAATGCCGCCTGAAGGCGGGACTCCAACACCGCCTGAAGGCGGGACTCCAACGGGACGCCTAACGGCGGGACTCGACCACCATGCCCCGCTGCCTCGCCGCTATCGCCGTCGCACTCTGCTTTCTGACGGCCGCTTCGCGCGCCGGCGGACAATCGGCGCTGCGCGACGGCCTGGAAGGACCCGAGGCCGATTGGCGTGTGGGCGAGGCCGATGTCGCGTATCGCGTCGAGTCGCAGGGGCGCGTCCAGGGGACGGCGCATTCGGGCGAGTGGTGCGAGTCGCTGCACATCGCCGCCGGCAACGGCACCTATCTTTACCTGACCCGGGCCACGCCCGCGGCGCGCGTCATCGAAGAACTCAGCGCGACGTTGTGGGTGAAATCGGACCGGGCCGGTACGCAGCTCGTCGGCCGCATCGTGCTGCCGCGGACGCGCGATCCCCTCACCGGCAAGCCCGTCGCCGTGCTGGCGCGCGGCACGATTTATCGAACCGTAGGCCAATGGGAGCAGCTTGCGATTCCACCGTTGGCGCGGGAGATCGAGCGCGAAGCGCGGCTCCTGCGCGAGCAGAAGTACGTTGTCGATACCCGCGAGGCGTATTTGGATGCGCTGCTTTTGAACGTCTACGCCGGGCCGGGGCGGACGCGCGTGCTGATCGACGACGTCGAGCTGCGCGGCGTCGTGGAGCGCAGCGACGGCGGCAGCGACTCGGCCGCGGACCAGGCCGCCGTCGGCGCAGCGTCGGCTGGCGGCGGCTCGCCGAAAAGCGGCGTCGCGATCCACGGTTCGCAGTTTCTGGTCGACGGCCGCCCCGTCTTTCCGCGCGCGATCCGCCACCGCGGCGAGCCGCTGGAGTTCTTGAAGCGATTGAGGTTTAGCGCCGTGTGGCTGGACGCTGCGCCCACGGCGGAGTTGCTGGCCGAGGCATCGCAGGCCGGTATTCGCATCCTCGGTCCGCCGCCGCCGGCCGACCCGGCGGCCATCGCCGCCGCGCGCGACGACGTGCGCTACACGCCGCTGCCGCTGGGGAGCCAGTGGGACGCCGTGATGGCCTGGGACTTGGGATCGGGGCTGACCGGCGCGCAGCTCGACGCCGTCCGCGACGCCGCCGACCACGTCCGGCAGATCGACCGGCGGCTTTCGCGGCCCATGATCTGCGACCCCGTCACCGACCTGCGCGCGTACAGCCGGCATGCGGACGCGATCTACCCGCACCGCCTGCCGCTCGGTGCTAGCCTCGAGCTGGCGGACTACGCGACGTGGCTGGCGCTGCGACCGCGGCTGGCCCGGCCGGGAACGCCCCTCTGGACCGTCATCCAGACGCAGCCCAGCCCGGCTTTGCACGCTCAATGGTCTGCCCTCGGCGCCGCATGTACACCCGAGTACGTGGCCGACGAGCAGGTGCGCCTGCTGGTTTATCTGGCGCTTTCGGCCGGGGCACGGGGTTTGTTGTTCGAATCCCACTCGCGGCTCGATGCTCCAGACGCGGCGGCGAAATACCGCGCCGCCATGCTGGAGCGAGTCAATCTGGAGTTGTCGCTTGTCGAGCCGTGGATCGCCACCGGCACGCCGGCGGCGATCGTCCGCGGCAGCGACGCCGACTTCACGGGCGTCGTCTTGCAGACGCCGCGCTCCAGGCTGCTCCTGGCGGCCTGTCTGCGGCGCGGCGCGCAGCACGCGGCCGGAGCGTCCCACGCCCAAAATATCTCCTTCGTCGTCCCCGGCGTGCCCGAGGCCCACGGCGCCTACGAGATCACTCCCGTCTCCTTCCAGCGGGCGGCGCAATTCAAACGGGTCACGGGCGGGCTGCGCGTGACGCTGGCCGAGTCCGACGTGGCGTCGCTCGTGCTGTTGACCGAGGACCCGCTGACGATCGGCGAGACGACGCGGCGCGTGGGGCAATCCGCGCGCCGGGCGGCGCAGCTCGAGCGAGAGCTGCTCGCCGGACGGCTCGCCTTGGCCGATGAGCTCGATCGCGAGCTGACGCAGTCGGGCCACGCCGCCGCCGACCGCCGCTCGGACCTTTCGCAGGCCGGCGCCGCGCTCAAGCAGTGCGACGCGGCGACTTCGGCGGGCAAGGTGCAAGCCGGTTACGCATCGGCCGTCGAGGGGCTGCGCTGGCTGCGAAACATGGAGCGCTCGGCGTGGGAATCGGTGGTAGGCGCCGGGCCCGCGGCGGGCGGAACGCAAGTGCTCGGCACGGCCGCGGCCCTCGGCGCACACCGCCGGCTGCTCGCGGAGCTGAGGGCCGGCACGCTGGGCGTCAACGTCCTGCCGGCCGGCGACTGCGAAAACCTCCAGCGCATGCTCACGGCCGGCTGGCGGCACTACCGGCACTCGCAGCCGCAAGTCGACTCGGCCGCGCAGATCGCGCCCGGCGGGGCCCACGCCGGCCAATTCGCGCTGGCGCTGCGCGCCTGGCCGCTCCAGCCGAACCAGCCGCCGGAGCTGGTCGAGTCGCCCCCCCTTTGGGTCACGACCGCGCCGGTGCCGGCACGGCGCGGGCAGTGGTTTCGCATTCGGGCCTATGTCCGCGTTCCGGCCCCCATTACCGGCTCGCTCGACGGACTTTTGATGATCGACTCGCAGGGAGGGGTCGACCTGGCGGAGCGCATCGATGCAGCCGAGGGCTGGACCGAAGTGACGATGTATCGGTCGGCCGCGGACGACGGCGAGCTGGCAGTCACCTTTGCCCTGACGGGGATCGGCGAGGCCTGGATCGACGACGTGACGATCGAGCCGGTGCAGGCGGCGCCGGCCGCCGCGATGGCGCCTCGAGCGCCTGGGTTCTAACATTCGCCGCCGTTCGACTCTTTCCCGCCGCGCGATATACTTCCCCGGCGTTTCAGGAGAAACGGGGGCCGTGTCGAAGGTGAAAAGAATGTCACGTTGGTTGGCGGCGACGGCGTTTCTGGCGATCCTCTCGACGATCGGCTGCGGCGACAGCTCGTCGTCGACGTCCGGCGCGCCGTCGCTCATCGACCAGATCAACGAGGCCGACGCCGAGCCGGACGCCGACCGCCGCGCCTCGCGCTTGCTCGACATCGCCCGCCAGCAGCGCGAAACGCGCGATAACGCCGGCGCGGAGCAGTCGCTCGGCAAGGCCCGGCGGGCCTGCGCGGAAATCAAGGATCCCGCCGCCCGGGCGTCGCGCTTCGCCGAAGTCGCCGACGGCTACGCCCGGCTCAACTACCCCGCCGACGCCCAGAGGCTGCTGGCGCAGGCCGGCGAGTCGGCGGCGGCCGTCGCCGACCCGGGCCAGAAGCTCGGCGTGCTGATGCGGATCGCCGACGTCCAGGTCACGGCCAAGGACCTTAGCGCCGCCCTGAATAGCGCGCGGGAGGCGGAAAAGCTGCTGGACTCGATCGCCGCGGCGGCCGACGCCGACCTCGCCGCCCGCAACAAAAGCGACGCGCTTTTGGCGCTGGCGGAGCTGCACCACAAGATCGGCCGGCCCGGCGACGTGAAACGTCTCGTGGGGCTTTCGCAGACGATGATCGCGGGAATCCAGCAGACGCGCAGGAAGGCCGACGCCCTGGCGTCGCTGGCCCTGGCCCAGCACCGGCTGCAAATGGCCGATTCGGCGGCGTCCTTCGAGCAGGCTCTCGCGGCCGCGCGTCAAGTCGGAGACCCCGCCAGCCGCGCTCACGCCCTCTGCGAATTGGCGGCGCGGCGCCGGGAAGCCGGCCAGGGCGACAAGGTCGGCGCGCTTTTGGACGAGGCCTCGCAGGCGGCCGACCAGATCAAGGACAGCCAGTCGCTGCGGAACGAGGTGCTGGAAAAAATCGCCGGCCTGCGAAGGG
>JACOUI010000124.1 GCA_016177915.1 Planctomycetia bacterium
GTCACCGCCGGCCTCGTGCCGGTGGGTGAATGACTGGTAGCTAGGGGCCGACCGCTCAAAAAACCCGCCTCCGCCGAAAAGCGCGTCCCTAAGTGAGCGGAGTCGCGTTCATCTTCTACGAGTGGAGGGGGGCATGCAACTCGACGGAAAGATCGCGCTGGTGACCGGGGCCAGCCGGGGGATCGGCCGCGCGGCCGCCGTCGCCCTCGCCCAGAGCGGCGCGCACGTGGCGATCAACTATCGCAGCCACCCGGAAGAAGCCGCCGCGGCCGCCGCGGAAGTCCATCGCCACGGGCGCGAGGCGCTGCTGCTGCCAGGCGACGTCGCCGACTACGGCGCGGTCGAGGCGATGGTGACCAAGGTCGTCGAGCGCTTCGGCCGGCTGGACGTCGCCGTTTCCAACGCCGCCTACAGCGACCGCGAGCTGTTCCACGAGGCGGATCTGGCCGGCTTTCGCCGCACGATCGACGTGACGATGTGGGGCGCGTTCCATCTCCTGCGCTGCTCCGTGCGGCAAATGTTGCGGCAGGCGGCCACGGGCGATGCGCCCGGCACGGTCGTCATCGTCAGCTCGCCGCACGCCTTCGTCGCCGTCCCGCGGTCGATGGCCTATAACATGGCCAAGGCGGCGATCGACCAGATGGCCCGCACCGCCGCCATCGAACTGGCCCCGCACCGTATTCGTATCAACACCGTCCATCCCGGCTGGATCGACACGCCCGGCGAGCGTAAATTCGCCAGCGAAGACCAGATCGCCCGCGCCGGCCCGAAGCTCCCCTGGGGCCGGCTGGGCACGGCCGAGGAAATCGCCCGCGGCATCGTCTTCCTCTGCGATCCCAAAAACGACTACATGACGGGGAGCTCGCTATTGATCGACGGCGGGATCACGCTGCCGTGGTGGGCCAACCGCGGCTCGGCGGTCCCGGAGTGACGGCGCACTTCCCGTTTCCACGTTCGCCAGCATCGACCGACTTCTCACGCCCGGCATGAGCGCGAAATACCTGCTACCGTGCAAATGCGGCCAGCGCCACGAGGTCGACGTCAGCCAGTCCGGCCTGACGATCGAGTGTTCCTGCGGCGCGGGCCTCGAAGTGCCTACGCTCCGCGGCTTGCAGAAGCTCGAGCGCGCGGGGGCGGAGGGCGAAAGGCGCCGCTTCGCCTGGGGCGCCCGCGAGGGGACGATCGTCATCGGCATCCTGATCACGGCAGCGGGCCTGGGGCTGGCGATCTGGTTCCTGCTCACGCCCCCCAAGCACCCGTCGGAATGGGTCGAGGTTGCATCGCAGCGCATGCCCTCCCGGCCCGCGGAGCTCTTCCGCGCCTACGTCGTGCTGAAGAAAAACGGCTTCGACGACACGATCCCGCCCGTCGTGATCGCCCACGAGCGCTACGCCGAGCTGTATCAGGTCGGGACGGTCATTTTCTTCGTGATTGCCGGCGTGGGCGTGCTGACGATCGTGCTGGCCTTCGTCGCCTACGGACCCTCGCAGCGCCCGCGGCGGTAGGGTGGGCGGGGCATCGCGAATTGCAGCGGTGCGTGCTGGTTGACGCGCCGCTCGGGGAACGGAAAGGTGCCGCGACGCGGCTTGCGACGCCCACCATCGTCTGGGCGCGCTATGCCCCGCCGATCAGCCGGCGGATGACGTCCAGGCTCTTGCTTGCCGCGCGATCGAGGTTTTCCATGCTTCCGCCGCCCCGCAGCGGCGAACACATCTCGTAGGCCACATAGCCGGTAAAGCCCCCTTCGCGCAGTCCGGCGAAAAACGCCGCCAGGTCGATGAACCCCTCGCCCAGCGGCACGGCCCGCACCAGCGGCGGCTCCAGCCGGCGGTAATTGACGAGCGCCGGCTCGTAGGCGAACCGCTCGATGCGGACGTAATCGGCCAGCGTGGTCTGTACCATGCGCGGGGCCATGCGATTCGCGGATTCGTACAGGTCGCCGCCTTGCAGGGCGACGGACCAGGGATCGAGCATGGCCTTGAGGTTGGGATGGCCCACGTCCGACAACAGCTCCTCGTACCCCTCGACGCTGACGCCCACGTCGTGGTGGTTCTGCAGGCCCAGGACCACGCCGAACTTCTCGGCCTCGTCGGCCGCGGCGCGGAGGGCCGTCATGCAGCGCCCCCAGTCCGCCCCGATCGTCGCCGCCTCCCGCGAGTAGCCGCTGAAGACGCGGACGATCTTCGCCCCCAGGCCGCGGGCGATCCGCGCCAGCTCGCGCACGTAGGCCACCTGGATTTCGACCTGCGGCACTTCGGGCGACTCGCGGCCGGCCGTGAAGTCGGTGTAGGCGGCGATCGTGGCGATTTCGATTCCGCACTCGCGGGCCGCACGACGAATTGGCTCGAGCGAGGCGTCGTCCGGATAGTCGAGCGGCGAGAGGTGCGGCCGCTTGCCGCCGATTTCCACGGCCGAATAGCCCAGCGCCTTCGCCTTGCGAATGAAGTCGACGACCGAGAGCGTCGCCTGGCCCCACTGGCCGGCATAGCTCACGGAGAAGAGCGTGGGGATCATCGCCATCATGCTACTCGGCGGGGGAAGGTGGGCATCGGTCATGGAATGTGATTATATCCCGTGCATCGCGTCAGTGCCGAGGGGAACGGCGGGGAGAAGGAGCGGGGGAGGGGGCGAGGGGGAGACAAGGAGAAGGTTGATTGCCGCGAGAGCGTGCGCTAGCATTTCGGTCCCCAGAGGGGTCTTCGTCTCCAAGAGCGTCCGATGCGCGTCGTCATCCTCCACAACGCCGTAAGCGCCGACGCCCGCGCCGACGAGCGGGACGTTTGGGACCAGGTCGCGGCTGTCTTTCGCGCCGTGCGCGAACTGGGGCATGAGCCGGCGGCGCTGCCGTGTACGCTGGACCTTGAGTCGGCGAAGACGCAGCTTCTGGCGGCCCGGCCCGACGCCGTTTTCAACCTGGTTGAATCGCTGGGCGGCTCGGATCGGATGATGTTCCTGGCGACGGCGCTCCTGGACGCGATCGGCCTACCCTACACCGGCTCGGCGACCGACGCCGTTTTCCTCACCACCAACAAGCCCCTGGCCAAATGGCTGCTGCGCCAGCGCGGTCTGCCCACGCCGGATTGGATCGAACCGGCCGCTTGCGGGGAGAGTCGTCAGGAGGCCCCGGCGGGCGGAGGAGATTTCACTCCCGGCGCACGCTATATCATCAAGCCCGCCTTCGAGCACGCCTCGCTAGGCCTCGACGACGATGCGGTTGTGACCTGCGAAACCGCGAACGAACTACGAGCTCTCGTCCAGCGGCGGCAAGCAAAGTGCAGCCGCCCAATGTTCGCCGAACGCTTCATCGACGGCCGGGAGTTCAACCTGTCGCTTCTGGCCGGCCCGGATGGTCCTCAGGTGCTGCCGCCGGCTGAGATCGACTTTTCAGCCTTTCCGCCCGGCAAGCTGCGGATCGTCGGCTATCGGGCCAAGTGGGAGGAAGCGTCGTTCGAGTTTCGGCACACGCCGCGGACGTTCGACATCGCCGGCGACCGCGCCCTGACGGAGCGGCTCGCCGAGCTGAGCCGGGCTTGTTGGCGGTGCTTCGGCTTGTCGGGCTGGGCGCGGGTCGATTTTCGCGTCGACGAGCGCGGTCGGCCGTACATCCTGGAGGTGAACGCGAATCCCTGCCTCTCGCCCGACGCTGGGTTCGCCGCCGCGCTCGCTCCGGCGGGAATCCCGTTTGCGGCGGCAATCGAGCGCATTCTTACCGCCGCCACAGGGTGACTTCGTTCGACGACGAGTTTCCCCCACCGAGAATCGCCGCCGGATGATTGCGGCGCATCACAATGCTGTCAAAGATGTTACAGTAAGGGTCTGAAAATGCCGTGGCGACGGAACGATCGTAACCACCGCCCGAACGAAACCAGTTTCATCCATCAACGTCTCATAACTTGTGACGCCCGGAATTCACCGCTTTTTCATCCGACTCGTTTGGTTGCCGAGGTTGACATGACGCGACGCAGCGGTCGAAACGGAACGCTGGTTCTAGGGGCCGTGGCGGCCGTCGCGCTTTGGTTCGTCGGTCTTGCCGCCGGGCCGGCCGCGGCGCAGGAACTCACGCCCGATCAGAAGGCGGCCATGCTCCTGGCCAGCGCCCGCAAGGCCTACAACGAGGCCCAGTTCGATTTCGCCGCCCAGCGGTTTCGCGAGTTCCTGCAAACCTACGGCGGCCACAAGGACGCAAACGCGGCGCGCTATGGCCTGGCGCTGACGCTGCTGGAAGGCCCGGCGCGGGATTCCAAGAGCGCCGTCGATGCCCTGTCGCCGGTGGCGGGCGTGGCCGATTTTCCCGACCGGCCGCACGTCTTGTATTACCTGGGGCTGGCGTATCGGGGCCTGGGGAACCAGTCGCTGGCCGAGGCGATCGCCAAACCCAATGAAGCGCCGCAGCACCAGGGCGCGGCCGCGGCGCATTTTGGCAACGCGGCGACGCAATTTGCCGCGGCCGTGGCGGCGTTCGAGGCCCGCGCCAAGGCTGCGCCGCCGGCGAATCCGCCGTCCGCCTTGCCACGGCCCGATTTCGAGTGGGCCGCCCGCGCCAGGTGCGACCAGGCCGAGATGCTGCTGCGCACGAACAAGGTCAAGGAGGCCGCCGCGCTCGTGGCACCGTTCACAAAAGAAGGCGAACTCGCCAAAAGCCGCTACCGCGACCTGGGGCGCTACTACTTCGGTTACGCGGCCTACGTGCAGCAGGATTTTCTGACGGCCGGCCGCACGCTCGCCCAGCTTGCGCCGTTCGAGGACCCGGCCTTCGGCATTCACGCCCGCTATCTTCTGGCTCGCGTTCACCACCTCTCCGAAGAACGGGCCGAGGCGTCGTCGCTCTACGCAGCGCTGCTGGCCGAGCAGGAGCAGCAAATCAAGGTCGCCCAGCAATCGCTGCAAAACCCGGCCGTGCAGAATAACCCCGTCGAAAAGGCGCGCTTCGAGGCCCTCGTCAAAGGCCCGCGCCCGGACTACATCGCCCGGGCCGACTTTTACTTGGGCGTCCTACTTTTGGAACAAGAAAAGCCGGCCGAGGCGATGGAGCGCTTCACGAAGTTCCCCACCGCCTATCCCAACCATCCACTCATTCCCGAGTCGCAATTGCGCCGCGGCTATTGCCAGGTACAGCTCAAGCAGTTTCAGGAAGCGGTGGGCACTCTCACGCCGCTGCAAGATCACGCCCAGCTTGGCGACCGGGCGCGGCGCTGGCTGGGGCGGGCGCACGTCGGGCTGGCCAACCCTGCCGACCAGAACGCCTTCAACCAGAACATTGGCGCTGCCATTAGTCACCTGAAGACCTCCGCTGACCGCGCCGGCCAGCAATCCGCCGCCGATCCGGAGGCGAAGCTCCGCCGCAGCGAGACGCTCTTGGAGCTGGCCGATGCCCAGCAATCGGCCAAACAGTTCAACGAGGCCGCCGGCACGTTCCAGAATGTCGTCAACGAAAAAGTCGCGCCCGAGCACGTCGAGGCGGCCATGCAGCGGCTGTGTACGACATTGCACCTGGCCGGCAAGTTCCCCGAGTCCGACAACGCCTGCCGGCAGTTCGTGCAAGCGTATCCGCAGAGTCCGCTCCTTGCGCCCGTGCTCTTCCGGTACGCCGAAAACGCGTTTGCGGTCGCTCAGGCCGCCGCGACGAACCCGAACTTCCCCAACAAAGAGCAGCAGTTGCCGGCGCTCTTCGGCGAGGCGATCAAGCGCTACCAGGACCTGCTGGCGAAGTTCCCGGAGTTCGAGTACGCCGGCCTGGCCCGCAACGGATTGGGCACGTCGCTCTATCGGCTCGGCAAGTTCGCCGACGCCGCGTCCGTTTTTCTGGCCATTTCCGACGGCGACCGGACGGGCGACCTGACGAGCGTGCCCTACGTCCTGGCCGATTGCCTGATCCGCACCGCGCCGGAAAACGCCGACGATGCCATCGCCGCCGGGCAGCTTATCCAGCAGTTGACGGAGGCGACGAAGCTGCTGGAGGCGTTCGTCGCCGCCAACGCGAAAAGCCCGCTGGCGCCCGATGCGCTCCTCAAGATTGGCCATTGTCATCAACGAATCGCCGCGACCATGAGCGACAAGAGCGAGCGGAACAACGTGCTGGCGACGGCGCGGCAGGCCTACGAGCGCGTGATGAACCAGTACGGCAACGACCCGGCCATGGCCGTGGCGGTGTTCGAGCGGGCGAAGTGTTTTGCCTCGGCCGAGGACTTTGGGACGGCGCAGAACGAGTTAAACCGGTTCCAGGGCGATCCGCTGGCGCAGTCGCGCGTCGCGCCCTTGGCGCTCTTGCGGCTGGCGACGTTGCTCCGCAGCCAGAACAAGCCCGCCGACGCGGTCAACGTCTTGGCCGGCTGCCGGCAGCGGCACGAAGGCGCACTCACGAACGACCCCACGCGCGCCGCCTGGGTGCCGCTCATTCAATACCATCACGGCCTGGCGTTGAAAGAATCGGGCAAGTTGCCCGAAGCGCAGGCGCTCTTCGACGCGATCGCCAAGCAATTCGCCACGAAGACCGAGGGGCACGAGGCGGCCTGGCGGGCCGGGCAGTGCCGCAAGGATCAAGTTTTGGTGAAGCTCGAGGCGGCGATTGCGGCGCTAAAAAAGCCCGACGCCAAGCCCGAGGAAATCACGGCCGCCAACACCGCGATTCAAGAGGGCCTCAAGGGCCTGCGCGACACGGCGGCCTACTTCGAGTCGCAGGCCGGGCCGGTCGGCCAGCAGGCCAAAGGCAGCGAAGCCCACTTGCGGATGTTCTATGAGGCCGGCTGGTGTCACCGCCGCGTGGCGGAAGCGGAAATCGAAGCCGCCCGCGCGAAGCTCCGCGACGAATCGCTCGCGAAGCTCAAGGACGCCGCGGCGAAAAACACTCCCGTGGGGCAGCCCGTCCCGCCGGTCAATGCGCCGGAGATTCCGCTGGCCAGCGTTCCGCACCAGCCAGCCGAACAATTGGCCCAGCAGCGCTATGCCGACCTGATTGCCGCCGGCGGCGTTGCCCCGCTGGTGCAGGTCGCGCGATTGGAGTTGGCGGAAGTCCACGCGGCACGCGGCGAGCACGATCCGGCCATCGCGCTGCTCTCGGCCGCGCTCGACGCCGAGCCGCCGCCGGACCTGGAGCACAAGCTCCGCCTGCGCCTGGGAAGCTGCCACCTGGCGAAGGGCAATCTCGACAACGCCGCCGACGAGTTTGATATCGTCGCCACGAGCGCCTCAGGCGCCGTCGCCGCCGAGGCGCAGTACCGCACGGCCGAGGTCCAGATGGCCAAACAAGACTGGCCCGCCGCGATCAAAACCCTCGCCGCCTTCCGCGATCAGCAGCCGCTGCAAAACGTGCCGGGACTGTCGGACCGCGCCTTGCTGCGGCTGGGGCACGCCTATGCTTCCGCCACACAGTGGAACGAAAGCCGCCAGGCGATGGAGACGCTCCTGGGCCGCTTTCCGCAGAGCACGTGGCGCGACGAAGCCCGCTACGGCCAGGCCTTCAGCCTGCAAAACCAGCAGCAGCTCGACGCGGCGATCAACGTCTATCGTCAGGTGACCGCGGCGACCGAAGGCGAAGTGGCGGCGCGGGCGCAGGTGCAGATCGGCCTGTGCTTCCTGGCGAAGAAGCAGTTTCCCGAGGCGGCCAACTCGCTGCTTGTTGTGCCCTTCACCTACGACTATCCGGAGCTTTCCGGCCTGGCGCTGTGCGAGGCGGCGAGGGCGTTTGTGGAAATGAAGCAGCCGCAGCAGGCGCAGCAGCTTTTGAAGCGGGTGATCAAGGAACATCCGACGAGCCGCTGGGCGCAGGCGGCGAAGGAGAGGCTGGAGCAGATCAAGTAGTGGGAAGTGGTCCGTGGCTGGTGGTTAGTTGCTAGTGGTCAGTAGTTGGCGTCCGGCGGTCAGCTACAAGGAGCGGAAGGATGCTGAATCGAAAGAGGATCCGCAGGCTTCTCGCGGCCGCGATCGTCGTGGCGATCCTGACGACCTCGCAGCGGGAGTCGGACGCCTACATTGAGGCCAGCTTCGCGCTGGGGGCGGTCGTCAGCCAGGCCACCAACGTCTGCGTCGTGCGCGTGGAAAAGGTCGACCGCGAGAAGAACCTCATCGTTTACCGCAAGGTCAAGGACGTCAAAGGCACGCACTCAGGCGACGTCATCAAGCACAACATCGGCTTCGGCGGTTTTCATCCCCGCGAGTGGCAGACGATCATGAAGTGGGCCGAGCCGGGCAAGACGGCCCTCTTCTTCCACAACGGCGGGGCGAGCGAGACCTGCATCGACAACTACTGGTATCAGGCCTACGCCGGCGGCGAATGGTGGAGCATGAGCCATGGCGAGCCGTTCCTCTTGCGCACGTTCGCCGGCAAGCCCAGCAAGCTGGAGACGGCCGTCACGGCCATGCTCGCCGGCCAGGAAATCGTCGTCCCCTGCATGGTCGACGGCGACAAAAACGCCCTGCACGAAGGCCGGGCCAAGATGCAGCGCCTCAAGGCCAGCCTCAAGCTGCAAGAGTACAACTCCGCCCGCGATTTCGTGGGCTGGGGCGGCGGCGAGGACTTTCGCCGTGTCTCAGGGATGCCGGGCTTTTCGCACATTTCGACGCTGTCGCGCGTCGATCCGGGCGCGGGCGGAATCGCCCCCGCCGACTTCGACGGCGACAAAAAGCTCGACCTGTGCCTGTACGGCGAATCGCGCGTTGTGCTTTTGAAGAACGACGGCACCTCGCTCAACGAGACTTCGATTCCCTACAGCGGCGGCGCGCGGAGCGCCGACTGGGCCGACTACAACGGCGACGGCAAACCCGACCTGCTGCTGGCCACGCCGCAAGGGCCCAAGCTCCTCACCAACCAAGGCGGCGCGTTCAAGGATACAAGCGGCGGCCTTCCGCAGGAGCGCTACTACAACACGACCTCCGCCTGCTGGCTCGATTACGATGGTGACAAGCGGCCGGACATCGTCCTGGCCAACGGTTTCTTGGGCCTGCGACTCTATCGCAATCTCGGCCCGACGGCAGCCGGAGCGAAAAAGGCGCCGGCCGTCGGCCCGTGGCATTTCATCGGGCCCTTCGACAACACCGGCGGACGCGGATTCGACGCCGTTTATCCGCCGGAGATGGGCGTGGACTTCGCGGCCGAGTACCACGGCAAGCTCGACGAGAAGGTCGCCTGGAAGTCGAGCAACTTTCAGGACGGTCAGGTGCAGTCGCTCGCTATCTTCGGCAAGCCCGAGCTGAACAACGACGCCGTCGTCTATCTCTACCGCGAATTCGACTTCGGGGGAGCGGTCGAGGTTCCCGTTTCGCTCGGCAGCGACGACACGCTCACGGTCTGGCTCAACGGCGAGAAAATCCTCGCGGAAAACGTCTACCGCGGCGCCGCCGCCGATCAGAACCAGCTCACGCTCAAGCTCCGGCCTGGGAAGAACAAGCTGCTCCTCAAAATCTGCCAGGGCAGCGGCGAGTTCGCGTTTTACTTCTTGGCCAAGACGCCCACCGAGCCGGTGCCGCCGCTCTTTGAAGACGTTTCCGCAGCGGCGAAACTGGGGCAGGACGGCATCGGCGGCAAGATCAAGGGCGATCACCTGGCCGTGGCCGACTGGGACGGCGACGGGCGGAGCGACTTTTTGTACTGCGCCGGCGGCGGGCTGGTCGTGCTCAACACGCCATCGGGTTTCGTGGAGGTCGCGAACTGCGGACTGAACTTTGTGTCGGGCTGCGGCCGGCCGGCGGTGGGCGATTTCGACGGCGACAAACGGCCGGACCTGTTCGTGCCGCAGCGCGACGGCGGCAAGCTCTACAAAAACGCCGGCGGCGGAAAGTTCGTGGACGTGACGGCCGGCGCCGGCGACCTGGCCCGGCCGATCCGCTCCGCTACGAGCGCCGCCTGGGTCGATCTCTCCGGCGGCGGCAAGCCCGACTTGCTCGTCGGCTGCCTGACCGGCGCCAATCGCGTCTTCCGAAACGGCGACGGCAAGTTCGTCGAGATCGGCGGCGACCTGGGTTTGAACCAGAAGGTGTTTGGCACCCGCGGCGTTTGCGGGCTCGATCTTAACGGCGACGGCGAGGCGGACCTAGTGCTAAACAACGAAGGCCAGGATCCGGCCGTTCTCTTGGGGGCGAAGAAGGAAAAAACGGCGGCCGGCAGCGGCGGAGGGAAGTGAACACCAACCCGAGGCGCCAGCGAGGGCCGAGTCCACACCAACCCGAAGCGCAAGCGAGGGAGCTGCGCGCGGAGTATTGCAAATTGAAAACTGTAAATTGCAAATTGAAAATTGACGGAGCTGGGCGCTGCGCTGTTCGGAGCGTGGCTGACTCGCGATGCTCTCTTCCAATTTGCATTTTTGTAACACTTTAGCCGCTTGCAGCGACTACGGCGGTAAGGGTGGAAGTTGTCCAGTCGTTAGGTACGTCGCCAGTGCGTTGCGGATGGTGGTGATTGGATCATGCCCGCGTTGCTTCAAAGTACGGTAGATGCTCATCAGGA
>JACOUI010000125.1 GCA_016177915.1 Planctomycetia bacterium
GCTAGGGGGGGTCGGGACTGCGGGCGCATCGCGCGACGGCCTGCACGACATTACGCGGGCGGTCGTCCACGGCGCCAGCCGCGTCGTGCGCGAGCTCAAAGCAAAACTCGTCGTCGTCGCCAGCCACAGCGGTGCGACGGCGCTGGCCCTGTCGGGCTGCCGCAATTTCGCGCCGACGGTGGGCGTGAGCGACCGCGAGGAGACGCTGCGGCAGATGGCGCTCTATTGGGGCGTGATGCCGCTGCCGGGCGCACCGGCCACGGACGCACAGGGCCTTCTGCAGCACGTCATCGCCTGGGGCAAAGCGGAGCGGCTGCTCTCGGCTGGCGACCGCATCGTGTTCCTGAGCGGGACGCAGCCGGGCAAGGCGCTGCACAACGTGCTGGTGGTGGTGGAGGCGTGAAAATGACCGCTGGACCGTGCCGCCTATTTTCGGGGGGCCAGGCGGTCGACGTTCGCAAACAGGTCGCGAAGGGAGACCGAAAAGCCCGGTAGGATGTTCGGCGCGGAGAGGCTGCCATCGAGCGGAACGGACGCAAGGTCGTTTGGACTGGTGTAGATTCGGGCAGAGCGCAGCGCCGGGTCGATTTCCCAGACCATCGTTACGCCCGCCTTGAAGTATTCTCGAATCTTCCTTTCGATTTCGCGGGCCGTGTTGGTTTCCGAAATCACCTCGACGGCCAGATCGGGGACGATCGCCGGGATGGGGCTGCGCACGACGTCAGTTTTGGGAATCCGATTCCACGAGATGAACGACACATCCGGGATGCGAACGGCGCCAGGGAGAATGCGCAGCGTACCCGCTTCGCCGAGAATCATCCCCAGATCGTTTGTTTCGAGATAAGCAACCAATTTCGCACCCAGGATCATCGCGACCGCCGATTCAATCCACGCCATGGCCTTCTCCACCAGCGTGCCATCGACCAACTCGTAAAGGCGATCCTGACGCGCGTTGATCTCATCGGCGTCCGCCTCCGTCGCGCAGCCCGGCGATGGGAACAAGCGGATCCGCTCGATGGGGATGCCCCCCAGGTGGTCCTGAAGGTCGGCCAGGCTCCAATCGGACGGGAGCGGCAAATCCGGCGGAAGGGTAGTTGCTGGCGTGTCGATCGTGGCCACGGGCCGTCCTCGCGAGAGGGCAACTGGATTGCGACAATCTCAATGATAAGGTCACAGCGCGGCAGAGTCACTCTCGACCAATGGGTGATCACCCCGTTGGCGGCAGCGGCTCCGGTGGGCCCATCAACTCCGCCTCTGCGAACGATTCCCGGAGCGAGATCGACAGGCCCGGCAGAATGTCGGCGGCCGTGAGGCAGCCGTCGGGCGGCACGGCGGCGACATCGGCCGGGCTCGTGTAGATGCGCGCCGACCGCGTCTTGGGGTCGATCTCCCAGACCATCACGACGCCCGCCTTGAAGTACTCCCTGATTTTTCGCTGGATCTCGCGGGCCGTGTTCGTTTCGGAAATCACCTCGACCGCCAGTTCGGGCACGAGCGCCGGAATCGGCCGGCGCGGAGGAAGCTTTTGGGGAAGTCGCTTCCACGAGATGAACGACACGTCCGGAATGCGAATGAGGCCGGGCAGGATGCGCAGGGAACCGCTTTCGCCGACGACTTTTCCCAGGCTGTTCGTTTTGAGGTACGCGCGAATTTCCGCAAAAATGATCCCCGCCAGGATGGACTCAATCCAGCCCATAGGCTTCTCCACGAGCGTGCCATCGACCAACTCGTAAAGGCGATCCTGACAAGCGTTGATTTCATCCGCGTCCGCTTCTGTGGCGCAGCCGGGGAACGGAAACAGCCGAATCCGTTCGATGGGAATGCCCCCCAGGTGCTCCTGCAGTTGAGCCAGACTCCAATCGGAAGGGAATGGCAGTTCGCCGGAGAAGCCCGACGGAGGCAAGTCGATTGTGGCCATGGAATGGTCTCGCGGTTGAGAAAGAAACAGCGAACCGCGCACAGGGCATTATAGCCCGGCGCCAAGCCATAGTCAGCGACGAACCCATCCCGCGGCGCGCTGCCAATCACTCCGCCGCCAGACTCGCGCAC
This sequence comes from Planctomycetia bacterium, assembly GCA_016177915.1. Taxonomy (GTDB): domain Bacteria; phylum Planctomycetota; class Planctomycetia; order Pirellulales; family S012-138; genus JACOUI01. The sequence continues at coordinate 2,050 of JACOUI010000125.1, forward strand.
ACCAATTCCTTGTCGTTCCGCGCGAAGACGTGCTGGTGCGCAAACGCCGGGTGCGACCAGCAGACGCCGCCCCGCTGGCGAAGCTGGTCCGTCGTCGGCTCCAACAGCTTGGCCCGGTCGATCTCCTGAAAACCCTCGGGCGAGAGTTTGGCGATCAACAGCTCGCCGCGCTCGTTGAACATGAAGTAGCGGTCGCCGTTCTTGACGGTGTGGATGTTGCTCCAGCGGGCGCGGGGCGTGGCGGTGCGGTCCTCCCAGACGCGGTCGCCGGTCTTGGCGTCCAGGCAGCGCAGCTCGCCGTAGCTGTCGATGCCGTAGACGTAATCGCCCTGCATCACCGGCGTGGCGATGATCGAGTGCAGGGCGTCCGTGTGCTGCTCATCCGGCCCGGCCCGGCGCCAAAGCTGCTTCGCAGCAAGCGAGTCCGTGGCCAGTTCCAGCATCAGCGAGCCGTCGTAGAACGAGGTCACGAAGAGGCGGTTGTTTTCGACGACCGGCGTGGCGATCCCGATCACCATCCGCGACGGCCGAAAGGGCTCGCTCCAGAGCACCTTGCCCGACTTGGGATCGAGCGCCGAAACGCTGTCGCCGGTCCAGCAGACGACGACGCGCTCGCCGGCCTGCTCGATCACGATCGGGGCCGAATACGAAGAGCGGTCGTCCAGGGCCTTCCAGCGCTCCTCGCCGGTCTTGCGGTCGAGCGCCACAATGCAGGCCCCGTCGCCGCCGATATGCAAAATGACAAGATCGCCCTCGATGAGCGGCGCGGCCGAAATGCCCCAGGCCTGCATGCGGATCTTGTATTCATCGTAGAGGTCTTTCTTCCAGAGGACCTCGCCGGTAACGGCGTCGAAGCAGAAGAGGTCGCCCATCGAACCCAGGGAATAGGCCCGGTCCTCGTGGACCGTTACCGAGGCCCGCGGCCCGGCCGGGTACTGGATTCCCCGGTAGATGCGCTCGTAGGCGCGCGACCAGACGGGCTTGCCCGTGGCGGCGTCGAAGCAATGGATGCGCTCCTGCTGCTCCGGCGAGGTGACGCGGTCCATGACATAGACGCGATTCCCGGCCACGGTCGGCCCGCAATAGCCCGACCCGATCGGCACGCGCCATTTGATGGGGAGTTCGTCGCCGGCGAACTTCTCGACGATGCCCGTCTCGCGCCACATGCCGTCGCGGTTGGGTCCGCGCCACTGGGGCCAGTCGTCGGCGACGGCGAGAGTTGAGCACGAGAAAAGGGAGAGCGCGGTCAGGGTGCGAATCCACGTGGGGTAGCGGCTCATGCGGTTCTCCGGGAGATTGTTGTCTCGTTGTCTCCGAATCTGCGGCGGTGCGATTTCGACAGCGCCGGTTGGCGCGGCCCCCCTCCCCGGTGGCCCGATGACGAACACGCGAAGGCCCCCATCGGACGCGCGACGAGACAGCGACTGTGTTGATTGTCAAGCGGCCGGAACTGGAGTTTTCCAAGCTGTGCGGTTGCGGATCAAGGCGTTGAGGATGCACAGCAGTTTCCGGATGCAGGCGACAAGGGCGGATTTCTTGGGCTTGCCGA
>JACOUI010000126.1 GCA_016177915.1 Planctomycetia bacterium
CGATCTATTTGGCGTTGCAGCCGGAGCGGCGCGACCTTCACTGGCAGGCGATGCTACGAGCGATTGCGGCGCACGAAGTTGGCAACCGACCGAACCGCGTGGAGCCGCGGAGGCTGAAGTTTCGTCCTGGCAAGTATCCATACCTGACCGTACCCCGAAACGAAGAACGGATGAGGCTTTGCGCTTAAGCTGGTGCCATTCGACCTCGCGTCGGTGGAACCGTGACTGGCAGCTACGTCCGACGCCAACGCACACGACCTGCGATTCGAGCTTTCGTCGACGGAAGATCAGTGGCGGCCCTGCGCTAGCCACCAGTCGTTGTGCCACCGACGCGAGGTCGGCGGAGAATCACGTCCCGCGCGATTGAGAATCCTATGACTTCACCAGCGCCTCCCCACGAGCCCGACTGGCACGCCCTCGTCAGCCAGCTCATCGACACGGTCGACCAGGCCCGCGTCCGGTCGCTGGAGGCGCAAAACCAGCTCCTCGCCCTGGCCCGCTCGACGCTCCGCGCCGCCGAGGCCGGCCTGCTCGTGCCCGCCGACGACCCCCGCAACCTGCGCTTTTTGGCGTCGCTGAACTCGACGCCGCAGATCACGCAGAAGGTGCTCTCGCTGCTCGTGCCGTGCGACCGGAGCATCGGCGGCTACGTCTTCAGCACCGGTCTGCCCCTCGCCTACGTGAACGACCCGCAGGCCGCCGACGAGCCGCAGCGCCTTTATAAGGGCGTGGACGAAGCGACGGGACTGGTGACGCGCGTCTACCTGGCCGTGCCGGTCCAGCAACAGGAGCGCATCCTGGGCGTGCTGACGTTCGTGAACCGTCCCGGCGGCGACGAGGAGCCGTTCACGGCGCAGGAGATGCAGTGGGGGCAGCGCTTCGCGGCCCTGGCGGCGGCGCTCTTGCAGTTCCACGAGCGCGTGCAAATGTACCGCGTCTGGGCCGAGGGCGAGCTGCGCCGCGCTGCCCAAACCGGCACGGCCCCCTTGGGCCCCTTGGCGATGGACATTCAGGAAGAGCCTTCGCAGATGCCCCTGGCGCGGATCGTCGGCAAGGTCGAGGCCCTCCCGCCGCACGACCAGGAGCTGGTCGCCGATCTGCTCGAAGTCCTGGCCGTCCACTGGAGCCGCCGCGCCGACCATGACTGAGCCTGCGAAACCTGCTCCCACGGCAGCGATCTCTGCCGCGCCACTGTCGGGCGGCAAACCTCCTGCGGCGCCCGCGCCCGCCACGGCCGTCGACGACCTCATCAGCGCCGACCGGCTGCGGCGGCTCCTGGCCGAGGGGAACGGCGCCGGCGTGAAGGTCGCCGTCATCGACACCGGCGTCGAAGCCTCACACCCGCACCTGGAAAACTGCGTCAAGGGCTGCTACGAGGTCGTCCGCCGCGGCATGAACTTCGCCTGCCAGCCGTGCGCCCCCGTCGATCATGTCGGCCACGGCACCGCCTGCGCCGGCATCATTCACTCCTACGCCCGCCAGGCCGACATCTACAGCGTCCGCGTCATCGGCCAGAACGCCTCCGGCACCGGCGACCAGTTCCTGGCCGGACTGGCCTGGGCCATCGAGCAGAAGATGGACGTCGTCAATCTCAGCCTGGGCACCACGCAGCGCCGCTTCCACGGCACGCTGCACGACCTCGCCGACCGCGCCTATTTCCAGGGCACGATCCTCGTCGCCGCGGCCAACAACTACCAGCAGGCCAGCTTCCCCGCCGTCTTCGCGTCGCTGATCGCGGTCGACAACCAGTCGTTCCCCGACCCGCTGGCGTTTCGCTATCACCTCGGCCGGCCGATCGAGGTGGAAGCGCAGGGCATTTACGTGCGGGCGCCCACGGTGGGCGGAAAATACCAGCTCTGGACCGGCACGAGCTTCGCCTGCCCGCACATCTCGGCCATCGTCGCGCGACTGCGAAGCGTGTTGCCGACGGTCACGCCGTTCCAGGTGAAGACGCTGCTGTGGTGCCTGCGGGGGAACCTGGAGGAGAAGTAGCTTCGGACTGCGGCGACGTGTCGCCGCACTCCAGAACTCACCGCCGCATGAAGTCCGGCAAGTAACCCTTCATCCGGTCCAAAAAGCCCGGCTCGTTGCTCGGGGCGGGGGCGGAGCTGGGGGGCGCCGCCGCGCCGCCGGCCGCGGTCGGTGGCCCCATTTCCGGCGGAGAGGCGACGTTCGCCTCCGCGGTCGGCGACTCTCCCGATTCTGCCGCGTAGGCCGCCAAATACCGCGGCCAGTAGCTCTCCAGGATTCGCTGACAGTCTCCCGGCTGAAGCTGGCGGCGCTTGATGACGGCCAGCGTGACGATCTTCGACAGCTCGAATAGTTCCGTGTCGCGGTCGAAGAGCGCGTCGCACGTCTGCACGTCGTCGAGCCAAACGACGCCCGGCCCGATCAGCTCGAACCGCAGGCGCAGCGGCGAGAGGCCCTCGAACGGCACGTCGTGGACAGGGAAGACGTATTGCCGGAAGTGGTCCTCGAGCGGCGCAGCGGATTGCCCGATCACGGCATGCCGTACGTACGCCCGGCCACGATAATCCCCTTCCAGCACGAGCCTCAAGAGTGGGGGCCGCTTGGCGTCGAGCGTCCGCGCCCACACCTTGACGGCCAGCCGCCCCGTCCGCGGCGGCGCGAAAGGCTGGCTCAGCAGCACCGCCGTGGGTCCATCGCTCGTGAGGCGCACCGAGTGCTGCCCCACGGCTTTCTCGCGGGCGTCGAGCTGCGCGGCGGTGCCCTGGGCCGGCAGCAATTCCCAGGAGGGAACCTCGGTCCGGCCGGCACGGACCTCGTCGAAGCCGGCGTTCGGCGGGCCGCCGCGCCACTTAGGTTCGCGGAGGTTCGTGACCGTCTGCGCCAGCTCGTCGATCCGAGCGCTCAGTTCCGCAAGAACGGCCGGGTCCAGCTCGACTTGCGGGTCCGTAACCGCCGCCGCGGACACCGACACAAACCCCGCCGCCAGCTCGTAGGGCCCCAGTTCAACCTCCCACACGCTTCCCTGCCCGTCGTTGCGAAGCGGCACGGCGACGGGACCGGCCGCCGAGAGGCGGTTCAGCACAAGCTGCGGCGCGCCGTTGATGCGGACGCGCGCTTTGGCGCGCCACGGCGAGTCGTTGACCAGATAGACGTACGTGGCGCCCTTCCAGTTCATCGCCCGGAACACGACCGGCTGCGATTTGCCCTCGATCGTGCGAAACTCGCCCAAGGGCAACTGGCGGAAGACGGACAGGAATTCCCGCGTCGACTCTTCCTGCCCGCGCGGAAGCTGCCAGCCGCCCTCGGCCAAGAGGCCAGCGTCCTGGAGGGCCAGCGCGTGGGCGAGCGCCTTGCGCGCCCCCGCGTCGGAAGGAAGCGGCTGACTCACGAGCCACGCCCCGCCGCTGGCCAGCTCGCCTCCGGCCGAACGCGCCTGCAAATTCACTTCCTGCGGCACGTGGTACACCATGGCCGCCCGCAGGTGCTTGCCCAACCCCGCCCGGTCCAGCCACGCCGCGTGCTCCACCTCGAGCTGAGTCGCCTGCTGCCCGACCGACCGCAGCGGAGCGGAGAGCGTCGGGCGATAGAACACCACCTGCGGCGTATCCGTCAACAGCGACTCATCCAGGCCCAATTCCAACAGCACCCCCTGCCCCGGCTCGCCGCCCGACAAGGTCGGCCGCAGCCGCGCATTCCATTGCGGGCTGTCCAGCATGCGGCCCGTGCAAAGGTGCAGCCGCGCCGCGTTATTGGCCTTCGCCGCCTCGCGCCACAGGTCCACGTAGAATTGCCGCAGCGTCGCCGCCCGCCAGGCCAGCCAGGCATTTCGCTGTTGGGGCGAAAGGAGGAACCGCGCGCGCTGCACGTAGCGCCCTCCTTGTCCCTCGTATTTCACTTGCACCTTCGTGTCGCGCTCGAACTGCGCGATGGTCGCGTCGTCGAATCCCCATTCCGCGCCCGGAAGCTGGCAGTAGCCCTGCGCCGAGAGCTGTAGCGCCAGACCGGAAAACGACGGGTGTTTGGCGCATCGCCGCACCAGCTCGCTCACCGCCCGGCGCATCGCTTCCTGGACTCGAGGGTTGAGCACGTTGTAGTAAGGCGCCGAGCCGCCGAAGGCCCCTTGGCTCTCCAGCAGCGTCAGACCGTCCGGCCCGACCCACTCGATGCCGACGGCGTCGGGACCGCCGCGGCGGAGAATTTCTTCCAGCTCCGGCAGCGGGGCCGAGAAGTCGATGGCCGGGATGAACTGCAATCGCTCGCGGTCGAACAGCCGCAGCAAAAGCTCCAGCACGTCCTTCCGCACGGGATCGTGGCCGGCGATCAGAAACATTCCGCCGTCGTAGCGCGGCGTGGGCTGCAAGACCTCGCTGGGGTAGATCGCCGCGCCGTCGCAGGCCACGCCGACGATCGCCCCCGAGTAGCCGGCGTAGTGCAGGTACTCGGCCAGCCGCGTGCCGCCTTCGTAAAACGTGCTCCAAGTCTCGAACGTCCGCCCGCTCCAGGCGTCGTACTCCTCCGTGGCGGTGAACGTCTTTCCCAAGAGCGGCTTCTCCAGATACGCCAGCGCCGCGCGTCCCGCCGACAGGTCCGGCGGTGTCGCCGGCGGCAGGCGTCCCGCCCCGGAAAGCACCCGCAGCTTGCCGAACGTCGCCGGTCCGGCGCTTGAGGGATTGGCCAGCAGCACGGCCGTGCTGGCCGTCCGCGGCCAGAGCACGACGCGGTGCTTGAGCCACTCCGACCGCCGGTCCTTGGCCTCATGGGGTAGATAGACGCCCGAATCGAGGCCCAGCGCGATCACCCGGCCGGAGGCGTCCGTCTCCACCAGGCTCACCAGCAGCGTCTGCGGCACGTCGCTGGGATAATCGACTTCCAGGAGGTACGGCTCGCCCGGCCGCGAAATGGTCAGCGGGTACACCGCCCAGGAACTCTTGCCGGCGGCGTCGGCCGGCGGCAATTGCGTGAGGCGCCCCAGCGAGTGCATCCGCGTCGCCGCGGCGGTTTCGCTCTCGGCCGGCCCGGCGACCTTGGGCCAGATCCCGTCCTTCACCCAAGGGATCGGCACGTTGGCGACCCGCTGCCACCACGAGTGGTGCGTCGGGTCGATTTCCAGCTCGGTTTTCCAGGACACCGTTTCCGCGTCGCGCCGCCGAAGGTCGACGACCACGACCTGCATCTTCCGCGACGCCAGCGCCCCTTTGTTCCACAGCCGGCTGGTGATGCTGTCGGCCGTCGCCTCGACGGTCAGCTCGTACACCCCCTCGGCCGTCGGCAGTGTGATCTTGTAGGGGAATTCCGGCGTTGGCTGCGCCGCGTCGTTCCACACAAGCTGCTGCCGGTCGGACCAGGCCGGTTCCGCGTCGCCCAAGCGCTGGAACTGCGCCGTCAGTTTGATGGCGGTCCCGTTGGCGACGGGCAGCAGGTTCGGCCGCAACGTCACGTCCAGCACCTCGCCGGGCGAGAAAACGAGCGACGACCGCCGCACCGTCAGTTCCAATGCGCCACCGGGCGCCCGCGCGACCAGCAGCCGGTTCCCTTTTTCGTCCAAAGGCTCCTGATGGTGCGCCGAGATCAGCGTCGCCAGCGGCACCTGAATTCGCTGGCCGGCCGCGCCCTCTTCGTCCGGCCTAAGGTCGAGGACCAGCACGTCGGCCGAGTCGGCCCGCACGGTCAGGTCCACGCCGTCGAACGTGCGCAGGCTGCGTTGACGAATGAAAAGCGTGTCGTTCCAAATCCACATCGAGCCCGGCTCGTCGGCCTCGACGCCCAGCGCCTCCATCCGCGTCAGGCGGCCCTTCTGGAGTTGGACCGTCCCCTGCCATTGCCGCGCCGCTCCGCCGCCCCACACGACGCGGACGATAAACGTCTTCTCCGCGCCCTGAGCTTCAGTGACAAAAAGAGCGCCGGCCAGGACGACCGCCAGCTCGAAGATAAGTCGCTGCCACATCCGCCCGGGCGCGCCGCGACCCGCCGACCGGCGGGGCTGGGCCGCCGCTGTCATGCGCCGAAAGCCGCTCGTGGGATGGGGACTTCCCTGCCCGCGCATCCTTGGATCCGCCGGAAAGTTAGGTAGCCGAGGAAAGATCGAAAGGGGGCGGAGTATAGTAGCGCCGCGCCGCCCCGGCCAGAGCGGTTGCGGCCGGTGAAAGCAAGATTCGCCCGCTGGCGGCGAATTGCTTGCGTGACGCTAGGCAACGTGCCCCTGGCCCGGAGCCAAAAGGCCGTCCCGGCCAAAAAGCGGCGGCCGATTGCACCCTCACCCCATGCCAGCTACGCTTTTGCCTTGTCCGCCGGCGGGACATGCGGCCAAGGGCGCGTTTTTTTTGACCGCCAACCGGCCGCCGCCAGCGGCGAATAGGGTGTCGCGCATGAGCCAGGCCACATGCCCCAATTGCGGCGGGATCGTCAAAAACGACGGCACCCTCGCCGGACAGACCGTCGCCTGCCCATTCTGCTCGGGCAGCTTCGTGATGCCGCCGGCCCCCGCCAGCGGAACGGCGGAGACGATGGCGCAGTACACGAGTCCGCCCAATCCGGTGCCGACCGCGCCCGCCGGCGGCGCCACGGCGGCCGCGATCGCACCCCAAACCGGCCGGGGCTTCGAATGCCCCTACTGCCACACCCACGACTTGCCGGCGGTCCGCACGCAAATGTCGACGGCCGGTCTGATCGTGCTGATCGTCCTTTTGTTCACGTGCCCACCGCTGTTCTGGATTGGGTTTTTCATCAAGGACGAGTACCGCGTCTGCAGCCACTGCGGGATCAAAGTGGGTCCGTAGGCGCGGGCCAGCTCAGACGTTTTGCTGGCTCGTGGGCGAGCCGCAGCACTTCTTGAACTTTTTTCCGCTGCCGCAAGGGCAGGGATCGTTGCGGCCGACGCGCGGGCCGGCATAGCGGACCGTGATGTCCTCCGGCTCGTCGTCTTCGCCGTAAACCGCGTCGTCCGCGTCGTCGTCCGGGTCGTCGTCCGCGTAATACTCGTCGTCGAATTCGCCAAGGTCGTCCGTGTCCGGATCGGCCTCTTCGCCAAGGTCGTCCTCGACGTCGTCTTCCAGATCGGACCCGTCGTCGTCTTCCAAATCGTCGCCCTCGCCGAAGTCCCAGTCCTTGAGTTCCGCCACGGCGTCGTCGATGCCGGACGGGGAAAGGTCGGCGAGATACTCCTCGACGCCGCGCTCGCCGCCGGCAAAGAGGTCCTTCCAAAACTTGCGGCCGGCGATCGATTCGTCGACGAGGCCGCGGCAATAGGCCTCCTCGATCAGGTCCATGGCGTCCCTGCCGTTTAACGCGCCGAGGCAATAGATGAGCGGGGCCGGGAGGTCGTCGACTTTGCGGTCGATGGCCTGCCGCAGGTAGCCCGTCAGTCGGTCGATCGCCTCCTTCCGCGTCAGCCGGTCGTCGCGCACCAGATAGTCGAGGGCGTTCAAAGCCGACCAGCGCACGAACAAGTCGACGTCGGAGTTGGACACGAGTCGATCGATCTCGTCGACCGGATCGGGCGCGAGCGTGACCAGCGTGCGCGGGAAGGTCACGGTCACAACCCCTTCGAAGAGGTCCCCGGTCAGGTCGTCGGGCAGCGACATCGCGGCGAGGATCGCCGGCCAGGCCTCGCGCGCCCTGAATTCCGTGAGCAAGAAGAGGGCGAAGAAGTGCGCGTTGCCTCGCGGAACGTTGCCCGCCAGGGCGGCCTTTGTCGCGTCTTCGATCGCCCGGATCAACCGCGGGACCATCACCTCCCGGTGCGCCCGAGCTTCCACAAAGGCGCCAACGGGGACGTAGCCCCAGACCTCGTCAAGCTCCTGAATGATCGACTCGGGATCAAACGCGGCGTTCTGCGGCGTGGCGTCTGCGGCCGGTTCCATCGATGCTCCTTTCCGTTTCAAGCGTCAGCCTTTGCGCCGCACGCCGGCGACTCTCTGGGTCACTTTGACGGCCGTGAACGACGAGTCGTCGCCGAAATGAAAGAACAGACGCCCCTCTAGGGATGTCCCGTGGAGCACCGCCCAGCCGCGGCCCGTCGCCGCATCGGCGCCGATTCCCCCCTCAAACGTAAACTCGACCGCCTTGCGGCCGTCGCGCGTACCGAGGCGGCAATCCATTTCGCAGTGTACGTCGCCGAAGTGAAACTCGCCGCGCCCGTCGCGACCGAACTCAAAATAGCTTTCCTCGTTTTCGTGAATGAAGTCCTCGTCCGGTTGTTCCATGGACTCAATGCGCCAGCGGCCGCGAAACGGGTTGCGCGCCTTGGAGGGTTGCCGCCGCAGGGCTGCTGGAGCATTCGGCATCGAGACTGCGGGACGCGCCTTTCCAGGCGCAGCCTGGCCTGCCGGCAGCGATGTGACGATTCCCGCGAGCCTTTTCGTCTCGGCATAGCTCTCGTTCAGGCCGCGGCGGATTCCCGGGCCCAAGGAAATGTTGAAGCTGCTGACGAGCCCGTCGCAAATGATCTTGTCGCGGAAGGGAAGGAGCGTCGTCTCGACCATGAGCGGCAACGGGAGGCGGACCAATTCGTCGAAAGTGTCCGTCAGCGCGAGCACGCCGTAGGCCGTCGGCGGCCCTTCCGTCGAGAGGAAGATCGCGTGCTTCTGCAACTGACGCAGGATGATGAACTTTGCCGCGATGCCATGACGCCAAGAGCGAACGAGGTCGAGGTCCTCCTCCGAAAGCAGGCTCGGGTTCTCGTCGGCGAAGGACTCGATCAGGTCCGGTCGGGCGTAAAGCGCCCGGTGCAACTCGATCCGTCGTTCCGGCGGAATCCTGACAAACTCGTCATGGCTTTTGAAACACTCCGGCAGGACTTTCAGGCGCTCGTTGGCGTATTCCATTAACAGGCGATTGACGCGGAAGAAGAGGTCCGCATCGTCCGGGCAAAGCAACATGGGTGCCTCCGTGAGGCGGCGTGTTGGACTCGGTCCGTCAGGCCGATCATTGTAGCCGCGCGTTGATGCTCTGAGCACTGCAAAGATGGTCGAGCCCGGTAGGAGTGGCGCGAAGGCCGCACTCCAGGAAAGGGTTACAAAAAAACGCTCGTGCCTTGGTCCGGCTGCGTCTTGTCCGGTTACAATGTGCGAAGCCTGCCTGAATTGCCACTCTCGATTCTCGCGGATGCGAAACTATGGCTCGACCAGTTGCTCCTATCCCGTGGCGCTTGCCTCTCCTGGCCGCCGCGGCGGCGATTCTTCTCGCGTCGCCCGTCCTCGCTAATCCCAAGCACAAGCAGTCCCTCAAGCGCTACTACGGCAGCGAGCTTTCGGACGGGCTGTTCAACTGCGCCACCTGCCACGACGTGCCCAAGGATTTTGCCGGCGGATTGAACATCGAGCAGCCGCCGCACAACGCCTTCGGCAAGCGGCTGGCCGAAGTCGGCGACGCGCTCGACGCCGCCGGCGATCCGTCCGACATCTTCCTGCGCTTCAAGAAAGTCGCCGACGAGGACGCCGACGGCGACGGCGTCGCCAACGAGCTGGAAATCGTCGCCGGCGCCAACCCCGGCGTGGCCGGCGAGAAGCCCGCGCCAGCAGCGCTGGCCTCCGCGCAAAAGCGGCGCGAGGCGTTTCAGAAGCGATACCTGTGGGACCCGTTCAACCCGGTGAAGCGGCCGGACATGCCCGCGGTCGCCGAGCCGGCCCTGGCCGCGTTTGTCGCCTCGGGAAATCCCGTCGACGCCTTCATCGCCCGCGAGCATGAGCTTCGGGGCCTGCGCCCGCGACCGGAAGCGCCAAAACACATTCTGCTGCGGCGCGTGTATCTCGATCTTGTGGGTCTGCCGCCAACGCCGGCCGAGCTGCAAGCCTTCCTCGACGATGCATCGCCCGACGCCTACGAAAAAGTCGTCGAGCGACTCCTGGCCAGCCCGCAATACGGCGAGCGCTGGGGAAGACACTTTATGGACATCTGGCGCTACAGCGACTGGGCCGGCTGGACCGGCGGCAACCAAATCCGCGACAGCCAGCCGCACGTCTGGCGCTGGCGCGATTGGATCATCGAATCGCTGAGCGCCGACAAGACCTACGACCGGATGGTCCTGGAAATGCTGGCCGGCGACGAGATCGCCCCCGAAGACCCCGAAACGCTCCGCGCGACCGGCTACCTCGTCCGCAATTACAAAATGCTCAGCCGCGAGACCTGGATGCAGGACGTGGTCGATCACACGGCCCGGGCGTTTCTGGGCGTGACGATGAAATGCGCCATGTGCCACGACCACATGTACGACCCAATCTCGCAAGAGGACTATTACCGCTTCCGGGCGATCTTCGAGCCGCACCAGGTGCGGACGGACCGCATTCCCGGCCGGCCCGATCCGAAAACCGACGGCCTGGTGCGGGCCTACGACGCGGACCCGGCCGTGGCGACGTACCTCTTCGAGCGCGGCGACGACCGCAAGCCTGTGAAGGATAAGCCGATCCCGCCGGGCGTGCCGGCGATCTTGAAGGGTCCGCCGTACCAGCCCGAAGCGGTCCCGCTGCCACTCTTGGCCTACGCGCCGCACAAGCGGGCGTTCGTCGTCGAGGAGGATCTGGCCGCCGCAGGGCAGGCGATCGAGAAGGCGCGGGAGGCCAAGGGCGCGGCCGAGAAGGCTGGAAAGGACACGGCGCTGCCGGAATTGGACTTTGCCGTGGCCGAGCGGCGGCAGGCGTCGCTGGCGGCGACCGTGGAAATCGAGAAGTTCGAAGACGCGGGCAAGAAGGAAGCCGAGCCGCAGAAGTGGGAAGAGCTTGCCAGGGCTGTGCTCGTCGCGCAGCGGCAACTGGCGCTCGCCGAGGCGCAGCGCGGCAAGCTCGCGGCGCAGCAGGCCCTCGATGCGGCCAAGACCGCGGCGCAAGCAGCCGAGCGGAAGGCCGCCGAAAAGCCGGATGACGCCGCGCTGAAAGCCGCCGCCGAAAAGGCCAAGGCCGCGCTCGCGGACCTCGAGAAGAAGCTCGCCGCTGCCGAAATGGCGCTGGAAGCAGCGCAAAAGGCGGCCGATGAACCGGCGACGACGAACTACGCCAAGCGACAAGCCCCGTCCTACCCAGCCACGAGCAGCGGGCGGCGCACGGCGCTGGCGCGGTGGATTGCAGACCGGCAGAACCCGCTTGCGGCCCGCGTGGCCGTGAACCACGTTTGGCTGCGGCACTTCGGGACGGCGCTCGTGCCGACCGTGTTCGACTTCGGCAACAACGGCCAGCCGCCGACGCACCCGGCGCTATTGGATTATCTGGCGGCGGAGTTCATGGAGCCGTCGCTCGCGCTTTCTCCCTCCCCCCTTGCGGGGGAGGGTCGGGGTGGGGGGCCTCGTTGGACGAAGGCCGAGAGCGGCAATTCGGCCAGGCCCTGGTCGCTCAAGCACCTGCACCGGCTGATCGTGACCTCGCGCACCTACCGTCAAAGCTCGACCGGTGACGCGGCCAACCAGGCGATTGATCCGGACAACGTGTTCTTGTGGCGGGCCAACTCGCGGCGGCTGGAGGCGGAGCTGGTCCGCGACGGCGTGCTGTACGTGGGCGGCTCGCTCGATTTGACGCGCGGCGGGCCGGACATCGACCACGCCCAGGGATTGTCGGTCCCGCGCCGCAGCCTTTACTTCCGCCACGCGGCCGAAAAGCAAATGACGTTCCTCAAGCTCTTCGACGCGGCCGCCGTCACCGAGTGCTACCGCCGCAAGGAGAGCATCGTCCCGCAGCAGGCCCTGGCGATGGCCAACAGCGAGCTGACGCTCCACCAATCCCGAAAGCTCGCCCGGCGGCTGACGAGCGAAGCGGCCACAAGCGCCGGCGCTTTCGTCGCCGCGGCGTTCCTGCACGTCCTTTCGCGCCCGGCAACGGACACCGAAAAGGCCGAGTGCCTGGCGTTCCTGACGGAGCAGGAGAAGCTGCTGGCCGACAATAAAACGAAACTGGGCGGCTCAACGGCGGAGCTGAGCGACGTCGCCAAGCCGGCCGAGGACGTTGCGCTCCGCGCGCGCGAAAACCTTGTACACGTGCTGCTGAACCATCATGATTTCGTGACGGTGCGGTGACGCACTCTCCAGCAAACAGCCAGAATCCGACTGTCAGCCTTTATCGAGTTGTTGAAACTCATGCCCAAGCGTAGAGTGAAGCAAGAGGCACAACACGGGAAAGGACCCCACAAGAGAGCAGCTGCGGCCAAGTCCGAGTACCGGGTATTCGTGAGCCACGCCACGGCCGACAAGTGGCTGGCGACGATGATCTGTGAAAAGATCGAGGCTCCTGAAGTCGGGGCCACGGCCTTCCGCGACGATCGCGACATTCACGGCGGGGAGGACATTCCAACAGGCCTCAAGGCCGCAATCGAATCCAGCGACGAAATGATCGTGCTGCTTACGCCGGCATCAATCACGAGGCAATGGGTCATTGCGGAAATCGGCATGGCGTGGATGACGAACCTGCGCATCGTGCCGGTCTGGCACTACGTGGAACCAACTCAGATTCCCGAGATCATTCGCAGCAACCGTGGATACTCCCTCAACGACATTTCGCAATACCTCGAAGCCCTTGCCCAACGCGTGAACCTGAAGTGAGCGCCGCAACAGCCACCGTCTACGACGTCTATCTTTCCCACGGTCCGCAGGACAGCGGGCTCGCGGAACTCGTTCGCCAGAAATTGGCCGACGTCGGCCTCGAGGTTTATGACCCCAAGCCCAAGAAATTCGATGCGGAGTTCCTCACCGGCCTGCGCGAGCCACTGGCGGAAAGCCGCGCCGTCGTGATCTTGCTGACGCGTTCGACCCTCGATTCCGACCGAGCGGTGTACGAGGTCGGTGCGGCCATGGCGCTGGACAAGCCGGTTTACGTCGTCTACGACGGGATTTCGCTGGACGAAGTCCCTCCCGTCCTCCGATCGCAGACCGTGGTCCGCCTGTCGAACCTGAAAAAGGTCGCTCGGCAAATCCGCGCGGCGGAAACGCCTCTGCGAGACGACGAGATGGCCGCGGTGGCCGCAGCATACCGGGAACTCGGTTTGCCGGTCGACGCGATTATCACCAACCCCTCGGCCTCGGGGCGGCTCGTACAGAGTTTCCGCAAGGCCACCCGGAAATCGCTCTCCTCGGAGCGGTTGATTCGCGAGTTGGCGCGGATGCGCAAGAGAGGGGAGTTGCGTCCGCTGGCTGGGAAAAAGGCGAGCTGACCGAAGCGGGGGACTTGCGCCAGGCTGCGCTGAATCTTTGAGGGGGTGACGATGAGAATCAACAACCACTGCTCCTGCGGCCGAACCTCCCGTCGCACCTTCCTCGCCGACACCGGCCTCGGATTCACGGGCCTCGCGCTCTCAGCCATGATGTTTCGCGACGGGATCGCTCAAAAGGCCCGCGCCGCCGACGGCGAACTTTCCCCCGGCGACCTGGCCCATTTCACGCCCCGCGCCAAGTCCGTCATTTGGATCTTCCTCTGCGGCGGCGTGAGCCACGTCGAGTCGTTCGACGTCAAGCCCGAGCTCACAAAGTACGCCGGCAAGTCGATCGACGAAACGCCCTATAAGGACGTACTCGATCCCGAAAAAATCCACAAGAACTTGGTCGGCGTCAACCCGTCGCACGGCAACCGCAAGACGCTGATGGCCCTGAACACGGGCTACAAGGCCTACGGCCAGAGCGGACTCGTCGTGGGCGACTGGTTTAAGCACATTGGCGAGTGTGCCGACGACCTGGCCGTCGTCCGCTCGCTCTGGACCTGCCACAACGACCACGGCACGCAGCTCACCTGGCACACCGGACGCCACCCGCGCGAAGGGGCCTTCCCCACCGTCGGCGCCTGGATCAGCTACGGCCTGGGAACGCAAAACGGCAACCTGCCCGAATACGTCGTCCTCGGCGAGCCGACCGGCGACTGCTGCGGCGGCGAATGGACGCACGGGGCGGGCTACCTGGGTCCGGAGTTCGCCGGCGTGCGGCTGGCAGTCGGGGCCAAGGAGCCGCTGCCGTTCGTCGCGCCGGCCGGCGGCACAATGCTGCCCGAGGAGCAGGCCGCCGAGTTCAGCTTGCTGGGCAAGCTCAACCGCCTCGCCGGCATCGAGTATCCCGACGACCCGCAGCTTCGGGCGCGGATCAAGTCCTACGAGCTGGCCTTCGGCATGCAGCGCGAAGTGCCGCAGGTGCTCGATTTTTCCGGCGAGACCGAGCACACGCTCAAGCAGTACGGCATCGACGACGGGACCACAAAACCCTTCGGGCAGCAATGCCTGGCGGCGCGGCGGCTGGTGGAGCGGGGCGTGCGGTTCGTGCAGGTTTTTCACGGCGGCGGCGGGGGCGGCGCCTGGGACGCCCACGGCGACATCAAAAATAACCACGGCAGCCACTCGGCCCAGGTCGATAAGCCGATCGCGGGACTCCTCAAGGACCTCAAGGCGCGGGGACTCTTGGACGAGACGATCGTCGTTTGGGGCACGGAATTCGGCCGCAGCCCCGGCGCCGAGGGCACCGGCCGCGACCATCATCCCAACGGCTTTTGCGCCTGGCTGGCGGGCGGCGGCATCAAGGGCGGCGTGACCCACGGCGCGACGGATGAGCTGGGCTTCCACGCCGTGGAAAACCCGCACTACGTGACCGACATCCACGCGACGGTGCTTTACCTCTTGGGACTGGACCCCTTGCGTTTGGAAGTCCCGGGCCGGAAGCGGCTGGAGCTGGACCGGGGGAATCCGATTTTGGAGATCGTGGCCTGAGACAACGCGGTAGCGAACGCGTTTGGGCCCAATCAGCGGCATTTCTTCTTGGAGAACGAGAATGAATCACTTTCTGGGTCTGCTTGCGATCATCATCGCCGTCGCAGCCGCGCCCGGTGCCGAGCAAATGCCGGACCAGCCGCCGGGCGGACAATTGCAGGCCTTGGTTAAGGAGTACCAGGACTCGGTGGACGCCTTTGAAAAGGCGCTGCAGGAGGTACAGGGAGAGGCCGAGCGGAATGAGTTCTACCGGGCGAACGCACCGCAGCCGGAACGATTCTATCCGCGCTTCATGGAACTAGCCGAAAGGCACGCCAAGGACGCCGCCGCAGTTGACGCACTCATCTGGGTGGTGTCTCACTCGTCGAACGAGCCGAATGACGAGGCCACGCAGCGAAAGGCGCGCGACGCGCTCCGCCGCGACTATCTCGCAAGTGACAGGCTTCCACTCGTCTTTCGTTGGGTAGACAACGAGTTCTTGCAGGCGGTTGTGGAGAAGAGTCCTCACCGCACCATCCGTGGCTGGGCGTGCTATGACCTGGCCGAACGCGGATTGTGGCGCATCCGGCAGGTAAGACGTTGGCGCAGTGAAAACGCGGACTGGCAGCAGCGCAAGTGGAAGTTCAAGTGGATTGAGCAGACGCAGTTTGCTTACTTCGTCACCACCGACATCGATCAGGCCACTCAGGAGAGCGAGGAGACGCTGGAGCGGGTGGTCCGCGAATTTACCGACGTGCCCATCGAGGGCCGCCGGAACGGGAAGACGGCGGGCGAACTTGCCAAGGGGCACCTTCACGAAATCCGTCATCTCGCCATCGGGATGCCGGCGCCGGAGCTGAGCAGCGTTGATCTGGAAGGCAAAGCAGTGCAACTCAGCGACTTGAAGGGGCGAGTCGTGGTGCTGGACGTGTGGGCAACATGGTGCGGCCCCTGCAGGGTCATGATCCCCCACCAGCGAGAGCTTGTGAAACGGCTGGACGGGAAACCCTTCACCCTCGTCAGCATCAGCGTAGACGAGGACCGCGAGACGGTCGCCGAGTTCCTGAAGAACGAGGCGATGCCCTGGACGCACTGGCACAACGGGACCAAAGGGAGCATCATCGCGGACCTCAATGTCTGGTCCTACCCAACGATCTACGTCCTGGATGCCAAGGGCGTGATCCGCTCCAAGGACGTGCGCGGCAAGCTGCTGGATCAGGCCGTCGATGCGCTGCTCAAGGAGGTTGAACGCCAGTCGCAGGGTAAGTGAAAGTCAGCGTCCTTACGGGCCCTACTCAAACAGCCTGCTCACCGGCACGACAAAGCCCGCCAGCGGCGGCGGAATCCGAAGCGACGCGTCGCCCGAGAGGGTCGCCGGCCGCTGCTGTGCCGCGTCGTAAACCGTGACGGTCTCCGCGTCGGGATCGACCACGCACACGGCCGCAACTCCGACGCGCAAGTATTCCGCCACCTTCGTCAGAATGTCGGGCAAGCGGTCGTCGGGCGAGCGGACCTCGAATACGACTTCCGGAGGCTGCGAGGGATACCGCGGCGCGAGCTTGCCCCTGGGAAGCCGCGAGTAGCTGTAAAATGCGATGTCGGCGCCGCGCACCGTGTCCGGATCGCGCGTGGTGATCACGCCGCTGTCGTTGCACAGCACGTGCCCCAAATCGTGCTGCTCCGCGAAGGTCCGCAGAAGGTGATCGATCCGGCTGCAAACCTGTCCGTGCCGAGCATTCGGCGGCGGCATCATGACGATCTCTCCGCGCACGAGCTCGCTCGGCTGCCCCGTGTCGGGCGTGCGCAAGAATTCCTCGGCGGTCAGAAGCAATGGGGTGACGGCGGTCATGCAAAACCTGTGGGCTGGAATCCCCCGCGCGCTTTGAGCGCGTGCAGTCCTTTCCCAAACTATGTTAACGCACGGTACCCAAAACGACCAGGGAACCGGCCGAAAGTGCCGAAAGTTGGGCAGCGCTATCAATCATGCACGTGCGGAACCGCCCGCTCCAGCTCCGCCCGCGCCGCATCGGAAATCTCGCAGCCCGGCAGGTAGAGCGAATGCAGCGACTTCATCCTGGCCAGGTGACGCGCGCCCTCGTCCGTGATTTTCATCTCGACGAGGATCAGCCAGTCCAGCGGCAGCCGCGACAAGTGCGACAGACCCTCGGCCGTCGCCTGCGGCGCGCCGATCCGCAGCTCGCGCAGGTTTGGAAACACCTCCCCCAGCCGCGCCAGGCCGGCGTCCGAAAGGCGCGTGCCCGTCACGTTCAGCCGCCGCAGCCGAGCAAGCGGCGCGAGCTTTTCCAGGTCCTTGTCCGCTAGCGGCATCTCGCCCAGGACGAGCACCTCCAGCGACGGCGCGCGGGCGATGTTCTCCAAGCCGGCCGGCGTCACGCCCCGCGCGTCGGCGCTGGCGAGGTCCAATTCCGTCAGCCCCGCAAGCTCCGGCAGTCGGGCCAGGTCGGCGTCGCGGACGGCGATCCTCTCGGCGCGGATCGCCGTCGATTCTGCGGACGCGACGCGCCGGCAAAGCTCGTCCCACGCGACCGGCGCAGCCTCGGGCGCCCTTGCCGGCGCGGGAGCGCTCTGCGACGGCCCGCAGCCGGCAAAAGCGACGAGCGCAAGTGCAAGAACGACCCGCCCAAGCCGCCCCACGCGGTGGCGCCGTTGTAGCGAATTTGCGGGTTGAAGCGGCATGCGGATGGGCCGCCTTACGCGCCGGCGGGAGGCATCGAGAATGAGAACGACGACGAGAACGACGACGAGTGCGACCACGAAAACACGCCAGACAGCCCCCGCTTTTATGGCCTAAACTTAAGTCAGGAGCAACTTTCGCACCGCGAAAGCCGGCCGGAGCCGCGCTTTACGCGGGCGATCTGGCCCATGCGCCGGCCTGTCCCGGCGGGAGTTTCGCGTGCCGCAGCGCCTGCTTTTGTGCGACGACGAAGTCCACATCGTCCGCGTCGCCCAGTTCAAGCTCTCCAAGGCCGGCTACGAAGTCCAGGGCGCCCTCGACGGCCTTCAAGCCTGGAAGGCGATCCAGGCCCAGCCGCCCGACCTCGTCGTCACCGACCTGCAAATGCCCGGACTCACCGGCTTCGAGCTGATCGACCGCATGCGCGCGCAGCCGGCGACGGCCAAAACGCCGGTCGTCCTGCTGACCGCCAAGGGCTACGAGCTGCAGCACGAGGACATCCAGTCGAAATACGGCGACGTGACCGTCCTGCCCAAGCCGTTCAGCCCCAAGGCGCTCTTGGACCTTGTGAAAGAGAAGCTGCAAAAGAGCCAGGAGGCGCAAAGCGCGCTGGCCGGCGCCGCCAAGTGAACGAGCCGCGCGCGTCATTGGAGATGCTGCCATGCGACTGCCCACGGAGATTTTCGGCGACGTGATCGTCGTGCACACGCCGGAGGAGCTGGCCGGCGATCACGCCAACCAGTTCGAGAAGTACCTGGAGACGGTCGAGCTGCCGCGGGTCGTCCTGGACATGGACAACACCGAGACGCTCGACAGCGGCGGACTGACCGCGCTGCTCAACTCGTCCGACCGCGTGCACCTCTTCGGCGGCGACGTGAAAATCGCCACGACCAGCCCTGCCAACCGCAAGATCCTGGAGATGACGCGCCTCGACCAGGAGATGGACGTGTTCGAGAGCGTCATCGAGGCGGTCAAGAGCTTTCGGGGAGCGTAGCGCCAAGCCAAGACACCCACGGTTCCGCGCCTCCGGCTCGCCCAAATCGCCGCCGCCCGCCCCATGCAAAAAGCCACCTCCCAACGCCTCGGCACCGTACTCCTCGAAAAGGGTTTTCTGACCGCGGAAAACCTGGAGACCGCGCTGGCGGTGCAGCACGGCAAGGGCGTGCACGGCAAGCTCCTGGGCGAAATCCTCGTCGAACAGCAGTTCTGCACCGAGGAGCAGGTGCTGGAGTGCGTGGCTGAGGTCTACGGCGTCCCCTATGCCCGACTCGACCAGCGCCTCTGCGACCCGAAGGTGGTCGAAGTTCTGCCGCGGGAGTACGTCGAGCAGAACCTGGTGCTGCCGCTCTTCAAGGTGCGGGAGACGCTGACGGTGGCCGTGGCTGAGCCGTCGAACCTGTTCCTGATCGACGAGGTCACGAGCCTGACGAGCCTGAAGGTGCAGATCGTCGCCGCCACGTGCAAGGACATCCGGCGGATGATCACGGCCCTGCCCAACTCGAAGGTGTTCGTCATCGACGACATCATCGAGGACGCCGACGCCGCCGACGTCACGCTCATCGAGGAGACGATCGAGGACATCGGCGACGTGGAGGAGATCGCCGGCCAGTCGCCGGTCATCCGCCTCGTCAACTACCTGATTTACACCGGCGTGAAGGAAGGGGCCAGCGACATCCACGTCGAGCCGGCCGAGCGCTACCTCCGCGTCCGCAACCGCATCGACGGACGGCTCTACAAGGCCCTCGAGGTCCCCAAGCACCTGATTAACGCCGTCACCAGCCGCGTCAAGATCATGGCCGGCCTGGATATCAGCGAGCGCCGCCTGCCGCAGGACGGCCGCATCAACGTGATGCTCGACGGCCGAAGGATCGACATCCGCGTCAGCACCTTTCCCACCAGCCGCGGCGAAAAGACCGTCCTCCGCGTCCTCGATACCCGCGCCGTCTCGCTCAACCTCGAGGAGCTGGGTTTCGCCGAGGACATCCTGACGGGCTTCCGGCACCATATCTCCGCGCCCAACGGCATCGTCCTGGCCACGGGCCCCACCGGCAGCGGAAAATCGACCACGCTCTATGCCGCGCTCAACGAAATCAGCTCGATGGAGAACAACGTCTGCACCGTCGAGGACCCGATCGAATACAACCTGCCGCTCATCAACCAGTTCCAGGTGCAGGAAAAAGTCGGCCTGACTTTCTCGCGCGCCCTGCGGACGATCCTGCGGCAAGACCCGGACGTGATCATGGTCGGCGAAATCCGCGACGACGAGACGGCGCGGACGGCCATCCAGGCGGCCCTCACGGGACACCTCGTCCTGAGCACGCTCCACACCAACGACGCCTGCTCGGCCGTCACCCGCCTCATCAACATGGGCCTGGAGCCCTACCTCATCGGCGCCGCCCTCAACATGGTGCTCGCCCAACGGCTCGTGCGGCGCATCTGCCCCAAGTGCAAGCAGAAATACGACCCGCCCCGCCAAATCCGCAAGGCCCTGGAACGCATGGGCTGCGACATCCCGGAGTTTCATAAGGGCGTCGGCTGCCGGGCCTGCCGGAACACGGGCTACCGCGGGCGGATCGCGATCCACGAGCTGTTTTCGCTCACCAACGACGAAGTCCGCGACGCCGTGACGGCCAACGCCCCCTTGAGCACGTTGCGGGCCCTGTCGGAAAAGCAAAATCCCATCACGCTCCGCCAGGACGGCTTCCGCAAGGTCCGCGCCGGAATCACGACCGTCGACGAGGTGCTCTACGTCTGCGGCGAGGTGGTGGACGCGCCCGAACAACCGCGCGCCGCCGGATAAACCATGGCCGCTGCCCGCAACACACTCGCGCAAACCGCCCCCGCCGGCCGGCAAATGCCCGCGCTGGATCTGTCCGCCCCCGGACTCGTTGCGCCCGGCCAGGCGGACGCGGCTTCCCAGACCCAGGCCGAGCAGCCGGGCGATCTGGCGCTCTTTTCCCGCGGCGTCCGCCGGCGCGACATCGTCTACATGACGAACCAGCTCTCGATCATGCTGGAAACCGGCATTCCGCTGGCCACGGCGCTGACCGCGATCATCGACCAGGAGCGAACGCCCTCCGTCCGCAAGCTGCTGGCCGAGCTCCGCGAGTCGGTCGAGTCCGGCGACGACTTTTCCACCGCCCTGTCGAAGCACAAACGGCATTTCGACCGCACGTACATTTCGCTCGTGCGCGCCAGCGAAGCCACGGGCACGCTGGCCGAAATGCTCGACCGCGTCTCGCGCTACTTGCAGAAGCAGCTTGAGACGCAGAGCAAGGTGCGGGCGGCGATGGCCTACCCGGCCCTGATGGGCGTCATGGCGCTCAGCGTGACCATTTTCCTACTGACGTACATCCTGCCCAAGTTCACGCCGATCTTCGCCAACCGCGGCGTGCAGCTTCCCAAGCCCACGCGGTTCCTGATGGCCCTGTCGGACGTGCTGGTGCACTACTGGTATTTCTGGCTCGGCGGGGCGATCGTGGTCGTTCTGGCGGCCGTGCTGGGAAAACGCACCGACCCCGGCCGCGAATTCTGGGACCGGGTGAAGATCAATCTGCCGGTCATCGGGCCGGCCCTGCGGAAGGTGATCCTCAGCCGGACGATCCGCACGCTGGGCGTGATGGTGCAGGGGGGCGTATCGATCATCGACGCCATTCAGCTTGCCGCCGACGTCAGCACCAACTGCCACTACGAGCGGTCGTGGCGGAACGTCCTGGAGCAGGTGACGGCGGGCAACGAGATTCACGTCGCCCTCCGCGAAAACCCCCTCTTCCCGCCCACGCTGGTGCAGATGATCGCCGCCGGCGAGCAAACGGGAAAACTCGACGTCGTCCTGCAGCGCGTGAGCGAATACTACGACCAGGAAGTCGAGGCCTCGCTCAAAACCGCCACGAGCCTGTTGGAGCCGCTCTTGATCGCCTTCATGGGCGTCGTCGTCGGCGGGATCGGCCTGGCGCTCTTGCTGCCGATTTTCTCCCTCAGCCGCGCGCCGGGCTAGGTGCACCCGTAGGACGGCCTTTCCAGGCCGTCATTTCAGCGACGGCCCGGAAGGGCCGTCCGACAGGACCTCTTCACTTCTCCTCCGGCAGCGGCTTCCCCTTCGTCTCCGGCGCAAACGGCAGCGCAAACAGGCCGACGAGAAACACGACGCACATCGTCACGCCGGCGTAGCGGATCGCGTCCGGCCCCGTATAGACGCGGCTCGTGAGCAGCCCCAGCGCCGGCGGACCTACGGCGGCCACAATCCGCCCCACGTTGTAGCAGAACGACGTGCCCGTGCTGCGCAGGTGTGTCGGGAAAAGCTCCGGGAAGTAAATCGCGTAGCCGCCGAAGAGCGACAACTGGCAGATTCCCATCAGCGGGATCATCCAGAACACCTGGACGAACTCGCGCAGGAACCAGAACACGGCGGCCGTGGACACGATCGCCGCCAGGAACGACACGGCGAACGCCGGCTTTCTCCCGGTGAAATGCGTGACGTAGGCAAAACCGTAAATCCCCACGAAGGCGCCCAGGTTGAGCATCACCTGATTGATGCCGGCCCAGAAGGCCAGTTCATATTCGATCTGTTTGGACCGCTGCACGATGCGCTGCACGTGCTCCGCCAGCGCAGCGTCGCCCGGCAGGTTGCCCAACGGCTCCAGGTATTTCGCACGGCGCTCGCGCGCCTCGGGCTTTTGTCCGCTGGGTTTCCCCTCTTCCTTCAAAGGCTGCTCGTCCTCGTCCAACAGAGCGAGCACTGATGCCGCCGAGACCGGCTCGCCTTGCTTGTGCAAATGTCCGATGGCGTCGAACAAGGCCGTCGGGTCGCCGTTGTTCTTGAATTCCAAACCCAGGAGCACCCAGGGCGCGTCCTTGAGCTTGAGTTGAACGGCCTGTTCCGGGAACCGCAGCGCGAGCTGGATGAACTCGCGGTCGCGGACCGGCTCGCCTTTGTCGCGGAACGGTTGCTGGACGCGCTCCTGGAACGCGCCGCGCGTAAGCTCCGGCGTGAAGAAGCCGATCGCCCACAGGCCCACGACGCCTGAAAACGCCAGCAGCAAACCGATGATCGTGTGCCGCCGCCAGACCGGATGGCCGAAGAGCGCCCTATACGAGCCGCGTCGCTTGAGAATTGCCTCGGAGGAGATCGCCTGCCAGCGTTCCGGCTCCTTGAGCCGCCGGCGGATGACGATCACCAAGAGCGCCGGCAGAATGCCGATCACAAACATGATCCGCCAGGCCTTCAGCGCAATGCCAAAGACGCTCCAGTCGTCGAAAACGCCGTCCAATTGCAAGCGCGCCATCCAGATGCTGATCGAGGCGGCGGTGATGTTGCCGACCGCCGACAAGGCCTGCAAGAGTCCCAGCGCAAAGGGCCGCGCCCGGGGCGGCATGACCTCGGCGACCAGCGCCACGCCGACGGCGAATTCGCCCCCCACGCCCAGGCCCGTCAGGAACCGATACGCAGCGAAGTCCCAAAACGTGACGGAGACGGCGCTGAGGCCGGTGAACATCGAGTACACCAGGATCGTCAACAGCATCGTTTTGGCCCGGCCGATGCGGTCGCCCAGCGCGCCGAAACCCAGGCCTCCCAGCGCCCAGCCGACCAGGAAGATCGACGTGGCGTAGCTGCCCCACTCGGTCGCCACGCCAGCGTCGCTGGTTTTGAGCAGCTCGCGCATCGCCGGCGTCCGGGCCAGCACGAAAAGCTGCTGGTCCATCGTGTCGAACAGCCAGCCCAGGGCCGCCACGATCAGCACGAACCAATGATAGCGCGTCAGCTCGCGGTGCCATGAGCCGGCGGAAGTTCTCGGCGTTTCGCCGGTCGGCGCGTCGAAATGATGCATGGGTCCTCCTGGGCCGCCGGCGTCCTGTCCACCGGAAGTGCTACAGTACAACCCATGCCTGCGCGCGATTCAAGCGGCGAAACGGCCGATGAGCAGAAAATCCTGCGTGGCGCCTTGCAAGTAGCCGTCTCGCTCCGCCAATTCGGTAGGGTGGGTGGAGCAAGCCCAATGCGCCGTGGGTCTGCGCTCGCCGCTTATCTCGCTCCCTCGCGACGAGCTGTCGCTTGTGAGATCGACGGCTTGCGACGCCCACCACTGGGTTGCGCGCGCTTGACGCGCGCTGCATTGAATAACGTGCGTCAGGCGGCCTGCGCCACCCGCGGCTGGCCCGCCGTCTGATAGAGCTGGCCCTGCAACCGCTCGAACTCTTGCGGGCTGGCGAAATGGATCACGATCCGCCCGCTTCCGGCCTTCGTCTGCTTCAGCTCGACTTTCGTCCCCAGCACGCGGCGCAGCTCCTGCTCCAGGTCGGCCAGGTTGTCCTGGCGCGTGCGGGCCGGGCCGGCAGCGGGGTCGGTCGCGTCGGGCGAAAAAACGGCCAGCGGCTCGACGTCCGCCGCCTTGACCGTCTCCTGCACGAGCGACTCGGTCGCCCGCACGGAGAGCCCCTCGCGCACAATCCGCTGCGCAAACCCGAGCTGCTCTTCCTCCACCCCCAGCGGCAGCAGCGCTCGCGCGTGGCCCTGCGAAATCTTCCCCTCGCGCACAAGCTGCTGCACGGCGGCGGGCAACTCCAGCAACCGCACCAGATTGGCCACGGTGGAGCGATCGAGTTGTAATCGCTGCGCAAGCTCCTCCTGCGTGCAGCCGAAACGCTGCAAGTACTGCTGGAACGAGCGGGCCTTCTCGATCGCGTTGAGGTCCTTGCGCTGCAGGTTCTCGACCACGGCCATCTCGGCAAGCTGCCGGTCGTCGGCCTCGCGGACCTGCACGGTCACATTCTCAAAACCGGCGCGGATGACCGCCTTCAACCGCCGCTCGCCGGCGATGAGCTGATAGCGGTTCCCCACCCGCCGCACGACCGGCGGCTGCAACAGGCCGTGTTCGACGATGCTGTCGGCCAGCGCCTGGATTTCGGCGTCGTCGTAGTCGTTGCGCGGCTGGAAGGGATTGGGGTCGATGTCGCGGACGGGGACCGACGTGAAGCCCTGTTCGTCCTCGACTT
This sequence comes from Planctomycetia bacterium, assembly GCA_016177915.1. GTDB lineage: Bacteria > Planctomycetota > Planctomycetia > Pirellulales > S012-138 > JACOUI01. The sequence continues at coordinate 24,296 of JACOUI010000126.1, forward strand.
GCAGGAGCGGCTCGCTCAGGCTGGAGGCCGGACCCTGGTCGAGTGGACGACCCAAGAGCGCTTCCAGACCGCGTCCCAGACGTTTCTGTTCGAACACGTCCCCCTCCTTGTTGACGGTCGCATCGGGCAGTCTGGTAGATCGTCAATTCGCTAGAACCGGTGCAAATTGTTCCACCGGACCGGCCGATCTTGCGCCGGCCAAAGCAATGGAAAAATCGGGACGACCGGCGCAACCGGACTCTCTTGCGCGACGCGCGAAGGCGGAACCACGGCACGACGCGCGCCGGCAGCGACAGCAACGGATCGGTCGCGCGGGTCCAACGCACGGCGCCCGCTTCGCCAGCGGGGAGGACTCGCAGACGTGTGCGTTGGCGGTTCTCCCTCGCTGGCGCGTCGGGTTAGTGTGCTAGCAGCCGAGCGTGCATTGACCGGCCGGATCGGCCTCGCCATAATCCCGCCCCTTTTCCCTTGCCGATCGTTCTCCCTTGCCGGCGGCGTGGCCGTGAGATTACTGGTCTGGCTGATCCTGATGCTCTCGCTTTGTCCCGCGCTCGCTCTGCGCGCTGAACCGGTGGCCGCCCCCGCGCCCGCTCAGAAAACCGCGTCGGACGGGCCGGCAAACCAAGGCGAACCCGTCGCTGCGCCCGCCGGCGAGACCATCGCCGCTCCGCCGCCTGACGGCCACGACAAAAACAGCCCGGAATCCGAGGCCTGGTGGCAGCCCAAAAAATGGGACCCGGCCCACAGCGAGCCCTGGTCGGCACGGCCCTACCTGATCGAGCCGTTCACCGGTCCCGCTTGGGGCGAGGAAGTGCTCACCGACGAGGTGATCCTGTCGGCCGGGCTTTTGAGCGGCGTGCGGTTCGGGCGCGAGTTCGACCCCGGCTGGGGCTGGGAAATCCGCCTGGCGATGGGGACCTTCGGCGCCGCCAGCATCGTCGACGGCGCCGCCCTCCCCGATGCCGACCTGCTGCTGGCCGACCTCGATCTCGTCAGCACCTGGAAGCTCGATCCCCGCTGGGACCTGATCTTTTCCTTCGGCGCGGGTCTGGCCCACTGGGATTTCGTCGCCACGACCGCCGACGTCACCGAAACCACCTTGCTGTTGCCCTTCGCCCTGGGCTTTCGCTATCGCTACGACGACGACCTGGCCCTGCGGCTGGAGGTGCAAGACAACGTGTCGCTGGGCGAACGGACCGGCAGCGACACCGTCCACGTCGTGGCCCTGAATTTCGGGTTGGAACTGCGCTTCGGCGGCCCGCGGCTGAGCTACGACTCGTGGTTCCGGTAGCCACCACGTTCGCGAGGAGAGGATGCACCCATGAGGCTTGCGATCTGGCCAGCTCTCGTTCTGGCGACGATGCCAATCGCCGCGGTGCGCGCCGCCGGCGACGCCGCTTCACCTACCCCGGCGGTCGGCGGCGCCGCCATCGATGCAGAATCGATTTCGCTGGCGGGCGATTCCGGATGGGAACTATCGCGGCAGCCGCGATTGACGACCATCACGACCATGCTCAGCGAGCCGTGGTCGGATCGGACGTACTTTGTTGAGACGTTCAGCAGCTTGCTGGCCGTTGCGGATCAGCACGCGGGCGACGTGGAATTGGACTCGGGTATGGTCACGGGGGTGAGGTTTGGGCGCGAGCTTGGTCTGGGCCTGACATGGATGGCGCGGTTGGGGCTGGGGACTTTCGCCGAAAACGACCTGCTCTCGAACGAAGCCCTTACGAATTCCGAGTTGTTTCTGGCGGATGTCAATCTCGTGAGCATCTGGGATCTTGGTTCGGATTGGACCGGCTTCTTCAGCATTGGCGCCGGGGTTTTGCGGTGGGACCTGCCGAACGATGGCGATGCCATCAAGGAAACGGCGCCGCTGGTGCCGATCAGTTTGGGGCTGAGTTACGAGCTTGAGGACGAGGTGTTGTTGCGGCTGGCGCTGGAGCACAATGTGGCCTTCGGAGACCGGACGGGGACGGTGCAAGCTTTGGCGCTGAGTTTGGGCCTGGAATTCTGCTTCGAAGGGCCGCGGCGCCGTTAGGCGTAGGTCGCCACGGCCGCGCCTCGACGCATGCGCACTCCCACCCTCAAACGCTCGACGACCCCAATCCGGTTCAGGCGTATAATTCTATCGAGCTTCCCCAGCTTCGCGCGCCGCAATGGCCGCACTGCGGGAGAACATCGTCGCGGCTCGGGGCAGGCCGGCGCGCCGTTTCGGCGCGCCGTGCGTGCATCTCCGCCGCCGCGCAGCGTTTTGGCTGCCGTTTCAGTTGTCAGGCGCGATCGACGATATGAAGGAGGGGATCGCGGGGGCGGACAGGCCGCAGGGTCTTTCTGTTTTGCCTCGCGCACCCGTCTTCGCTGGCTTAACGAACGTTTGGCGTGGGGACGCGCGGCATGGAACCTTCCGGCTCGCTGGACCAGCTTCCGCTGCCTGAGCAAGTGCGCCGGCTGCACGACGAGTTGGCCCGCGCGCAGCGCCTGGCCGCCCTGGGCGAGCTTCTAGGAACGACCACGCACGAGTTCAACAACGTCCTGACCACGATCATCAACTACGCCAAGCTCGGCCTAAGGCACAAAGACGCCGCCACCCGCGAAAAATCGTTCGACCGCATCCTCACCGCCAGCCAGCGGGCCGCCAAGATCACAAGCAGCGTCCTGGCGATGGCGCGGGCCCAGCGCCAGGGCGCAGGGTCCGGCAAGTTCGAGCCGGTCGACCTGCCGGCCTTGGTCGAGGACGCGCTGATGCTGCTCGAGCGCGAGCTCAACAAATACCACGTCGTCGTCGAAAAGTATTTCCACGCCGTGCCAAAAGTGCGCGTCAACCCCGGCCAGATTCAGCAGGTGCTCTTGAACCTGCTCACGAACGCCCGGCAGGCGATGCCCCACGGCGGCCGCGTCGTCCTCAAGATCAGCCACGACGAGGCGGCAAAGACCGTCGACGTCATGGTCCGCGACAACGGCAGCGGCATCCCGCCCGAGGTCCTGCCGCGCATCTTCGAAGCGTTTTTCACGACCAAGACCGGCCCGGACGCCTCCGGCAAGGGCGGCGCCGGCCTGGGACTTTCGATGTGCCGCGAAATCATCGAGAGCCACAAGGGGCGCATTCGCGTGGAGAGCACCCTCGGCAAGGGCACGGCCTTCACGCTGCGGTTCCCCATCGAGGTTCCCGCCGAGGTTCCCGCCGAGGTTCCCGTCGAGGTCGCGGAAAAGTCCGTCCCTCAGACGGCCCAAGCACGCTCTGTTCCCACGCGGAACGGCAACGGCGGCAGCGGCCCGCCCGTGGCCAACCCCGACGCGGCATGACTCCCGCCTTCTGACTCCTGTCTCCCGTTCCCCGTCCCCTGCTTCCTTCACCCGGCGCGACCGGAGGTATATCCTCGTCTGAATCACCCCGCCTCCTGCTCTCTGCCGCCTGCCGCCTGGCTCCCGCATGACCGACCTTTCCGACTACGATTACCATCTCCCGCCGGAGCTGATCGCGCAGCATCCGCTGCCCAAGCGCAGCGACGCCCGGCTGCTGGTGGTCGATCGCGCGGCCGGGACGTTTCAGCACCGCCACGTCCGCGACCTGCCCGAAATCCTCAAGCGACATGACGCCCTGGTCCTGAACACGAGCAAGGTGATTCCCGCCCGGCTCGTCGGCCGCCGCAGCCAAACCGGCGGGCGCTGGGAAGGGCTGTTTTTGGGCGCCGACCCGGACGGCGCCTGGCGGCTCCTTTGCCGCTGCCGCGGCAAGCTCGCCACGGGCGACGAGGTCACCATCATCGACAACCGGGGCTACGACGACCTGACGCTGCTTTTGGTGCGGCCCGGCGAGGCGGACGTGTGGCGGGCCGTGCCGTCGGTCTCGGAAGACGCCCTGGCCACGCTCGAGCGCGTGGGCCGCGTCCCGCTGCCCCACTACATCCGCCGCGGCGAAATGGAGGACGCCGACCGCGAGCGGTATCAGACCGTCTTCGCCAAGGTTGCCGGGTCGGTCGCCGCCCCCACGGCCGGGCTGCACTTTACCGGCCCGCTGCTTGAGCGCCTGAATCGCGAAGGCGTGGTGCCCGTCGGCGTCACATTGCACGTCGGCATCGGCACCTTCCGCCCCATCCAGACGCGCACTGTCGAAGAGCACCACATGCTGCCGGAATGGGGCGAAATCACCGCGGCGGCCGTCGAAACTTTGGAACAATGCCGCGCCGCCGGCGGCCGCATCGTCGCCGTCGGCACAACGTGCGTCCGGCTCCTGGAATCCGCCGCCGCGTCCGGCCGGCTGCAGCCCTTCTCGGGCGAGACCGAGCTTTACATCCGCCCCGGCCATGTCTTCCGCGCCGTCGACGCGCTGCTGACGAACTTTCACCTGCCGCGATCGACGCTGCTGGTCCTGGTCTGCCAGTTCGGCGGCCACGACCTGGTCCGCGAGGCTTATGACCTGGCCATCCGCGAGCGCTACCGCTTCTACAGCTACGGGGACGCGATGCTGATTGTCTGAGCGACGCGCACCATGCCCGTCGCGCTTTCCCTCCCCACCGACCGTGCGTCTGACCTCGCGTCGACCTCGCGTCGGTGGGGAAGCGACTGGCGGCTAGGCTTTGTCTCTTTGTCTGAAAACACCTGGAAAAAGCCTGGAAAACTGGGCAAGAAAGCGCCTTTTCAGACAAAGCCTAGTACAGCGTTTCGCAACTTCGTCGGTCTGACGGGGTAAAAACTGGGGTTGATGGGATTTGGGAGTTTTGGTGAAATGTCGCACGCAAAGTTCTTGGGAACATGGAGGTTTGATACTGGGCACAAGGAGTGTGCGCGA
>JACOUI010000028.1 GCA_016177915.1 Planctomycetia bacterium
AGGGTTAGGGTGGGGGGTTGTCGGCACGATCGACATCGGATGATACGCCCCGTACAGGATCGGCCGCGCCAAAACGTTGAAGCCCGCGTCCAAAAGGTAGAACCGGTTCTTTCCCTGCCGCTTCACGGCGCGGATTTCCGCGACCAGGTAGCCGCTCTCGGCCACAATGTACCTGCCCGGCTCGATTTCGAGGCGCAGATTCCGGCCGAGCGACTTTTCCAGCTTCCGGCGCGAGGCGTCCCACAGCGCGAAGTATTGATCGAGGTCCACGTACGTCTGCCCCTCGCGGTACGGGACCGACAGCCCGCCGCCGGCGCTGAGCTGCGCCAAGTGCTCGCCGGCCAGGGGGGCGATTTTCTCCATCGCCCCGCAGACGCTCGCCAGGTGTTTTAGGTCCGTGCCCGAGCCGATGTGAATGTGCAGCCCCGTGATGCGGTGGCCGAGCTTCTTCGCGCGGGCGACGCACTCCGGCAGCTCCTCGTGCCAGATGCCGTGCTTGGAGCCTTCGCCGCCGGTGTTGGTCTTCTGGCTGTGGCCGTGGCCGAAGCCAGGGTTGACGCGGAGCGTGATTTCGCGGCCGCCCAGGCGCGCGGCGAGCTGGTCGAGCATGTCGGGCGAGCCGCAGTTGACATGCACGCCGTACTGGGCCACCGCCTCCAGCGCGTCGCGGTCGAAGATGTCGGAGGTGTACTCGATCGGGTGGGGGTCGCCCGTGGGGGCGTATCCGGCGGCGACGGCGCGGCGGATTTCGTTTCCGCTGACGGCATCGACGAGCGCCCCCTGCCGGCGGACGAAATCGAGGATCGCCAGGTTCGAGTTGGCCTTCTGAGCGTAGCGGACGCCGTCGAAGGCCGCCAGGTCGGCGATCCGCTCGGCGATCAGGGCGGCGTCGTACACGTAGGTGGGCGTGCCGAAGCGCTCGGCGATCTGGCGCACGGTCACGCCGGCAATCTCGGTGCGAAGAAGGGGAAAGGGGCGGGGAGTGGGCATGGGGCAGTCGTCAGTGGTCCGTTGTCAGTGATCAGTGGCGCCATCCATCACCCAAGCCCACCGGCTGCGTCCGGTGGGATGGGTCGCGCAGCGATCATACGCGGCCGGCAATAGGAGCGGAAGGCGGCGCCCTACCGTCATCGGTCGCGTTTTCGCTTCTTCGACGACTTCCGGCGTGACAGGATCGCCTCCAGATCGCCAAGGAGTTCCGGCATTTCGAGAGCCGTCGCGAACGACCGCACGACGCGACGCGCTCGTCGGAGATCAAGTCTGGGATGCGCGTCAAGCAAGCCCTCGATATCGACGAGGTCGCGTGGCCGGTGGGCGACCGCCTTCATAATGATCAAATCGTCAGGCCTTGGCAGGGGCATCAAGACTCCCTGCACGTTGACGGTCACGGCGCGCGCAATGGCCTCCCGTTCGAAAGGGAGCGATCCGAAGCTGATATCCGCATCGATACGACTCGAGTCGTGACGCACCAAGAGCACTCGAGCGCGGCGCGCGAACCGAATCGCGTCGGCGATTCGCGGCCGGAACCCGTAGTCAAGCCCTGCATCAAGCAATGCCGGCCAGCGAGCCTCGTCCAGGAGCACGACTGCGTCAACATCGCGCGTCATGCGCGGGCGCGACAGCAAAGAGACGGCCAGGCCGCCCGTGATAACTACCGAGACGTGTTGCGATTTGAGCCAATGGACAAGATCGCGCGCACACGCCAGCAGGGGAGATGGCGCTTCCGTCTCAGTCACGGTACGCCTTTCGCAGCCGGTTCCAGCGCTCGCGCACTTCGGCCTCTTCGCCGGGCGAAGTCTCGCTCGCGCCCAGGGAGGATGCCGACGCCATCAGTGCCGCCAGTTGGCGGAACCTCTCGTCCGGCGAAGTGCGTCGAAGTTCTCTCCGCTCCGCAAGGTTGACCCTTTTCCACCGGGTCTTCCAGGCGCGAGCCTTGGCGCTTGTCAGGCGTTCGTTCATCTGCCTCATCCACAATCTCAAGGGTCGTCGCAGAAAAACTGTCTGGAATGGTCCCGTCCTGCGGGTCGCAGCTACAGCTTCGGCAGCTTTACGCCCTGGCCGCGGCGCGGGTCGTCCCAGTGTTGATACAGCTCCACGCCAAAGCCCCGCCGCAGCTCGTCTTCCGCCCGGCTCGCCCAGGGCGTCCCCGCATGCTCCTGGATGATCTTGTTAAAGAGGTCCGTGGCGAACTGCTGGTCCGATTTCGTGCTCTCGTCGGTCAGCGTGTCCCGGCGGTAGGTAATTCGCCACCAGGTTGCGGTGGTGCGCGGGTTGGGGGGCTTGATATTCGGGACCTTGGGGTTCTTCACGAACCAGTCGAGGTAGGCCGCGTACTCGTGGACCCGCACCTTGAAGGTGATGATCTGCGCGTAGACCAGGTCGTAATTGGCCTGCCAGCGCGGGTAGATCTCCTTGTCGCGCAGCGGCTTGATCTTTTCCATTTCCTTCTGGGCCAGGTCCAAAAACTCCAGGTAGCGGATCGACTTGGCGATCTCGACCTGGGCCTCGCGGGCGAACGCCAGGTTGCCCGCGGGCAAGTTGGCCAGGTTGATCGTGAAGTCCTGCCGCATGACGATGTGCGGCGCCTGCTGCGGGTTCCAGGGGTTGAGGACGTTGATCACGTACCACAGCTTCGCGCGCAGCTCGCTCTGGTTGCGCTCCTGTTCGTAGACGTGCCGCGGCTCCAGCGAGGGCATGTAGGGGCGCAGGCGGCCCAGGACGTACTTCCGCTGGTCGCGGCCCACCAGCCGCAATTCCGGGCTGGGGAGCATGAAGAACACGCCGCCCGTCTCGCGCGCCAGGCGCGTCTGCTCGTACGGGCCAAAGCCGCTGGCGTGGGCGTCGTAGCGCCGCCAGAAGCCCTCGGTCTGAAGCTGCTCGACGAACGCGCTTTCCGGCCCGCGGTCGATCTGCAGCCAGTAGTTGATCTGCGTCTTGGGGTCCTCCCAGTTCATGTAGCACCAGGGATAGCCGAAGACGGACTCGCGGCCCAAAACGTAAATCCGGCAGCGGGCCTCCTTGGCGTCGTTGACGGCGGTCTCCAAGAGCTCGACGTTGCTCTTCATTTCGCCGCTCTCGTCCGTGACCATGATGACGGCCATCTGCCGCCGGCTCTTGGAGGCGTACTCCCGGAAGGCCCGGATCGTCATGCTCACCGAGGCGCACATGTTCTCCGTGCCGGTGTCGTCGACGGGCACCTTGTCCATGTACTCGCGGATCTTGTCCAGGTCGGAGGTGGGGTCCGTGCTCCAGATTTTGCAGGTCGTCCCGTAGCTGACGATGCCGGTCATGAGGGCGTTGCCCTGCGTGGCCCCCTTGAGTCCCAGCTCGGCGTAGACGCGCTCGATCTTGGCGCGAATCTCGTCCCGCTCGTCCTTCATGCTCTCCGACTCGTCGAACATCCACACGACGAGCACCTTGTTTTTCTGGAGCATGTTCAGGATTTCGATGGTGATGCGGTCCATCGCCTCCTGCAGGTCGTTGACGACGGCCTGCGGCTCGCCCGGCGCGTCCTCGCGGACGTCGCGCTGCAGCTTGACGCCCGGCACGCCGCTGAAATCGCGGTAGGCGATCTTCTTCGCCGGGCCGGAGGCGCTTTCGACCGCCTCCTGGTTGATCTTCGGCTCTTCGCTTGAGGAGGGGACCGCCGTGCCGTGCCCGGTGTTGATCGAGGTCGCCGACGGCGAGCTCATCTGCACGTTCGTCGAGGGATCAAGCTGGCGATCGAGCACCTGCGTGAGCAGCTCGTCGGGCCGCTCGCTGACGGCGAAGATCTCCAGCGGCCGCTGCTCGCGGGCGATCTGGATCGACCAGACGGCCAGCACGATCAGCACCACCATGTGCACGATCACCGACACCATGCTGGCGTTCATCGTGCGCAGGAAGTTCGAGCGGGCCGAGGGTTCAGGCTCGTCGGGAGGGACTTCGGGAATGGCGTCGGCCGGGACCGGCGCTCCCGCGGATGGGAGCGCCGCGGCTTCGACGACGGGAGTCGCCACGGGCGCGGCGGCAGGCGCGATCGCCACCGCCAGCGGCGCAACCGGCGCGTCGGTCGGCGCGGGCGTTGGCGCTGCGGAGGGAGCTGCGGACGGCCCAGGAAGCGGCGTTGCGGAGGGCGCTGCGGGCGTCTTACGCACGGGCGGCGCCTTTGTGGCGGGCTGCGGCGCCGAGGGCGCGGCCCGGCGGCCTTTTTCCGCGCCGCCCGTCTGCTTCGCCGGAGTGGCGTCTCGACGTTGTTCGACGGGCGGCGCAGAAGCGGGTGGCGCCGCGTTCTTGACGGCCGGGACCTCGACTGGCGGCGCGGGCACGCCGACCGTCGGTTCGGCTGGCTGCGGCGCCACGGTTTCGCCGTTGGGTTCCGCTCCGTTCGTCCCGGGCAAACTCCGCGGCGGGATGATGACGGTGTCGGAGTCTGCGCAGAACCGACCGGCCGCCGTCGGGTCGGGAACCGGTTCGATCGGCGGCGCAAGCGCAGCGGACGCCGCAACGGAGGGCGCCTGGACGGCGGGCGTCCTGACGGCGGGCGGCTTCGGGGCGGGGGCTTTGGGCGCAGGCGCCTTGGGGACAGGCGGCGGTGCGGGGGCGGCCGGCGCCGCGGCGGCCGCGCGGGCAGCGTTGGCCACCGCCTCTTGCTTGCGCAGCAATTCGGCGCGCATTAGCTCCACCTGCGCCGCACGGATTTTGGCTTGGGCGGCGTCGGCCTGCGCCTTCGCCAGCTCGATCTGCAAGCGCGCCATCTCCGCTTCCGCCTGCAACTGCTCCAGGCTCTGCTCACTCTGCTCCGGGGACTTTTCGCTCATAGGGCACCCGTGGGACGACAAAACGGGACCGCACCCGGGCGACGGACCCTGCTTCCTGGCGGTCCGATCGCCAGAGCGTGCGCTGCCTAAATGTAAATCGCCATTATTGTTGTAACTATTTCAGGCGCGAGAATCAATTGTGGAGCAAATCTCTTCGCCCCTGCGGCCTCGTGCCAGGTCCTCGTGCCGCAGGTGCGGAAGGTTGAGGGGCTAGCGTTGGGCGAGCTACAGTCTGTCGGAAAAAGGGCGATTTTCGGGCAGGTGACTCGTAGGATTCAGTGGCGGCTCGCTGTCGGTCATGGCGAAATGACCGGCTGGCACACGAATCGATGCGGTTTCCGTAAGCGTTCGCCTCTGGCGAGGC
>JACOUI010000025.1 GCA_016177915.1 Planctomycetia bacterium
AGTCGGTGTCGTCGAAGGGGAAGGGTCCGCTATCGAGTGCGATGCTCCCCCAGGCGTTCTGGGCTTTTTGCTTTGCCCAGGCGAGGGCCTCGTCGTGGCGGCTGAAGGCGGCCAAAAGGAGGAGCTGCGGCGAGTAGGGCTTGGGTTGGGCCATGGGGCGAATTTGGACGCTACAAGGCGCAGTTTAGAAGTCACGAGCTAGTTGATCTCGCACGGCGGCGCGCCCGGCCCTGAACGGCTCGGGCTGCTCTCCGACCTGAATGGGCGGGTCTCCCTTGCTGGCGCTTCGGGTTGGTGTAAGGCGACGACGGCTATTGCGGGTCGTCGGGTGCCGACGGCGCCGCGATATCGTCGTTGGACGGCGATTCCTCGGCGCCCTTTTCGAGACCCAACTGCACGAGCCGGCGATACAGCCGGGGCCGCGTCATGCCCAGCAGCCGCGCGGCCTCCGTCTTGTTGCCTTTGGCGCGGCGCATGGCGCGGAGGATCAGCTCGGTTTCGATCTGGTGCATATATTGTTCGAGGTCGATGCGGGCGTCGCCCTTGCGGCGGAAGACGGCGGCGTCGAGGGCCAGCGCGATCGGCTCCGGCAGGTCCGCGGCGGTGACGAGCGTCCCTTCGGCCCGTTGGTGCGCGGCTCGGACGATCTCTTCCAATTCGGCCAGGTCGCGCGGCCAGGGATAGGCCACCAGCCGATCCAGGGCGTCGGCGGTGAAGCCGCCGACTTGTTTCGCGCTCGCCGCGTTGGCGTCCTCCAGGCAGAGCTGCGCCAAAAGGGGGATGTCTTCGGTCCGGGCGCAGAGGGGCGGGATTTCGAGCGTGAGCGTAGACAACAGCCCGGCCAGACGATCGTCGAACTCGCCGGCCGCGGCAAGCTCCGCCAGGCAGCGCTGCGCCGTCGCGACGACGCGGAGCGTGGGTGAGCATTGGGCCAGGCGCCGCGAGAGTTCCGTTTGCACCTCGGCCGGCAGGGCGTCGGCGTCGTTGAGCAAGAGAGTGGAGATCGCCGCCGGCTCGCCGCTCTTGGCCGCGGCGGAGCTGCGCTCAAACAGCGCGGCGATCGTCGAGCTCAAGAGATCGGCCGCCAGGTGCCGGCAGGCCAGCGCGACGAACCGCGCGGTAGCGGGAGGCTCCGGCAGGTAGTGGATGGCGCGCGCCACGTGCTCGCAAGCGCCGCCCGGCGGACCAATGATCTCGACGCTGGCGTTGCTCGAGGCCGCCAGCGGGACCTGGAGCCGGAGCCGGGCCATCGCGGCGCTCTTTCCAGCCAGGCGCTCGAGCCGGTAGCGCCCCTTGAGCTCGCGGCGGAAGCGGCGCACCTGGCGGTGCAGGTCGCAGGACTCCTCGTGAGCGTCGGCAGAGGGCGATTCCCCCTGCGGCGGATCGCGCGGCGCGTCCTGGGTCGAAAGGACCGCCAGCACTCCGCAAGGTTCGTCCGCCGCACCGCGCAGCGGCAGAAAAGTGGCGGTGCATCGCCGAGCACCGTCGGGCGACAGGATTTCGTCGGTCAGCGGCGCGCCGGCCAGGACCGCCGGCGGCGGACAGAGCGCGTTGGCGGCGTCCTGAACCGTCAGCGGGCCCGCGGCGGACTCCGGCCGCGAGTGATAGCGTCCGACGAGGTCCACCAGGTCCTTCGCCTCGACGCCGAGCCAGGCCGCGCAGCTTGCGTTGACAAACACGATGCAGCCGGAGGCATCGACGACGTAGAGCGGCTCCGCGGCCGCGTCGAGCAGCTTGAGCAGCTCCTTGAAGCTCGATCGGGAGGATGACACGGATGAAGCAGGCTCGGGACCGGCACGCGAGAAAAGAACGTCGCGGTGAATCGTCGTGCGCGTCGCAAACCGTCGCCAAGTCGTTGCGAGGAACGCAGTAGCGCACAGCGTTCAGTATACTTGGCGGCCGGGCTGCGGGCGACGCGGAACCGCAGCGGAGTTGCGGGGTTCAAGGGCGGCGGATGGAACGCGGCGCGAGGTGCGAAAAAGCCCGCCGGAAATCCGTCGAGATCCGGAAAAATGAATCGTCCGCCGCGAAACCTTCGGGGGCTTGCGGTGTAGGAGAAGTGAGAGATGATGCGGGGCGTGTGGGGGCGTCATTCTGAAGGCAGTGGCTGAGGCACGTGCCGTCGCCCGATGCGGGATTCCGCAAGAGGGCGGCGACGGAGCCCCTCGAGGCCACAGGCTCGTGTGGGGGACCGTGGGGGGACCGTGGGGAAAGCAGCGCCGAGCACGTAAGCCGGTGCGCACAGTAAATCGGTCCCGGCAGCGCGTCCTAAGGAGTTCCGGCAACAGCCCGATGTGCCGGAGTCGCGTTGGACGGGTCTCCCCCCCACAGATTCCGCCGTTCGCCGATCGTTGCCGCAGTCGAAAGGGGCTGCGGAGCGAAGCGCCGGGCGTCGGAGCAGAGAGTGCCCCCGTGCAGGATGAATTTGGGCTCTGGTTCTGGCTGTCTGCCTTTGCGGCCGGACTTCTGCTGCTCGTGCTGATGCCGCTGTGCGTCGTCGGACGGAAGGTCCGTCCGGCGCTGCGGCGTGGATGGCTGGCCGCGGTGTGCGGTCTGGCCGCGCTGTCGGCGGTCGAGCTCTTTTCGCCGACGGCCATCGCCTGGGAGCGAGCGCTGCCGGCGATGGCGTGCGTGGCGGCCGCGTACCTCGTTTTTGAAACGGCGGCCGCGGGCGCACGGTATCGGCGCGCGGCGATCGTCAGCCTGGCGGGCGTGGCCGTGCTGGGCTCGCTGGCGACCGTGCAGGCGTCGCGGAAGCTCTTCAAGCTGGTCGAACCTCCCGAAGTGCAACTGCCGGACGACGGCTGGGACAAACTTCCGGCCGCGGACGACTTCGCGGAGGCGGGCGGCTACGCGGCGGCGACGGACCGCGGGACGCAAATTGCGCTTTACGTGCCCAGTTCGGAGATGGCCCGGCAGCCCCTCGACGAGTCGCCGCTCGACGGCTTCAAGGGGCGCATCATTCGCGTGGCGCCGCCCGACGTGGCGAGCAACTGCCACGGCTGGGCGTTCACCGGCGGCAGATTCGCGCTCCGCGGCCGCGACGTGGCGGTGATCCTCCGCGACAACGGCTACGAGCCAGTGACCAACCCGCGACCCGGCGACCTGGTGATCTATTCGGGATTCGACGGAAAGATTTCGCACACGGGCGTCGTCAAGGCGGTGGGGGCGGACTACGTGCTGGTGGAGAGCAAATTCGGCCCGCTGGGGCGGTACTTGCATGCCCCGCTCGACCAGTGCTTCGGCGATCATTTCGTGTATTACCGCAGCCCGCGGCCCGGCCATCTGCTGAAGGGCCTGTGATGTGAAGCCTGCCAAGGCGGTCGTCGCGTGGGGACCGCCGTCTTGGCGGCGGCCAAAACCGCCGTGGGGACGCTAGCGCCGCGGTCGTGAAGCGGCGCGCGATGATCTTGACGTTCCCGTCTCGTGCGACGTGTTCATCGGCCGTGCAAAGCAACGTCGGAATCTGGTTCTGGTTCGTGGCCCTGGCGGGCGGGCTCGTGTTGCTGGTGCTTTCGCCCGTGTGCCTCATCCGGCGGCGGGGCAGCGCCGCGCTTCGCCGGGCGTGGCTGGCCGCCGTCTGCGGCTTGGCATCGGCGTCGGCGGCCGACCTTCTCTCGCCGGCGGACATTGCATGGGAGCAAGCGCTATTCGTTGCGGCGTGCATCGCGGCGGCATACCTTGTTCTGGAAACTGCAACGGCCGCTGCGCAGCGCCGGCGCACCGCGGTCGTGAGCTTGACGGGCGCCGCCTTGCTTTTATCGCTGGCTACCGTGCAGGCCTTAAGGAGCTTCTTCCGTCGGATCGAACCCTCCTTCGCGCTGTTGCAGACGAACAACTGGCAATGGCTCCCCGTTCCAGGCGGCGGACGCGAAAACGGGATTCGCGTCGTGCTCACCGATAGCGGCAGGCCGATTCAACTGTTTGTGCCGCGCCCGCCGTCGGGCAATGAACGGTTCGACGAGTCGGGGGTCAACCATTATCTGGAGCGGCTCATTCGCGTTTCACGGCCGGACGTGCGGAGCAACTGCTTCGGCTGGGTGTTTACCGGCGGCGAATACCTGATTCGCGGCCGCGACGTGCCGGCGATCCTCAGCGACAACGGCTACGGGAAGGTGGCCGACCCGCAGGCGGACGATCTGGCCGTCTACCTGGATGACGAAGGCCAGATTGTGCACGTGGGCGTCGTCAAGGCGTTGGGGCCGGAGTTCGTGCTCGTGGAAAGCAAATTCGGGCCCTTGGGGCGATATCTGCACACTCCCATGGACCAGTGCTTCGGCAGCCGGTGCGCGTACTACCGCAGCCGGCGCCGCGGACACCATCTGGCCGGCCTCTCCAGCCCCGCGCAGCCAGGGCCAATGGAATTCCGAGCGCGGGGCAACTAGGATACAGTTGCGGCGCGATAGCGCGGGTCGGCAGGACGGCCCTTCCGGGCCGTCGGCGCCGGGCCCTCGGCGCCGGGCCGTCGCGGGAATGACGGCCTGGAAAGTCCGTCCTGCCGCTTCCATTGCTCCTCGCGCGCAGCCAGCGCCCGCCCCTCAGCCCCTCCGCCCCGATCCGCAGATTGCCGATGGCCGCCACCGCCCAGCAAGCTCGCCGAAAGAAAAAGCCGTCGGGCGCAGTGGACCGCTGGTATCACCCGCGCATCTGGCACGGCTTTCTGTTCACCGCCTGGCTACGGCTCTTGTGGCGGAACCAGTTTCGCGTGGGGTGGCACCGCGTGGCGGCGGCGGCGATCATCACATTTTTGAGCGCCGGCCATTCCCTGGGCCGGGTCCTGCAGTGGATCGTCTATGGCCGCCGGATCGCGCGGACGAAGATCGAGCAGCCGCCGCTCTTTATCCTGGGGCACTGGCGGTCCGGGACGACGATGCTGCACGAAATGCTGGCGCTGGACCCGCAGAACACCTGCCCGACCACGTACCAGTGCTTCGTGCCGAACCATTTCCTGATCAGCGAGTGGATCTGCACGCGCCTCTTTGCCTGGGTCATGCCCAAGCAGCGGCCGATGGACAACATGGCGGTCGGTTGGAACCGGCCGCAGGAGGACGAGTTTGCACTCATGGCGATGGGCGAGCCGTCACCGTACTTTACGATCGCGTTTCCCAATCATCCGCCGCAGTGCCAGGAGTACCTGGACATGCAGGGCGTGCCGCCTGTGGCGCAGGAGCGCTGGCAGCGCACACTGCGGAGATTCGTGCAGATGCTCGTCTGCCACCGGCCGGGGCGGGCGATCTTGAAATCGCCGACCCACACGGGCCGGGTGCGCACGCTGTTGGAGGCGTTCCCGGACGCCCGCTTCATCCATATCGTCCGCGACCCGCGCGTGCTCTATCAATCGACGCTCAACATGTGGAAGAAGATGTACGGCACGCACGGCTTGCAGCGGGCGCGGTTTGCGGGCCTGGAGGAACACGTGCTCGCGACGCTGCCGCGGATGTACGCGGCCTTCGAGTCGGCACGGGCCTCGATTCCGCCGCGGCATTACTACGAAGTGCGGTACGAGGACCTGGTGGCCGATCCCTTGGGCCAGATGCGGGCGATGTACCAGCAGCTCGAGCTGGGGGACTTTGAGGCGGTGCTGCCGGCGCTGGAGCGGTATTTGAGCGACCAGGCGGACTACCAGACGAACCGGTACGAGATGCCGGAGGAGCTGCGGGAGAAAATCAACCAGCGCTGGGCGGACTACGCGCGGCGATTCGGGTATTAGCATCGGCGGGAGACTCGCCATGGCTCTGCCTCGTTGCCAGGTTGTGCCGCTGCCGGACCACCAGGCGGCCTTTCAGATCGACGGCGCGGAGCGCGCGCGGTGGCACTTCGGGCCGCAATATCCGCGGCCGTTTTTCTATCCGCTGCTGGGTCCGTCGCGCGTGCCGCTGACGCGGCTGGGACATCCCGGCGCGCCGGACCACGACCATCACCGCTCGATCTGGTTCGCGCATCACAAGGTGCTGGGGATCGACTTCTGGAGCGACCGGACGACGGCCCGCATCGAGCAGAAACAATGGCTGGCCTACGAGGACGGCGAGGCCGAGGCGGCGCTGGCGGCCGCGCTGGAGTGGCGCGACGGCCACGACCCGCGGTCGCTCGTCGAGCAGGAGCTGGTGGCGGCGGTGCGGCCGGGCGAGTCCCTGCCGCCAGGAACGAAGGGCGAGACGTTCCTGGAGCTGCAAGCGACGTTTCGGCCTACGCCCGAGTCGCTGGAATTCGGTCAGACGAACTTCGGGTTCCTGGCGGTGCGCGTGGCCAAGGCGATCTCGGCGCACTTCGGCGGCGGGCAACTAAGAAACAGCGAAGGGCAGCGCGGCGAGAAGGACATCTTCGGCCGGCCGGCGCGATGGATGGACTACAGCGGGGAGCTGGCGCCGGGCGTGACGGAAGGCATCGCCTATTTCGACCATCCGCAGAACCCCGGCTATCCGTCGTCGTGGCACGTGCGGGACGACGGGTGGATGGCGGCGAGCCCCTGCCTCCGCGGCCCGCTTGAAATTTCTCAAGCGAAGCCGCTCGTGCTGCGGTATTTGCTTTTCGCACACGGCGGCGCCGTCGATGCGTCGCGCGCGGAGAAAATCTCCAAGGCGTTCGCGGGCAGCCCGGGCTACGTCGTGGCCAAGTCGACGGCACCGCACCGGCAGTTTCGGATTGCACGCGCCGGTGCGTAGGGCAGCATTTGTTCGTGGCGCGTGCGGCGGGCGGGGCGGCGAGGTAATTTGCCGGGCGCGGACCGCATGAATGCGGCCACTACGAGCGAAAAGGACCGCATGAATGCGGTTACTACGAACGCATGGTTTACTGGCCGGGGGCGCCGGCGCCGGCGCGCGGCGGCGGACGGCGGCGGAGCGGTTCTTTCGCCGGTTGTTGTCCTGCGCCCTCGGTCGCCTTTTCGTACTGCTTGGGGTCGATGCGGCTGGCGCCCATCTGGTCGAGGAACTTGTCCGGCGTGAGGATTTCGATGCCCAGCTTCTGGGCGTCGGCCTTGAGCTTGTCGTAGCCCTCCTTGGCGGCCTCCTGCGGGGGACCCATGACGACGAAGCGGGTCCGGATGGTCAGCGCGCCGGTGAGCGTGCCGTCGTCGGCCAGCTCGGCGTCCAGGACGCTGCCGGAGAGCCGCAGCAGGGTGCGTGCCAGCTCGCGGTCGTCCACGCCGTCGCCGTTGAAATCGAGAGTGCCGGCGAAGACGAAGTGAATGTCCTGGCCCGGCTCCCAGAGCGAGGTGGCGATCTTGTCGCCGGGGACGATCGGGTCGGTGAGCGAGAACTTCAGGCGGTCCTCGAGGCCCTTGTCGTCCTTACCGGGGGTGAAGAAGTCGCGGACGATCTGGCACTCGGCCAGGTGGGCGTCGAGGATGCGGGTGACCTCCAGCTCGCCCTTGTGCTCCTTGATGACGTCGCCGTTGGGCAGGACGCCGTAGACGCGGAAGACGATCTGCGTGCGCAAAAGGTCGGCGCTGCCGCGGTTGATCCAGACGGTGCGGCTGGCGTGGTTCACGCGGACGACTTCGCCGTCGGCCACGGTGAATTCCGCGTTCTGCACGTCGTCGAAGATCTTCGTCAAGAGCTTGAGGGTTTCGGCCGCGAAGTCGACGCGGCGGCGGAGGTCGGCCAGCTCCTGCTCGTGCTTGGCGATATTCTGCTTGAGCTGGGTCGTGGCGGTCTTGAGCGCCAGGTTGGCGTCGACGATTTGCCCGTGCAGGTCGCCCTGGTTCTTCCAGAAGTTGGCCTTGCTGGTGGCGAACCTGTTGGATTCCTTGGCGAATTTCTGCTCCTCACCGGCGGTGTCGGTTTTGCGGTTGGGATCGATTTTAGCCAACTGGTCGCGGAGTTCGTTGACCCTGATGCGGCGCTTGTCGACCTCGTCCTTGGCCAGCAGGATTTTTTCCATGAGCTGCTCCAGGGCGGGGCGATAGGCCTCCTTACCCTCCCCGAGGGCCATCCCGCCCCCCTGCGGGTCGTGAACGATCGCCGGAGTGAGCTTGAGCCGCTTGATGTCGGCCGTGAAGTCCTCTTCCGCGCCCTTGAAACTGCGTTGCGGAGCGCCGTTGAGCGCCGTGAGGAGCCGCTCGCGGTCCTTCTCGGCGGACGTCAAGCGCGCGCGCGACTCGGCGGCGCGTTTCTGCTCCGCCGCGGCAAAGTCCTCCTCCCTGCTGGCGCCTTGAAAGAAGTAGTACGTCGTGATGCTGAAGCCGATGATCAGGATCGACAGCACGATGACGGCGATCTGCAGGCCCTGGTTTTCGCTCTTGGCCATGATGCTTGCCTTTTTATTGGCTTTCGATCGTTCGCTCGCTGAAGAAAATCGCTGGGGTCGGTCTGTTCGCGGCTATTTCTGCGTCCCGGACCCGTACGCGCTCGATCCGGCGCGCTTCGGCGCCTTGCGCTCGCGGAAGCGGTTCAGGGACTGCCCCGACAGCTCGCTGGCGCGCTGGACGTCGTCAAAATCGCGGGGATTGGATTCCACGCCGAATTCCTTGAAATCCGTCAGGCCCGCGAAGCCGACCTGGTCGAGGAAGTCCTTGAGCGGGATCTCGCGTACGCCCGCCTTGCGGGCGTCGCCGATGATCTTCACGTAAGCGTCGCGGTCCTTTTCGGCGCTCGGGGGCTCGCCGGTCACAAGGTACCGCGTCTGCGGGGTGACGGCGCCCTCGGTCGTGCCTTTGCCGTCGATCCGCTGCTTTAGGTCCAGGACCGCGCCGGCCAGGCGGACAATTTTCTCCATCGTCTCGCGGTCCTCGATGCCGTTGCCGTCGATGTCCAAAAGGCCGCACATCGCCAGGTGCTCCTGGCGGCCGGGGTGCCAGGCCGGCGTGTAGATCTTGTCGCCGGGCAGGAGCGGATTGCGGATGTCGTCTTCGACGATCCGCGCGGCGGCCAGGCGTTCGCCGAGGATTTTGGTGACTTCGATGGCCCCCTTCCGCTTGCCGCGACCCACATCGGTGCCGTCGGGCCCGTAGACGCTGAAGAGGACGTAGGGCACGAGCTTGTCGGCCCGGCCAAGGTTGATCCAGACGGAGTGTTCGGCGGTGATGACCCAGACGATTTCACCGTCGGGCTTCTCGAAGGTGTCGCGGGTGAGCTCGTTGAGCGATTCCTTGGTCTGGCGGATGGCCAGCAAGGTCTTGACCTCCTCCTTCTGGAGGTCGCCGTATTTCTTCTGGTGGTCGGTCTCTTCGGTCGCGACGTCCGTGTTCCTGGCGTCGACCTTCTGCTTGATCTCGACCTGGTTGTCCCCGAGCTGCTTGGTGCGAGTAGCGAAGTGCTTTTCCTCCGTGTCCTTGTTCTCCGCCTCCTCCTCGCCGTATTTGACGCCCACGTCGGCGATTTCGGCGTTGCGCACGCGCTCCAGCTCTTTGATGCGGGCGTCGAGAAGGGCGATTTTCTGGTCCTCGTCCGCGACCTCGCTGTTGGCCGACGCCAGCGTGCTCAAGAGCAAGTACACGGAGTTGCGGTAGTTGCGGAAGGCGCCCTGGCCCGTCTCCGGCGGGAGTGCATCCTGCGGGCCGTCGAAATACGAGAAGGTGTTGTTCCATTTCTGCATGTCCAGCACGTACTGGTCGATCGTTTTCTTGATGCCGTCGGGCGAGGAGTCCTTGGTGCCGGAGATCATGCCGACGATGTCGCCGCACTGTTCGCCGGCCAAGCGCGCGGCGGCGTCGTCGGCGTCGGCGGCCGCATTCGCCGAGTCCTTGACGGCCTCGAATTCCCCCCTGGTGTGCCAGAAGTGCATAGTGGCGATCGCCAGGCCAAGCGTCAGCATCACCAGGATGATGACCGCGATCTGCAAGGCTACGCTGGGACCCCTGCCGTTGGACATTGTCGTTTCCCCCGTCGATAGGGAAGCCCCCCGGGTTCCGGAAAGCGCGGGTTCCGGAAAGCCGGGGCCATGCCAGACGTGAAAAGCCGCAAACTCCGAGGATCCCTGCACGTCGCAGGGGTCTGGGATCGATTGTAAACAGGCCGCGAAGCGGGGTCAACGAAAAACCCTTGTGCGGCAAGGCTTCGGGCGTGCGGCGGTCCACCCGGTGGTTGTCCTACGCCCCAGGCCAATGGTGGGCGTCGCAAGCGGTCGTTCGCGAAAAAACGTCTTGCCGCGATGCGCCGCGCACGAAGAGCGACCCGGCGGCTTGCTCCGCCCACCCTACACGCAGGAATCGGCACGCGTTAGGCTTACGGCCGGCGCCCGGACGTGAAAAAAGCGGGCTTGAACGAACGTGAAGCGGAGCGCGAAGCCGCATGTCGACGGACCCCCAACGAGCCTTGATCACGGGCATCACCGGCCAGGACGGGGCCTATCTGGCCGAGTTCCTGCTGGCCCGGGGATATGAAGTCCACGGGATGGTGCGGCGGGCCAGCACGGAGAACTTCGAGCGGATCGCGCATCTTTGCGACCGGCTGCAATTGCACCAGGCGGACCTCCTGGACCAGCTTTCGATCGTCAACCTGATCAACGAAGTGCGGCCGGCCGAGGTCTACAACCTGGCGGCCCAGAGCTTCGTGCCGACGAGCTGGAGCCAGCCGCTTTTGACCGGCGAGTACACGGCCTTGGGGGTGACGCGCGTGCTCGAGGCCATCCGCCTCGTCGACCGCTCGATCCGCTTCTTTCAGGCCAGCAGCAGCGAGATGTTCGGGCACGTGCGGCAGGAGCCGCAGAACGAGCAGACGCCTTTCTGGCCGCGCAGCCCCTACGGGGTGGCGAAGGTTTACGGCCACTGGATCACGGTGAATTACCGGGAGAGCTACGGGATCTTTGCGTGCTCGGGGATCATGTTCAATCACGAGTCGCCCCGGCGAGGGAAGGAGTTTTTGAGCCGGAAGGTGACCGACGCGGCGGCGCGGATCAAGCTCGGGCTGACGAGGGAGGTGAAGCTGGGGAACATGGCGGCGCGGCGCGACTGGGGGTTCGCGGGCGACTACGTGCGGGCGATGTGGCTGATGCTGCAGCAGGACGCTCCGGACGATTACGTGATCGCGACGGGCCGGCAGCACTCGGTCGAGGAGCTGGTGGAGCTGGCGTTTGGGCGCGCGGGCCTGGACTGGCGGAAGCACGTCGTCGTCGACCCGGCGCTTTTCCGGCCGGCGGAGGTGAACACGCTGCGCGGCGACGCCCGGAAGGCGGAGCAGAAGCTGTGCTGGCGTCCCGAGGTGTCGTTCGAGGAGCTGGTGCGGATGATGGTGGACGCCGACCTGGAAAGGGTGCGCAAGGAGATCGAGGCGCCATGATTCGCTGTGGCACGGCCGTCGCGGGTCAGGCGCCGCCGTCGTCGCCGCCCGGAAGCACGCCGCCGGCGAGTTGAAACCGCGTCAGGAACTCCACGAGCCGGGCGCGGCCGGGGACGCCGAGCTTTTGGAGGGCGGCCTTGCGCCGCGAATGGACGGTCCGAACGCTGACCTTGAGCGCGGCGGCGATTTCCTTGACGGGTCGTCCGGCGGCCAGCGCCTTGGCCACGCGCAACTCGTCGGCGGAGAGGCTGGCGACGCGCAGCAGGTCGTCCGCCACGCGCTTGGCCGCATGGCGGCGCTTCAAGTCGGCGGCCAGCGCCGCCTGAATACAGTTGCGGATCTTGTCCGGCTGGAACGGCTTTTCGAGGAAGTCCATGACGCCGCGCTTGATGGCCTCGACGCCGGTGGCCACGTCGCCGTGGCCCGTGATGACGATGACGGGCAGGGCCGCGCCGCGGGCGACGATTTGCTCGTAGACTTCCATCCCGTCCATATCGGGAAGGCGGAGGTCGAGGATGATACAGCCGTGCTTTTCGCCGTCGAGGGCTTCCAGGAAGGAGGTGGCGTTGGCAAAGGCGCGGACCACGAGGCCCATTTGCGCGATGAGGCGCGAGAGGGCGTCGCGGATGGCCGCGTCGTCCTCGACGACGTAGACGACGGCGTCAGTCGGCGGGGTGAACATCCATCCGGCTCGTGGCGGGCAGGGAGACGTAGAAGGTGACGCCGCCGTCTTGGCGGCGGCCAAGACCGCCGCGATCGGGGTTGGGGCTGACCCACAGCCGGCCGCCGTGCGATTCGATCAACGTGCGGCTGATGGACAGGCCTAGCCCCAGGCCGGTGCGCTTGGTCGTGAAGAACGGCTTGAAGATCTCCTCCTGCTTCCCGGGCGGGAGTCCGCGGCCCCGGTCGCGCACGGCGATCTCCACGAGTCCCTGGCGGTCATGGGTGGTGATCGTGACTTCGCGCTGGCCCAGGGGGACTTCGTCCATCGCGTCCCAGGCGTTGCGGACCAGGTTCAGCAGCACCTGCTGGAGCTGAATGCGGTCGACTTGGACGTGCGGGAGGTGCGGGTCCAGCGCCAGACGCAGCGGCATGCGCCGCAGGCGGCCCTCGGCCTCGATCAGCGGCAGGATTTCGCCGATGACGTCGTTGACGTCGAGCGTGGAACGTCGGCCCGAACGCTTGCGCGCGAACTCGCGGATGCGGCGGATGACTTCGCCCGCGCGCAGCACCTGTTCGGACAGCAGCCGCAGCTCCTGCCGGGCATCGTCGAGGGCGGGCGTGGGCTGGTCGAGGTGGTGCTGGATCGAGTCGGCATAGACCGCCAGGGCGGCCAGCGGCTGGTTCAGCTCGTGCGCCAGCGAGGTCGCCATTTCGCCGAGGGAAATCTGCCGGGCGACGTGCGCCAGCTCGTCGCGCAGACGGTGGAGCTGCTCCTCGGTTTCCTCCTGCGCGGAAACGTCGCGGACGATCATCAATCGCGCCGGGCGGCCGGCGGCTGAGATCGGGCGCAGATCGACCTCGACGGGGGTGCGCTTCTGGATCTGCCGCAAGACCCCGCGCTGGCGGTGCGGGGGCGCTTCAAGGTCGAGCAGGCGTTCCAGACCGACGCCTTCGCATTCGATCGGCAGCGTAGCAGGCGGGGCGCCGAGCAGCTCCTCGGCCGGGCGTTCCGCCAGCTCGCAAAGCCGGCGGTTCACGTAGACGAATCGGCCGTCGGCCACGACCCCGATCGCGTCGGGGTGTTCGTCGATGGCCGCCTGAAACGGCGAGTCACTCGCGGCGGGGCCCGCTGTTTGGGGATGCGACGGGACGGCATCCGCCGGACGGGGGCCGTTCGGCGCGCCCGCCTTCACGCGATGCCAAAGCGCAGTCTCCTGGCCCATGAATGGTCCGCCGGCTCGTGCGTTCTTGGAATGCGACGATAGGGGGAAAAGGGACCTCTGAGGGAGTTGAAATTGAACCGCGAATAATCGTTTGAATAGAGAACCATCCCGCCGTGGCTGGGGGATGTGTTTCGCGGACGTCCCCGGCGCGCCTAGGCGGCCGGATCGTCCCACTCGCTGGGCCACGCGCCGGCCAGCTTCTGGTAGGACGGAGGAATCGGCCGGCTATCGGGAGAGTTTACATTATACGAGGAGCGGGGCGCTGCCCGAGGGACAATCGCCCTGGCGCTGATTTGCTCCCACATTTCTGCATACGGGGCGCCACCGGGCGCAACACGTCCTTCGTTCCATTCCAGCACGCGCCCCTGGCGATAGCTGTCCGCCGCCAAGGCGCAGGTTACGGCCGCGGCCGCCGCCACGTCGGGCGGATCATGGCACAGGGCCGGTTCGCCCCGCCGCACGGCCTCCAGGAAGTTTTCCCAATGCGCGAGCGTTTCATCCTTGGGCCGCGGCGCCGGCACGTGCGTCAAGCGCGATTCGCCGCGCTTCGTCGCTTGCGGGCGCTGCGGCAGAAACTCAAACCCGTCGCGGCCCAGGTCGAAAACGATCGTCCCCTGACGGCCGCGGATGCACTGCTCGACGGGATGGTCGCAGCACATGGTCGCCGTGGCCAGGAGCTGCAACCCTTCGTCGTAGTCGGCCACGAGGGTGGCGGTGTCGGGCACTTCCCGGCCGTCGTGCTCGAGGAAAATGCCGCCGCCGGCAGTGACGCGCCGCGGGAAGCCGACCCCCAGGGCGGTGATCATCTGCGTCACGCGGTCGACGAACAACTCGGAGAAGATGCCCTGGCTCGTCGACCAGTAGCACCTCCATTGCGCGTACCGAGCGCGGTCGAAGGGCATCGACGGCGCCAGGCCGAATTTCGAGCCAAGAAACATTTCCCAGTCGATGTTTTGGGGGGTCATGTCGCGGCTGAGGCCGGCGCTGCGCCACTGCCCGCTCGCGCTGTTGCGGAAGTACTCGGTTTGGGCCTGGACGACTTTTCCCAGGCGGCCGTCGGCGATGAACTGGCGTGCGGCCAGCCAGCGGCCGTCGCTGGTGCGCTGCGATCCGACCTGGACCACGCATCCGCTTTCGCGCCAGGCCGAGACGACTGGCAGGGCCTCGGCCGCGGTGTGGGTGAACGGCCGTTCGCAGTAGACGTGCTTGCCGGCCTGCAGCGCGGCGATCGTCATGGCGGCGTGCCAGTGGTCCGGCGCGGCGACGACCACGACGTCGACGTCTCCGTCGTCCAGAACGCGGCGGAAGTCGCCGGTGGCAAACGGCTTGCGCCCGGTGGCGCGGTGGATCTTCTCGGCGGCGGCGTCCAGGTGCCGCGCAAAAACGTCGCAGACAGTGACGACGTCCACTCCTTGACCCTGGTGGCGGAGCTTGAGGAGGGCGTCGATGTGCGTCTTGCCCCGCGCTCCGGTCCCGACGATTCCCACGCGCAACGCGTCGCTGGGCGGATGGCTGCGCGCCGGGACAGGCACAGCCAGCATACCGGCCGCAGCCGTTGCGGTCGTTGTCCGAATGAAGTCGCGTCGCGAGACGCTGTTGTCGGAGATTTCCAAGGCGATCCCTAACTCCCCCCAAGCCCATTTTTCCTAGGCGTCCCTGACTACCTAATCTAGCAAATGGGAAATCTTCCGTGCAGTGGCAAGTTGCCCATTTCTTATGCTACTTATCCAGTCGTATGATCCTGCCAGTCGCACGCCGCTTCGCGGTCCGATGCAAGTGGGCGGAAACGCACGCTGGCTTCAACCATAACCGGTTCCAGGTCCGGCCGTCAATTCGATTCCCATTCGGTCGGGTCACGGTGGGAGCACGTTTTCGCGATTACAACCCAACGGTGCCCAGCATGCCTGCTTCCTTGATTCCAGCCTCCTGGCAGATTCCCGACACGCTGCGCAAGCGATTGGGCGAAATCGCCGGGCGGCAGCGCGCCATGTCGGCCGAAGGACACTTGCTGCTCGTTTTGCACGCGCCGCCGCTTCCCGGCCAGCGCCAGCGCGAGAGCCGCCTTGTCTGGCGCGACGACCAGGGGACCTGGCGCTCCGCCCCGCAGGGCGGCGGCCTGTCCGCGCTGCGGGAGCTTGTGCAGGAATTCGCCGATCGGATCGAGAAGATCGAAACGGACGCCGGACACGCCGACTCGGCCGACGAGTTGTTTGCGGTGCTGCGAGCGATTTCGCCGGTGCATCGGACGGTCCGGAACCAGCACGTCGCACTGCAACAGGCGCGCGAGATGTTGCCCGACGAGCGGGAGATCATTGTCCTGCGCGATCGGGCCGGCGAGCTGGAGCGGGCGGCGGAGCTTCTGCACCAGGACGCGGTCCATGGACTCGACTTCACCGTGGCCAAGCAGGCCGAGGAACAAACCGAGGCGGGGAACCAAATGGCCGTCGCCGCGCACCGACTCAACGTGATGGCGGCGATTTTTCTGCCGATCGCAACCCTGAGCGCCGTGCTGGGGATGAACGTCAAGCACGGCCTGGAGGGGAGCGCTCCGCCGCTGACGTTTCTGGGCGTGGTGGGAATCGGGTTTGCAGCGGGGCTGACGCTGAGCGCGCTGATCGTCCATAAGCCCGCAAAGAAGAATCGGCCGTGAGCCGCGAGAGCGGTTTGGCGGTCACTTGCCGGCGGGTTTTGCCAGGTCGAGCCACTCGACGTCTTTGAAGGCAACGTCCATGTCCTGCCCGCCGTGAAGCTGCAGCGCGATGAACCCTTCGGACCGGCCGGGGTCGTCGGTCAGTTCGGCCGTTTTTCGGCCGTTGACGTGGACGACGATGCGTCCGCCGATGCCGACGACGGACATTTCGTTCCACTGGCCGGCGTTGTAGAACTTCTTGACTTCCTCGGCCGTGGGCCGCACGACCCAGGCCCGGCCGCTGGTTTCGTAGAGTCCCCCGACGTCGACGGCCGGATCGATTTCGGCCTGGAAGCCCTGAACGCCGGCGGCGCCGCCCTGCTCGACGCGGAAATAGAGGCCGCTGTTACCCTGGATCGATCGGAATTTGAGCCGGACGGCGAAGTCGGAGAACTTGCGTTTGGTGATGAGGTGGCCGTGGCGCGGTTCGTTTTTCGTGGACGTGCCGCGGAGGGCGCCGTCGTCGACGGCCCACTTGCCGCCGCCGATGGTCTCCCAGCCGTCCAGGTCCTTGCCGTTCCACAGCGGCTGCCATTTGGAAACGCCGAGGTCCTTTAGCTCGATCTTGCGCCAGCGGATGCGGCCCTTTTCGCCGGAGTGGACCTGCAAGGCAATCAGGCCCTCGAGGTCGGCGGTATCGACGAGGTCGGCGCAGGGGACGCCATTGAGCCAGGTGCGGTTGCGCGGGCCGACGGCCTCGATCACCAGGTCGTTCCAATCGTCGAGCTTGAGGGCCTTTCGGGCCTTTTCGTCGTTGTCGAGCGGGAAGAGCCAGCCGCGGCGGGACTCGTCGTAGATGCCTGCCGACCAGGCGCGGGCCGAAGGGTCGATCTCGCACTGGTAGCCGAAAACGACGCCGTCCTTCTCGCGCACGTGGCTGCGGAACTGGACGCCGGAATTGCCGGGGACGTCGAGCTTGTACTGGAGCTTGAGGCGGAAATCGCCATAGGTCTTCTCGGTGCACAGGAACGTGTTGCGGCCCGGCCCGACCTCGCCGACGAGGCACTCCTCCTCGACGCGGTAGGTGGCGCCGCCGCCGGCTTTTTTCCAGCCGTCGAGCGATTTTCCGTCGAAGAGCGGGACGAAGGGAGGGCCGTCGGCGCGGAGCGCCGTGGGCGAAAGGAGAAGCATCGCGGCGAGGAGCGCCAGTCGGAGAGTGAATGGGTTTGGCATGGGAGCAGCGGATCGAGTACGAGTAGGAGTACGATTACGAGTACGAGGAGGACAGGAAGGTGCGAGGAACGATTGATCGCCGTCAGACCTTCAGATGGTACTTGTCGATTTTGCGGTACAAAGTGCGCTGGCCGATGCCCAGGATTTTGGCGGCTTCCTCGCGGTTGCCGCCGGTGAACTTGAGCGTTTCGGAGATGAGCAGGCCCTCGACCTCGTCCAGCGTTTTGCCGACGAGCGCACTCGTGGTGACGGGGACGGATTCGGCGGCGGCCGGCTTCTCGCCGGCCAGCTCCTCCGGCTCGTCCGGAAGGTCGTCCACGTCCAGCACGCCGTCGGCGTCGACGATCACCATGTGCTCCAGCACGTTGGCCAGCTCGCGCACGTTTCCCTTCCAAGGACAGGCCATCATCCGCCGGCGGGCGGCCGTGGAGACCGACTTGACAACCTTGCCGTGCCGCCGCGCGTGCAGCTTAAGGAAGTGGTCGATCAAGAGGGGAATGTCGCCGGTGCGCTCGCGGAGCGGCGGCAGCTTGATCTCCACCACGCGCAGCCGCTGGTGCAGGTCTTCGCGGAACTTACCGTCGGAGATCAGGTCCTTGAGATTCTTGTTGGTGGCGGAAAGAACGCGGACGTTCACCTTGATCGGCTCATTGGAGCCCAGCCGCGTGACTTCGCCCGTCTCCAGCACCCGCAAGAGCTTGCTCTGCGTGGCCCAAGGCATGTCGCCGATCTCATCCAAAAAAAGCGTGCCGCCGTTGCAGTATTCAAATTTTCCCATGCGATCGCGGGCGTCGGTGTAAATGCCCGGCAGGCTGCCGAACAGCTCCACGTCCAGAATATTCTCGACGAAGGAGGCGCAGTTGAGGGCCAGGAAGGGCTTTTTCTTGCGGGGGCTGTTCTGGTGGATGGCCTCGGCGACGAGTTCCTTGCCGGTGCCCGTCTCGCCGGAGACCAGCACGCGGACGTCGGCCGGGGCCACGCGCTTCATCAGCTCCAGCACTTGCAGCATTTTCGGACTGTTGCCGACGATCCGCTCGAAGCCGAAGCGTTCGTCGAGGCGGCGGTTGAGCTCGAGGTTCGTGCGGCGGAGGCGAACGTTCTCGCAGGCCTTGTCGACGACGCCGCGCAGCTCGGCCAGGTCCAGCGGCTTGAGCAGATAGTTGAAGGCCCCCAACTGGATCGCGCGGACGGCCGAGGGGACGGTGCCGTGGC
>JACOUI010000026.1 GCA_016177915.1 Planctomycetia bacterium
AGAACTCGGTCCTGGGTCGTGCGCCGCGCGCGCATGGCGGTCCAGAAATATGCCGGCGGAAGGAGCAGCAGGACGGCGAGATAGCTGTTGCCGAGGAACGCGAGGAAGATCACCAGGGCGAGCGCCATCGCGTGAAACGCGTGGCGGATCTCGATGTAGCCTACCGAGTCGACCACCGTCGTGAAGGTGCGCCGAAATACGAAATAAACCATCACCACGGTGGCAACGACAAGCAGGATGGCGAGGATCGCTGCGGCTCCGAACTTCAGTTCCAGAACGGCAAACGTGTTGTTCGCCGCGTGGCCCAGAACGGCCGGCCAGATCGAACCGCTCCGCCAGGCGATCACCCCCAGCCAGACGCCCAGCGGCAAAACTCCCAGCACGTGCATCCAGTCGAGATGCGCCACGGAAAAGAGGATCGCGCTCAGGCCGATCGCCGCCGCCGGGTGCCAGCGCTTCAGGAGCCGCGATTGGAGGTAGCCGCGGAACATGAATTCTTCAACAATGCCCGGCACAATCCCCACCAGCAATACCAGACCTGGAAAGAAGCTGTCGGACAACGACCTGAAAATCTTCTCCACGAGCTTCATGTTCTCGCTCGGCTCCGTGAAGAGCGCGGAGAGCATGATTGACGAGAGGAGGCCGAAGAGCGGCGTGGCGAGCGCCAGAAACGGCCACGACCAGATCGGCATCCGTCCGCGCTTCAGCGCTAAGCGCTTTGCGAATCGCTCCTTTGAGGCTACAGCAGCGACGCAGGCCACGGCCAGGAGTACAAACTGCATTGGAACGACCGAGAGGACCAAGCCGACAGGAGTCGTTACGGATTCCTGCAACCACTTGGCCACGCTGGCTAGATTCGCCTTTGCACCTAAGTCCGTAATCGCCGCAACGAGGCTGACGGCGATCGTCGCCGCCAGTGCGACGACGATCCCCACAATCGGCACGACGATCGCCGTCCACACCCGCGGCGGAGGCTCCCACGGCGGCGGCACCGGGACCAGCGCCGGTTCGCCCGGCGCGGGGCTGAGGAAGGGGTTCTCCATTGACATCCGGCAGACTCCGCAAAAGCGTATCCTGCTCAGCAGCATTCCTAAGTCTATCTTACGGGGGCGGACCGGCTAGGCCACCCGCTCGTGAACGTGGCTGGGGTCACGCGCGCCGTCGCAGGGAGCAGGAACCGCCACTCCACGCTGCTTCCGCAGGGTGACAAAACTCACGCCGCCCCCGCGTGCCCCAGCCACGGCATCATGCCTGCGCCAGCGCCTGCGCCAGGTCGTCGCGCAGGTCCTCAAACGCCTCCAGCCCCACGCTCAGGCGAATGAGGTTGTCCGTGATGCCGTGCGCCAGGCGGTCGGCCCGGTCGTAGCTGGCGTGCGACATGGCCGAGGGCTGCTCGATGAGCGACTCGACCGCGCCCAGGCTGACGGCAAGCTGAAACAGCTTTGTGCTGCCGGCCGCGCGCTGGGCCGCCTCG
This sequence comes from Planctomycetia bacterium, assembly GCA_016177915.1. GTDB lineage: Bacteria > Planctomycetota > Planctomycetia > Pirellulales > S012-138 > JACOUI01. The sequence continues at coordinate 1,475 of JACOUI010000026.1, forward strand.
TAGTCGCCCTTGACCTCAAACGACAGCATCCCGCCGAAGCCCCCTTGCATCTGCCGCGCCGCGAGGGCGTGCCCTGGATGATCGGGCAGGCCGGGATAGTGTACCTTCACCACCTTGGCGTGCGACTTGAGGAACTGCGCCAGCATCATGGCCGTTTCGCCCTGCGCCCGCACGCGCAGCTCCAGCGTCTTGATCCCGCGCGAGCAGAGGAACGACTCCAAGGGACCCATCACGGCCCCGGTGGCGTTCTGGATGAAGTAGAGCTTTCTGTGCAGTTCGGGATCGCGCGTCACCAGCGCTCCGCCCAAAAGGTCGCTGTGGCCGCCCAGGTATTTGGTGGCCGAGTGCATGACGATGTCCGCCCCCAGTTCCAGCGGCCGCGTGAGTACGGGCGAGGCCAGCGTGTTGTCGACGGCCAGCAGCGCCCCGTGCCGGTGAGCGATCTCGGCGCAGGCAAAAAGGTCGGTGATCGTCATCAGCGGGTTGCCGGGGCTTTCGACCCAGACCAGCTTCGTTTTCGGCGTCAGGGCGGAGCGAAGGCGATCGAGGTCGTGCGAGGGGGCGAGCGTGACGGAGATGCCCGCGCGCTGGATCACCTTGTGAAACAGGCGATAGGTGCCGCCGTAAATGTCGGCGCCGGCCACGATATGATCGCCCGCTTCCAGGAGCATCGTCGCGCAGTGCGTGGCGGCCATGCCGCTGGAGAACGCCAGCGCCCCCGTGCCCGATTCCAGCGAGGCCAACGTGGCTTCCAGGGCGGCGCGCGTGGGGTTGCCGCTGCGGGTGTAGTCGAACTTGCCCCACTCGCCAGGGGCGGGCTGGACGAACGTGCTGGCCAGGTGGATCGGCGGCACGACCGCGCCCGTGGCCGGGTCCCGCTCCTGGCCAACGTGGATGGCGCGGGTGCGGAAGTGCATGGAAGGCTCCGTGGGCGTGCGTCACGTTTGTGGAGTATCGGACTTTGTTGAGGGGCAAACAAGCTGCAAGAATCCAGTCGCCGATGACCTCCGGCCGCGGAGCGGCCAGATAGTCTAGCTGTGGGCGGTCAGCCCACGGGAAAGGCCGCCCCAGCACATCCCAAGCCCCGCAGGGGCGACAGAGCGCGTCACGCATCCCGGATGTCGCCCCTCCGGGGCTGTGCCACGTTTTTCGACGTCGCCTCCCGCGGGCTCCCGCCCGCGGCTAAACTATCCGGTCCCTTCGGGACCAAAAGACCTCTCGGCTTCACGACCGCCCACCACCAACCACCAACCACTATCCACTTCCTTCCCATGTACGACAAAGAGACCCTCAAAGCCCTCGTCCGCGAAAAGGCCCTCAAGTTCGGCGACTTTACGCTGGCCTCGGGCAAGAAGTCGACGTACTACCTCGACGGCAAGCAGATCACGTTGGATTCGGCCGGGGCGAAGCTTGTGGCCGAGGGGATTCTCGAGCTGCTGGTGGGCGGTGCCCACCCTACCTTGCCCGACGCCGTGGGCGGGATGTCGATCGGGGCCGATCCGATCACGGCCGCGGTGGTGACGATGGCCGGTGTGCAGGGGCGGGCGCTGCGGGGCTTTATGGTCCGCAAAGAGTCCAAGGGGCACGGCACGAACCGGTTCATCGAGGGCCCGGTGCGGCCGGGCGACGAGGTCGTGATCCTGGAGGACGTGGTCACGACGGGCGGCTCGTCGATCCTGGCCATCGAGCGCTGCCGCGAGTTTGGCCTCGTGGTCCGGGGGGTGATTTGCATCATCGACCGGCTGCAAGGCGGGGCGGAGGAATTCGGCAAAATGGGCCTGTCGTTCCAGAGCCTGCTTTCGATCCGCGACTTCGGCATCGAGCCGCCGGCCACGTAGCGACGGGCGGCCCGCCGCCTCCTACGACGGCACACGGAGTGTGCCTATTACGGGGCCTTGTGCTCGTCGAGCTTTCCCTTGGTCGCCTCGATGCGGTCGGTGTCGCGCTCCTTGTCGAGTTTTTCGAGCGCCTTCTGCCAAGCATCGCGGGCCTTGTCGACCTGCCCCAGCGCCAGCCGCACGTCGCCCAGGTGATCGAGGATGACGGCGTCCGGCGATTCCTCCTGCGCCGCCTTTTCCAGGTGCTTGGCGGCCTCCTCGAAGTTGCCCAGCTTGTAATGCACCCAGCCGATCGTATCGAGGAAGGCCGCGTTGTCGGGGTCGGTGGCGACGGCCTTCTGGCTCATGGCCAGCGCCCGGCGGAGGTTCTTGCCCTTCCCCTGGTCGGACCAGAGATAGGCCAGGTCGTTGTTGGCGGTGGGGTCGTCGGGGAATTCGTCGAGCACTTGCTCGACCCACTCCTCGGCCTCCGGGAACTTGCGGCGGATGACGTCGATGTTGGAACACACGAGCTTCGCCTCGCGCAGGGCGGAACGGGCGTCGGGCGTCTGGTTGTCGTCGAACTTCTCCAGGATCGCCTGGTATTCCTTGGCGGCCTCGTCGTAGCGGTGGGCGCGATACAGCACCCAGGCGGGGCGCGCGGCCAGGCGGGCGTTTTTGTCGTTCATGCCCGCCGCCTGCCGGGCCGCCTCCAGCGCCTCGTCCGTCTTGTCGTCCATGGCCAGGGCGCCGGCCAGGTAGAAGTGAAACGCCGGGTTCGTCTTGCCCAGGGCATCTTCATCCCGCCCGCGGCGAAAAACCTCCGCGGCCTGGGCGTGCTTGTCGGCGATCAAGAGGCCCAGGCCCCACATCATGATCACCTCCCCGCTGGATTCCGGCCTGGCCGTGATCGCCATCTCGAACATCTCCTTCGTCTCCGCGTCCAAGCCCGCTTCGAGAGCGACCAGCGCGGCCGCGAGGGACTTGGAAAAATCGGGGTTGTCGGCCTTGGCGCCCTCGCGCGCGGTGGAGATGATCGCGGCGGCCAGCTCTTTGTCGGCGGCGACGGGCCGGACCTGTTGCGCGACGGGATCGAGGTCGCCGGCGCGCTCGACGACCAGGCCCAGCACATCGAGCATCGGCCCGGCCTCTTTCGTATGGCGATAGGACTCGACGAGTCCTCCGGCGATGCGGAACTGCAGGATGCGCATCTCGGCGCTGTCGGCCTTGGCGTTGTCCAGGGCGGACTTGTACGCCGCGGCCGCTGCGTCCCAAGCCTTCTTCGCCCGCTGCTGCTCGCCGATGCAGAACGCCAGGTACGGGTTTTTCTCGTCGTTCTTGAAAAGCTCCTCCAGCTTCGGCAGCAGGTCATCGGCCTTCTCCTGGGCTTTGAGGATCTCGCCCAGGAACTCGTAGGGCAGGGCGCCTTGGCTCTGTGATTTGCTCTCGAAATACGCCTGGAGCTTTTCCATCGCCTTGGCCGGCTCCTTGCGGGCCAGCTCGACTTGGGCCATGCGGTAGGCCAGCGCGGCCTTGTCGCGGTCGACCGACTGGGCCGACTCGAAGGCCTGCTGGGCCTCGTCGAGCCGGCCGGCCTTGAGGAACGCCTCGCCGAAAAGCGTGTACGTCTGCGAAGCGTCGCCCAAGAGCAATCCGCGGGCCTGGGCATTGAGCCCGAAGTCGTCGGCGTGCTCGATGGCCTTGAGCACGTCGGCGAAGCAATTGGCCGCTTGCTCGTGCTTGCCCGTGAGGAAGGAGAGCCGGCCGCGCTCCATGACGCGCACGACGTGCTGCGGCGTTTTCTGCTCTTCGGCCGGCTCGATTTCGAGGATTTTCTCATAGAGTTCCAGCGCGCCGGCGGGGTCGCCACGCTCCGTAAGGTGAAGGGCGAGCTGCTGCATCAAGTTCGTGTTGTCGGGGCGGAGCTTGACCATCCGCAAAGCGTAGCGCACGCCCTCCTCCATCCGGCGCTGCTTGAAGAGCAGCGGGACGACGTGCTCCACGATCACCGCCGATTTGGGGTCCAAGCGGTGGGCCCGCTGAAAGAGGCGGATCGCCCCCGTCTCGTCGCCCTGGTCCTGCTTTTTCCGGGCGGTGCCGAAGAGAATCAGCGCTTGCTTGCGGTCGCGTTCTTCGCCGGCGCTAGCGGCGGGAATGAAGGAAGGGTCGCGCGGGTCGGGCGGCTGGTCGGCAGAGGCGCGGGCGGGGGGAGCTTCAATGGCGTCGTCGGATGCCGCGCGCGGCGGGGCGGCGGCGCTCGTGCACACCGCGGCCAACGCCACGGCCAGAATCCCCAGCGTCCGCATCGCGAAGGACCGCCGCCTCAGGAAATCGGTGTATCGCACGGAAAGTCTCCTGCGCTATGCGCCGCTCCGGTTGGTCGCGATGCCCGGCGGTTTCCCGCCGGATCGCGCGGGTTAGCTTGCTTCGGCTATTCTACGGCACACGGCGGCTGGGTGTCGACGTCGGCCGCTGCTTGACAGCCGCCGGGCGTGCTTTGAGAATCACCGCGCCCTGCAAAATGCGGCAACCACTTTCGGACCATGGCACATGGCCAAGGACGACACGAAGCGCCGCGCCTTGCAAATCGCCCAGCGCCTGGCAGTCGACTACGCCGACGCAAAATGCGCCCTCCGCTTCCGGTCGCCTCTGGAGCTCCTGATCGCCACGATCCTCTCGGCCCAGTGCACCGACGATCGCGTCAACAAGGTCACTGCGGAATTGTTCAAAAAATATCGCTCGGCCGAGGACTACGCGCGGGCCGAGCCGGCCGAGCTGGAAAACGACGTCCGCCCGACGGGTTTCTTTCGCAATAAGACGAAAAGCATCCAGGCCTGCTGCCAGAAGCTCGTCGAGGAGCACGGCGGCGAGGTGCCGCGGGAGATGGAGAAGCTCGTGCAGCTTCCCGGCGTGGGGCGGAAGACGGCGAACGTCGTGCTGGGGACGGCCTATGGCATCCCGTCGGGCGTCGTCGTCGATACGCACGTCACGCGCCTGGCGCGGCGCATGGGGCTCACAAAACAAACCGACCCCAAGAAGATCGAAGCAGAGTTGATGGCAATGCTGCCGCAGAGCGAGTGGATCGACTTCGCGCACCGCATGATCTGGCACGGGCGCAAAGTCTGCACGGCGCGAACGCCCAATTGCGCGGCCTGCACGCTGGCAAGCGTGTGCCCGAAGGTGGGCCTGGCGGTTGTGGGAAAACGGAGAAAATAGGCGACGGGGGCCAGAAGACAGGGAACAGGAGGCAGGGATCAGGGGACAGGTTTCTCGCCTGTGTCTCCCATTTGCGTCAAGAGAATCCGCTGGACGGTCGATCGGACTACCGCCCCTTCCGCCGCGCTGTCCGGCTCCCGGACCGTACGCAAACACTTCACGCCGCGGAGGGACACGGAGCATTCCTGTGTTGCTAGCGGCGCTGTCGATTTCTGGCGTGTCGATCCCGGGCTTTTCCAGCGGCCTGGGCGCGCTGGGTTCGCTTTTGGGCCTCGTTGCTCCGGAGCCGGCGCCGGAGCCGACCGAGGAAACGGCCGCTACGGCCAAGGGCGATTTGAAGCTTTCGGCCCTGCGAAAAGCGGCCGAGCAACACGACCTGGCGAACATCTCGCTCCTCGACTTTGCCGACCTGGTCCGCGACCTGTACGAGGAAGGGGCGCTAAGCCTGGATGAGCTGCGCGACCTGGCGGCGATTCACGCCGAGGCCAAGGCCGCGGGCGAGGACGTCGACGCGCCGCGCGACGTGGTGGCGATGCTGGCGGCGAAAGTGCAATCGCTGCGCTCGCAGACGCGCTTGTCGCCGTCGGCGCCGGCCCTGGCCGCCGCGGAGCGGCAGCTCGATTGGGCGACGAAATTCCAGGCCCTGCGGGCGGTCTCTGCGCCGCTCGATCTGGTGGCGTAGATCGGCAGGCGAGGGCATTCGCCGCACGGAGGGTGGGCGTCGCAAGCCGAATTCGCCGCCAACGGAATCTTGATTCGCCGGCACGTCGAGGTCGAGAGTGACGTCTGACTCTCGGCGCGGCTTGCTCCGCCCATCCTACGACTACGACGGCAGGCGAGCCGCCTGCCCTACGACTTGGCGTCGACGCGGCGGCAGTATTCCATCTTCTCGGCGGTCGTCGTCGGCAAGCTGCCACCGGCGGGCCTCGCCGCCGGTTTCTCCGCCTGCGGAGGAGCGGCAGGGGCCGCCTTGGGAGCCGGAGGCGCAGGAGCTTCCGCCTTAGGCTTTTCCCGCGGCGCTTCTTTTGGTGGCGCGGCCGGAGTCTCCTTGACCGCGGGCGGCGCCTCCGGGGCTGGCGCCGCGCCGCCGGACTGGTTGGCGCGGACCGCGGCGATGATGTCGGCCACCGACATTTTCGAGCGATCGGGCTTCGGGCCGGCGGCGGGGGCGGCAGGCGCTTTGGCGGCGGGGGGTTTGGCGGCGGGGGGTTTCTCCTCCTTGGGCGCGGCGGGCTTGGCCGGAGCGGCCGGCGGTTTTGTCTCGGCGGCAGGCGCCGCGGGCGTTCCCTTTTTGACGCGCGCCGCCGCCAGGATCTCCGCCGTGGACAGCGGCGCACGCTCGGCAGCGGCCGGAGGGGATGCCGGTGCGGCGGGGACCGCGCCAGGCGCCCCGGCGCCTTTGCGGGCGGCGGCCAGGATGTCGGCCGTCGACATCGCCTTCCGCTCGCCCGGCGCCGACGCCGGCACCGCGGATGGCTTGGCCGCCGGCTTGGCGGCAGGAGCCTCGGCTTTCGCCGGGGCCTCCGCCTTGGCGGCCGGCGCGCCTTCGCGCTTGGCGGCCCCTTGCATCCGCGCCAATTCCAGGGGCGACAGTTTTTTTCCTTCGCCCGCCGGGGCCGCGGCGGGTTTTGCCGCCGGCCTGGCCGCAGGTTTCTCCGCGGCAGCGGCCTTCTCCGGCGATGCCTTTTCTGGGGCCGGCTTCTCGTGCGACTCCTTCGCCTGCGGCTTTGGCAGCGGCGCGTCGACCACCTTCAGGTGCGACAAGTCGATGTCGTACCAGCCGATGTTCGCGTCCGACTCGAACTCCACCAGCGCCCGCCCGCTCATGTTCACAGTCTTCACCACGCCCGTGAAGCCGCGGAACCGCGCCAGTTCGGGACTGGCCTCATCCACGACGACGTACTTGTCCGTGAAGTCGCGCTTGAGCTTTTCGATCTTTTCAAAGACCATGCCGGCGTCGCTCCCTGGCAATGTTCCCGGTTACGTGCGGCTCAGCGTCGATTGCAGCGGTTGCTCGGTCACCAGATCCGCCGCGCGCCAGCACCGCTGCAGCGCCTCGCCCACCGCCCGGATCGCCGCGTCGCGCCGCTGCCCGCTCGTCCGGGCCAGCGAGCAGGCGGGCGTCACCGGCCCATCGTACTCGATCTCCGCCAGGTGCCGCAGCACCGCCGGCGAGTCGATCGCGCCCGTCTCGCCGGGCAGCAGCCGGTCGGCGTTGGCCAGTTCGGACGGGTCCTTGTCGGGCGGCGCGTCGGCAAGCTGCACGGCCACGATCTGGTCGCGGGCCAGCTTGCGCACGTCGTCGATCATGCCGCCGGAGACGTAAAGCTGCCACACGTCCAGCACGAGGCCCACGCTCCCGCTCCCCACCGTGTCGATCAGCTTGAGGAGGGCGTCCTGCGTGGAGATGAACTCGAAGGCCTTGTCGCGGCGGAGGGCGGGCGCGGCCTGAAACTCCAGGCCGAGACGCACCCCGTGCGGCTCGAGCGCGCGGCCGATCCGCGACAGGCGCTGCCGGTGCAGCTCGAAGTTGTCGTGCATCGGGCGTTCGTCGCTGGCGGCGGCGATCCGCGCGACGGCCCGCGGGCAACCGATCTCGGCCGCGATGCTCGCCCGGTTGGCAAGCTGCGCCAGGTCGCCCTCGAACTGCGCGTCCGGCCCGTCGATCGCCACCGGAAGCTGCCACGTCCCGAGCTTGATCCGCGCGCTTTGAATCAGGCGGCCCGCCCCTTCCTGCCCGCGCAGCTCCACCTGCCGCGTGTAATCCACGAGGTTCAGGCTGATGGCCTCGAACCCGCAGGAGAGGGCCAGTTCGATCTGCTCGTATTGGGGGCAGGAAAAGCCGAGCGCCAGGGTGCTCAGGTTCTTAAACATGGTTCACTCCGTCAATCGAGGACAACGGTCACGGGCCGGCCGCAGCCAAGAGCGCGCGGCGGGCAGTCGCATCGGAGGCATCATTATGCCGAATCGAAAACGATCGTCCAGGGGCCGAACACGGCGGAACGGGGCGCGGATCGCGCGCAACCGACGAGGCGCACGCGACCTGCGCAAATTTTGCCTTCTCACCGCTAGCGTCCGAGATTTTTGCGCGAGGCGCGCGAAGATACGGTGAAATTGGCGCTGGCGGCGGAGGTCAGTTTCCCAGCAGGTCGTCGACCGCCGCGCCGATGTCCACCGCCCGCATCAGGCTCTCGCCCACCAGCATCGCGCCGATGCCGGCGCTTTGCAGCCGCAATACGTCGGCCCGGTTGTGAATCCCGCTCTCGGCCACGACGACCCGGTCGGCCGGGATCTTCTCGCGCAGCCGCAAAACGTGACTTAGGTCCGTGCGGAACGTGCGCAGGTCGCGGTTGTTGACGCCGATGAGCATGGACCCGGCGTCGAGCACGCGCGGCAGGTTCTCCTCGTCGTACAGCTCCACCAGCGGCGTCATCGAAAGTTCGATCGCCTCGTTATGCAGCGCCCGCAACCGGCAGTCGTCGAGACATTCGGCGATGAGCAGGACGGCGTCGGCCCCCGCGGCACGGGCCTCGTAGAGCTGGTACGAATCGAGGATGAAGTCCTTCCGCAAGATCGGCAAATCGACCGCCTGCCGCGCGGCCCGCAGGTGGTCGAGGCTGCCCTGGAAGTACTTGGAGTCGGTCAGGACGCTGAGGCACGAGGCGCCGTGATCGGCGTAAACGCGGGCGATTGTCGCGGGGTCGAAGTCGGCGCGAATGACGCCGGCCGAGGGGCTGGCCTTTTTGATTTCAGCGATCAAGTGGATCGGGCCGGGCTGGGCCAGCGCCGCAAAAAAGTCGCGCCGCGGCGAGTGCCGCCTCGCCGCGGCGCGAAGCTGCTCGAGCGGCAGCCGGGCTTTGGACGCGGCGATTTCCTGCCGCTTATCGGCGACGATCTGGTCGAGAATGGTCACGCAAGCACCGGGTACGGAGTACCGAGTACGCAGTACGAGGAATAAGGAACGCGGACGTCTATGGACTGAGGTTCTGCCGGACTTCGACGCTCCGCCGGTGGGCGGTGAGGCCTTCCTTGTCCGCCATCATCGACACCAGCCCGGCCGTCGCGGCCAGGCTCTCCCGCGTGAAGCTGATGACGCTACGGCTCCGCAAGAAGCTATTGGCCGACAGGCCGCTGGCAAAGCGGGCCGTGCCGCTCGTCGGCAAAACGTGCGACGGGCCGGCCGCGTAGTCGCCCAGCGCCACCGGGCTGTAGTGGCCGAGGAACACGGCCCCGGCGTGGGGGATCTTAGCGACGAGCGACTCGGGGTCGGTCGTGGCGATGTGCAGGTGCTCCGGAGCGATGAGATCCGCGACCCGGCAGGCTTCGTCGGCGCCCTCGACGAGGATCAGTGCGCCGAATTGCTCCAGGCTCTCGCGCGCCAGGTCGCCACGCGCGAGTGTCGCAAGTTGCTTCGATAGCTCCGCGGCCACGCCGTCGAGCAGTTGCGGTTCCCAGGTGATAAGAATGCTTGCGCCGGGCGCGTGCTCGGCCTGGGCGATGAGGTCCGCCGCCACGAAACGCGGCGGGGCAGTAATGTCGGCCATAATGACGACCTCGCTGGGGCCGGCGATGGCGTCGATGTCCACGTGGCCGAAGACGTGCTTCTTGGCCAGGGCGACGAACAGATTGCCCGGCCCGACGATTTTGTCGACGCGCGGAAGGCCCTCGACCCCGTAGGCGAGGGCCGCCACGGCTTGCGCTCCGCCCAGGCAGTAGATTTCCGAAATGCCCAGCTCGTGGCACGTCGCTAGAACGTAAGGGTTTCTCGCGCCGAACTTCGTGGGCGGGGCGACAATGGCGATCTCTTTCACTCCCGTCACCTGCGCCGGCACGGCCGTCATCAGGACGGTCGAAGGGTACGCGGCCGCGCCGCCGGGAACGCAGATGCCGACGCGCTCAAGCGGCAAGTAACGCTGCGCGAGGTAGCCGCCGTCGGGCAGCGCCACACGCACGTCGCGGTGCAGAATGGCTTCCTGAAATCGGCGAATGTTGTCGCGAATGCGGCGGACCGTCGCCAGGAATTGCGGCTCGGCGCTGACCGCGGTGTGCGCCAGCTCCAGGTCGATCATCGGGATCCGCAGCGTCTCTTTCGTCAGTTCGGCCTTGTCGATGCGCCGGGAGTAATCGAGCACGGCCTCCAGGCCCTGCGTCTCGATGTCGCGGCAGATGCGCTCCACGACCGCCTGCGGCGAGAGCGCCTCGCCAAAAACCTCGATCGTCCGCCGCCGCCCGGCCTCGCTCACGATGTCGCCGCGCGGGCTGAGCTTTTCGCGCAGGGCGGTGAGCGCGGCGGAAAGGTCGTCGCGGCGGCTGTCGATGCGCTGGATGGCAAGGTCGGGCATGCAGGCTCTCGATTGCGCTTTGCTCCATTGTGACTTGAAGAGCGCCGCCGGGAAAGGCAGCGAAACGCTTGCGACGGCAATGGCCGGTTCCGGGCGGCAATGCTATAACAGCGCTTCGCCAGAATTGCGACGCCAACCGCAGGGACGAACCGCCGTGGCCCAGAATTCCAAGCGACAGCAGCGCATCATCCGCGACTACTACGAGAACCAGGAAGCCATCGCGTTGCAAAAGCTGGCCGAGCACGTGACGGAGCTTTTTCTGGCCGAGGGCAAGGCCCGCCAGCAGCGCTGGAAGCACATCGTCGCGCAGCTTGAGAACCTGAAGGTGCCGCAGTCGCGGATCGACCATCTCGTGCAGAAGGACGACGCGGCCCTGCTGGCGAAGCTGCTCGAGGAGCTGATGGCCAAAAAGCCCAAGGCCTAGCAGGTTCGCACGTTTCATCCGCCCGACCCCTGCCTGCTGGCCCCGTCCGGCGGGACTCTTTGGAGCGCTTCGCATGCCGCTTTCAACCGCCGCGATGCAGTCCTGGTTGAAAAACCTTCTGGGCGGCAACCGCGCGCAGACGCACCGCCCGCTCGAGGAGTTCCTCAGGGCCATCCCGCGCCTGGAGTCGCTCTCCGGCGTCCCCTCTGGCACGCCCGTCCTGGTCCGCGGCGACCTGGATTGCAAGCCCGGCGAGACCGTCGGCGAGGGCGACGTGCGCCTCCGATCGATGAAAGAGACCTTGCAATACGGCATCGAGCGCGGCTGGCGGCAGGTGATTTTTGGCCACATCGGCCGCAAGCCGGAAGGCTCGCTCGACAAGGTCGCCAAGCGCCTGGGCGAGATCGTCCGCAAACCGATCACGCTGATCCCGGAGTGGCTCGACGAATCGACCGTCACGATCCGCGACGAGGCGACGAGCGCCATCCGCGGCGCGGCGCCCGGCTCGCTCATCATGCTGGAGAACGCACGAAAATATGCGATTGAGCGAGTGCTGTGGGAGGCGGCGCCCGGCGACGCGGCCAAGCTCGCGGAAAAGTTGGCGAAGTTGGCCAATGAGTTTGCCCAAAAGATCGCCGACGTGTACGTCAACGAGGCCCTCTCGGCAGGAAGCCTCGATTGCTCCAGCACGGTCGTCCCGGCGGCCATGCGCCAGGGCGCCCTGGGCAAGTACGTCGCCGGCGAGTTCGACGGCCCGATGCTCCGCTGCCTGCGGGCGACGCTCGTCGTTTTCAGCGGGCTCAAGGCCGACAAGCTCGACGACTTGCAGGCCGTCGTCGCCCGCGGCCAGGCGCGGATGGTGATCGTCGCCGGCTCGCTTGCCATGGCCTTGAAAAAAGCCGAGGCCGAGCTGGCCGGGCAGAGCTTTTGCATCGGGGCGGCCGAGAACCCGTCGCATGAATCGCAGCCTTACTACGTCTCGCGGACGCGCATCAACCAGGCCCGCGACATCCTCCGCACCGGCCGCGAAAATAAGGTCCGTTTCGTCCTGCCGATTGACTTCGTGCTGGCCGACGGCCGCGTGACCGAAACGCTTTCGCCGGACGACCAGCAGCTCGACGTCGGCCCCCGCAGCAGCCAGGTTTTTTCGCAGGCCGTGGGCCAATACCTGGAGCTGCTTTCGCGCGAGCCGTCGCTGGCCAAGGTCGCCTTTCACAACGGCGTCTTCGGGAAATTCGAGGACGCGAAGTTCCAGGAAGGGACCAAGAAGTTCGTGGCCGAGTTTAAACGCCTGAAGGACGCGGGCATGGAAGTTTACGTGGGCGGCGGCGAAGGGGGCACGGCGCTCGAGATGTTCGGCCGGCCGGACTTCGTCACCCACTGCTTCACGGCCGGCGGCACGGTGCTCAACGCCCTGGGCAGCGAGCCGGTGCCGTTCCTTTTGGCGCTGAAAATGGCGGCGGGCCGGTTGGAGTCCCACTCTTAGGCGGTCCTGCTGCCGAAACTTTTCCCTGAATCGCGCGAATTCAGCGCAACCGTTCGAGGAAGTCGATCGCTTCGCGCTTCGTGGAAAACGTTCCTCGCACTTCGTCGCCGTTCGTGTACCGCACGTTGATCTCGTAGCGACGGAACGCTGTTGGCGCTGCGGACTCGTCGTACTGATTCACGAAGTCAATCGCCTCGTCGATGCTGGCCAGCTCGCCGTCCCGTCCATGCAAGCCGAGAACGAAGATCGCCTGAATCTTCCGCGACAGCGAAGCCTCCAATTGTCCAAGGAACAATTGCAGGTCGTTGGCGTGCAGGGCGCGGAGGCGGTGCCCCATCCTCGTCCAGTCCGCTTCGCTGAGTTTCGCGCAGGCGGCCACCTTTCGTGCAACGTCGCGATCCGACGTGGACTCGTCAAAGTAGGCATCGATCCCTGCCGCTTTGAACGCCTTCACGATACTCGCCAACGGGAAATACAAAACGCCAAAGCGGAACGAACGCATCTGGGCAACCGCAGCCTGCGTGAAGACGCCCGCCAGGACGACGCCCAGGAACGGCCGGCGAATCCCGTACGTCTCTGCCAGAGGGATAATCGCCCCCTGGATTTCCTGCGCTTTATTGCGCGAGTGCTTCGTGTAGCGGCGGTAGGCGATTTCGATGAACGCCTTCGGAAAGCCGAGCGATGCTTCCGTGCCGCCTGCCTCAAGCACGTAGTCGAGGTCGTGGATATTGCCCTTGTCGTCGCGCCAGGCCGCCTTGCGCTTTCCCTTGCGTGCGGCTCGGGCATGCTTGTAGTCCAAGTACAGACCGTGTTGCTTGGCGATGGCGGACAACGGTTCATGCAGGCACTGCTCAACGAGGCGGCCGATGAGCTGGCCAAACCTGTGTGCCGGGGATTGAGCCAAGTAAGCCTCCTTATCCGTCGACCCACAGCCGCCCTTCGCACAAGGGCACGCGGTGCTTCCGGTTCTTCCACTTCACGTTTCGATCGCGCGTTTTCTCGAATCGAACCGAGCGGAACCCGGCTGCGATTGCCAAGTGTTCGAGCCATTCAATCACGGGCACGTAGACACCATACGGTGCCGAGTCGCCAACAACAAAGCAGACGCGACACCCCGGCGAGCAGACGCGACGCAACGCATGCCAGACCTTCGCCAAATCGGAAAAATAGCAGGCGACCATGAGGTGGTAGGTCTTCTTGCCGCCCTTCGTAAGCCTCGTTTCAGCTAATTGCTCGCAGACGCTGGCGATCTGTTGTCGAATGGGCGAGAGTTCCGCTGCCGCCAGTTGAACGCTCAAATCCACCGCGCCGGGCGGTACGTGCTGCGAGCACGACCGAACGAGGTGATTCCGGACTTTGGACAGCTCGCCCCAACCAACGATGTCACCAAAGAAACACATCTCCAACCGCGTCGCGTCCGCGTAATCATAATTGTTTGGATACGGCGGTGACGTGACGACCAGCGTCGCGAACTGATCGGGCACGCCTTCGCACGTTCGGGCATCGCCAGCCAAAATCCTCGCCGCTCGTCCTAGTCCTTGCTCACGGCTGGCGCGCATGTCGCGCGCGATGATCTTCGACATTTCGGCAAACGCGAGGAAGGGGTCGGTCGCACGCTTCTTTTGTTTCCTCGGCAAAACGTATTGCCATTGGGCCGTGCCGACATGCGACGTGGTTCGCAAGATGCTGGCCAGCGTCAACCATGCCAATTCCCTGGCGGGCGCGTCGGTGTGTTCATCCTCTAGGGCCACGCGCAGCGCATGCAACCGTGCCAGCGTTGGCGGGCGGTAGCATTTTGCAATTAGGGCCGGATAAGCCGGCACGTCGCCGGAAAATCGGGCTGCGGCCGCGCGGATCCTGCGGGCGACCTCCAAGTATTCATCCGGACACGTTTGCCGGAGCAGTTTCGCGCGAGCAATCCGATAGATGAACGGTTGAGCCTCCATCCCAACTGCATCGGCGCCGGCGTTCTCAGCCGCAAGCAGCGTCGTGCCAGAACCGGCGAATGGATCAAACACCCTCACGGCTGAAGGGTCGCCCGCTTCGCGAATCAGCCTTTCGGCCCAAACGGCTGAGAATCCGGCGCTGAAACGGAACCAGCGATGCACAGGCTGGGTCATGTTGTCGACAAACGTCGACGACGCCTTGTCATCCACGCCTCGTTCAACATGTGCGTCTGCAAAGAGCATTCTCTGCGTCGGGGACATTGGACCCTCGACAAACCGAACTGGGATTCACCAGCGCATTCTACCGAATCGCCCCCAGCACTGTCATGGCTCTGGCCCTGGCGCGCCGAACCAACTAAAGCAACCGGTTGTACCCGTTCAGCGCCGCCACGCGGTAGGCCTCCGCCATCGTCGGGTAGTTGAACGTCGTGTTGATGAAGTAGAGCAGCGAATTGGCGCTCCCCTCCTGCGCCATGATCGCCTGGCCGATGTGGATGATCTCCGAGGCGTTCGCGCCGAAGCAGTGAATCCCCAGGATTTGCAGCGTCTCGCGGTGGAAAAGCAGCTTCAGCATCCCCACGGTCTGCCCGGTGATCTGCGCCCGAGCCAGGCTGCGGAAGAGCGCATGCCCGATCTCGTAGGGCACCTTCGCCGCCGTCAGCTCGCGCTCCGTCCGGCCGAGCGAGCTGATCTCCGGGCTGGTGTAAATGCCGGTGGGAAACTCGCGGCTGATCGCGTGGTCGACCTTTCCCGAAACAAGGTGCATCGCCGCGAACCGGCCCTGCATGTAGGCAGCGCTAGCCAGCGACGGGAACCCGATCACGTCGCCCACGGCGTACACGTGCGCAAGCGCCGTCTGGAAGTTCTCGTTCACCTTGATGTACCCGCGCGAGTCGGGCACGACGCCGATCTCCGCCAGGCCCATCTTCTCGCTGTTGCCGGTGCGGCCGTTGGCCCACAAGAGCACGTCCGTCTTCACCTGCTTGCCGCTCTTGAGATAGACGATGACGCAGTCGTCGCGGGTCTCGATCCGCTCGTATTCCTCGTTGTGGCGGATGACGACCCCTTGCTCCCGCATGTGATAGCTCAGGGCGTCGGCGATCTCGTCGTCCAGGAACTCGAGCAGCCGCCCGCGGGTGTTGATCAGGTTCACCTTGCACTCGAGGTTGCGGAACATGCTCGTGTACTCGCAACCCACGATGCCCGCCCCGTAAATCGACAGCGAGTGCGGCGTCTCCGTCAGGTTCAGGATCGTGTCGCTGTCGCGGATGCGCGGGTGCGAGAAATCCACGTCGGGCGGATGGTAGGGCCGCGCGCCCGTGGCGATAACGAAGTGCTCCGCCGTGAGCAGCTTGCAGGCCCCGTCCGGCTCGACGACCTCGAGCGTCTTGGGTCCGGCGAACCGCGCCTGCCCGTGAATCACCGGCGCTTCGTTCCGCTCGTAGAAGGTCCGCCGCATCTCGACCTGCCGGTCGATGACGCTCCGGGCCGAGCGGCGCAGGTCGGCGAACGAGAGCTTCAGCGACAGGCCGCACTCGCGATAGAGCGGGTTTTTGTTGATCGACGTCATCTGGAAGATGGCGTTCCGCAGCGACTTGCTGGGGATGGTCGTCCAGTGCGTGCAGCCGCCGCCGATGCTGTGATAGCGCTCGACGGCCGCGACCTTCCGGCCGCTCTTGGCGGCCTGCATGGCCGCCCCTTCGCCCCCGGGCCCGGTGCCCAGCACGATGACGTCGAATTTCGCTTCGTCCATACCCCGGTTTTCCGTGTGCCTACACTAACCCGAAGCGCAAGCGAGGGTGACGTGGGGATCCATGCCCGCGATGCAACGGCCGACGATCGCCGTCGGCGTTAGCTCCCAAAGTGTAGCACGGCCGGCCTCGCCAACGCTATCAACCCCGGAGCGTCGCCCTTCCCAAAGTCCTACCGTCGGCAACGTCGATAAAGTCAGGGAGCGCCGGTCCCCTTGCCGCACGCTGGCATCGACACCGTCGCCAGCAACACCGCCGACTCGACTCATCGCGCCGCACCGCCACTTTGCGCTCGCAGGAGAGCCCGCCCGTGGACCAGCAGCAGATGATGACGCTTGTGGAGCAGAGCCTCCACGATCTGCTCGAATGGGTGGGCTTCGGCACGCTGGCCGGCCTGGCCGCCAAGGCCGTCATGCCCGGCAAGGACCCCGGCGGCGCGGTCGCAACCCTGCTGATGGGGATCGGCGGCAGCGCCATCGGCTGCGGGATCATGAGCCTGTTCTGGAAAGGCTCGCGGATCACGCCGCTCAGCCCGCTCGGCTTCTTGCTCGCCGCGGGCGGGGCGTTCATCCTGCTTTTCTTCTACCGGCTCCTGGCGGGCTCGTACTTCAGCGAGGCCCAGGACGGCTGGTGGCGGCGCTGGCGCCGTCCGCGTCGCATGAGCCGCCGGATGTACGTGGAAGATTGATTCGCCGGAGGAATCGCACGCCCTTCGGTCGCGACGTGCGACCTCAGGGCGTGCCACACCGATTTTCCGCGATCGCAATCGCCTTCAAGAGGCCCCGGGCCTTGTTGAGCGTCTCCTGATATTCGCTCTGCGGCTTGCTGTCGGCCACGATCCCGGCCCCGGCCTGGATGTAGGCCGTGTCGCCCTGGATGACCATCGTCCGCAGCGTGATGCAGGTGTCCATGTTGCCGGAGAAGTCGATGTAGCCGACGGCCCCGGCATAGGGTCCACGGCGGTGCGGCTCCAGCTCGTCGATGACCTGCATCGCGCGCACCTTGGGCGCGCCGGAGACCGTGCCCGCCGGCAGGCAGGCCCGCAACGCGTCGAACGCCGTCTTGCCCTCGGCCAGCTTGCCGCGAACGTTCGAGGTGATGTGCATCACGTGGCTGTAGCGCTCGATCGTCATCACGTCGGTCAACTCGACCGTGCCGTATTTCGCCACGCGCCCCACGTCGTTGCGCCCCAGGTCGACCAGCATCACGTGCTCGGCCCGCTCCTTGGGGTCGCCTAGCAATTCCTCGGCCAGCCGCTGGTCCTCCTTCTCGGTCGCTCCGCGGGGACGCGTGCCGGCCAGCGGGCGCGTCGTCATTTGCCCGTCCACGACGCGGACCATGATCTCCGGCGAGCTGCCCACCAGCGTTACGCCGCCGGCCCGCAGGTAGAACATGAACGGGCTGGGGTTCACGACGCGCAGCGTGCGATAGATCTCAAACGCCGGCGCATGAATCTGCGTTTGCAGCCGCTGGCTGATGACGACCTGAAAAATGTCGCCCGCGCGGATGTACTCCAGGCATTTTTCCACGGCCAGCTCGAATCGCTCCCGCGGGAAGTTCGAGGTCCAGGCCGACTCGGCGCTTCCCGCCAGGTCGATATCCACCGGCGGCAGGTCGCCCCCGGGCGTCGCCAGCGTGGCGACGATCTCATCGACGCGCCGGCAGGCCTGGCGATAGGCCGCTTCGGCGTCGCGCCCGTCGCCGACGTGCGCCAGCACGATCACGAACATGGTCTTCTTGACGTTGTCGAAGACCACCATCGAGTCGTAGAGCGAGAACGACAGGTCCGGCAGGCCGCGGTCGTCGGGCGGGGCATTAGGGAGGTTCTCGATGTACCGCACCGTGTCGTAGCCGGCATAGCCGACCGCCCCGCCGCAGAACGGCGGCAGCCCCGCGATCGTGGCCGAGCGCGTCTTCGACAGGAGTTTTTCCAGCTCAGCTAACGGGTCCTTGCTCGTGAGCTCTTCCACGCGCTGCGCATCGCCGCTGCGCGAGACGATGCGGACGCGGTTGCCGAAGGCCTCCATCCGCTGGTACGGGTCGGCCGTCAGAAAGCTGTACCTGCCGACCTTCTCCCCGCCGACGACGCTTTCAAAGAGGCAGGCCGCCGGGCCGCGGTCGAGCTTATGAAACGCGCTGACCGGGGTGAGCGAATCGCTGATCAGGCAGCGATAAACCGGCACCAGCTCGACGCCGGTCGCCAGGCGACGAAATGTCTCGAGCGGCGGCTGGTGCATTCTCAAGCCTCGGAGAATCGCGATCGCCAACCTAGGCGACCGTTCCCGGCCAGCCTAACGCCCAGGCGGCGAATGCGGAAGTCGCTCCCGCCCCGGTGGAAGCTCCTTCAAGAAAAAATGAGCGGGCCGAGCCGCGGCGCTCGATGACGGGCGCCGCAACTCGACCCGGATTGTCCGATCCGTCGCGCGACTGCGAATCTACTTCTTGTGCTCCTTATGGCACGCGGCGCAGGCGCCGGTGACCTTTTTGAACGCCTCACGCGCGGCGTCGACGTCCTTCTTCTCCGCCGCCGCCAGCACGGCGGCGCTTCCCTCGCGCAGGTTCGTGGCCGCGCCCGCCCAGACGGCGTCCGGGCAGCGTCCGTCGTCCATGAGGAGGTAGCTCATCTCGTTGAGGCACGAGGCGCGGCAGGCCGCGGCATCCCAGGCCTTGTCGTCCGCCGGGCCCTTGTCCTTGAGCAGTTCGGCCAGGCCGGCGCAGTTGGGCTGCTGGATGCCGCGCATCAGGTACTTCGTCGCCGCGCCGCGGGTTTTGCCCTTCGTCTTCTGTGCGGTCGCCTCGCCGCACAGCATGACCAACCCCGCCGCCACGCAAAGCGCAAGGGGAACCGCAATCCACTTCTTCGACATCGTCAAGCCCTCCCAGTTGCAGTTGCACGATCCAAACGTCCCGATTCAGACGGCCCAATCCAGACGGCGCCGTGCCGCCCGGCGATGGCGAGCAAAATATAATCCCCTCGCGCGACTTCCAGCGCGCGAAAACGGCGCGGAAATGATTTTTTTGCCGCGGCGCGACGTAAGACCCGTTTGCACACGCCCGCGCGCCGGCCGCACACTTTCCGGCGCCGAACCGCGCGCTACCTCAACGGCGGGCGAGGGTCAGAAGCCTGGCAAGCTGCGACTCGCTCCGAACCAGCGTCGAGCTAGAACTCGTCCGCCGCCTTCAGCCACGGCGAAACCGTCGGCGCATAGGAGAAGATCTCCTCCGGCTTGAAGTAAAGCGCGATCTCCCGCGCCGCCGTTTCCGCGCCATCCGACGCGTGTACGAGATTCATTTGCCGGCTCGAACTGTAGTCGCCGCGGATCGTCCCCGAGGGCGCCTTGAGACCGCTCGTCGGACCCAACATCTCCCGCACCACGCGCACCGCTTCCAGGCCCTCGATCACCGCCGCAATGATCGGGCTGGCCGTGATGAATTTCTCCAGGTTGGGGTAGAAGGGCTTTTGGACGTGCTCGGCGTAGTGCTTCTTGGCCAGCTCCGGCGTCACCTGGAGCATTTTCATCGCCACGATGTTGAAGCCCTTGTCCTCGAACCGCGACAGGATGCGACCGGCGAGCCGGCGCTGCATGCAGTCGGGCTTGAGCAGAATCAGCGTGCGTTCCACCGCGAGATCTCCGCGTCACGAGCTTTGATGTCGCCCTAACGTAGAGGATTGTCGCCGCAGCCTCAAGCGGGCCTGAGACGATAGCAGGGTCGGCAACGGAGGCGGCGGCAAAGTCTGCCAAACTTCCCCCGTCGCGCCTGCCGGTCAAGCTGGCACGCCGCCCATTCCGATAGCGCAAGATGGCGGCGCGAACCGCCGCCCGACCGGCGGCGAACAGATTCCGGCGAGCCGGAGGCGTCAGCCTCCGAGTGTCTCGACCGCCTAAGCGTGTCCATCCCGCAGGGGAGAGTAACGTGATGAGGGGCGCATTCCATTTTTGTGCTGTTTGGCTCGCGGCGGTGAGCGTTTCAACCGTCGTCGCCGCCGACGCGTCGTCGACGAGCAGGCCCCCCGTCTTCTCCCGCCAGGCCTCGTTCAGCCTGCCGTTTCAGATCGCCAAGCCGGAGAAAAAAGAGCAAGAACCGGTCGCCGTGCAGCTCCTCGTCTCGACCGACCAGGGAAAGTCCTGGCAGGCAGGACCCGCCGTCCGTCCCGAAGCCCAGAAGATCCCCTTCCGCGCCGCGCGCGACGGCGAGCACTGGTTCTGCGTGAAGACGCGCGACGCCTCCGGCCAGGTCCGCCCGGCCAGCGAGCCGGCCGCCGAGCTGAAGGTCGTCGTCGACACGACCACCCCCGTCATCCATCTGCACGCCGCGCCGATGCCTTCGGGCGCCATCGCGGTCCGCTGGGAAGCCGCCGACACCCATCTCGCCGCCGACCGCCTCACCATCGAGTACCGCCCGGTGAGCCGCGAAACCTGGACTCCGGTCACGCTTCCCGCCGCCGACGCCGCCAAAACTCGCGAAGTCTATCTCGACTCGGCGGAATTCGTGCCGACGGGCGCGGCCCCTTTCGACGTTCGCGCCGAAATCGCCGACCTGGCCGGGAACACATCGAGCGCCGTCGCCCGCATCGAAGGACCCGCGCCCGGCACAAATTCAACCGGCGAGCGTCCCGAGGACGCCGCCCCGCCCCCGACGCGCGCCGGCGCTCCGCTCGCGTCGTCCAGCGTTCCCCAGACCGCCCCGACCGATCCGCTGCCGCGCGATTGGCCGCCGCCGGTCAAGCGCGACTGGCCGGGACAAGGATCCGCATCGACGCCTCTCGCCCCCGGTTCGAAGGTCGCCGGCAATCCCCAGGACGCGTCGACGGACGCCCGCCCGACGGTCGATCGCCCGCCCACGCGGCCCGTCGTCATCCCCTTCCCGCGCGACGACAAGGACACCCGCGACCGCTCCGCCGACTCCTTCGCCGTCAATTCCCGCAAGCTCGAAGTCCACTACCAACTCGCCGCGGCCGAGCCCGCCTCGCAGCGCACCGTCGAACTGTGGGGGACCTCCGACGGCGGCCAGACCTGGAAGTCCTACGGCGTCGATCGCTCGGCCGACAGCCGCATCGCCGTCGAGGTCCCGCAGGAGGGCACGTACGGCTTTCGTTTCACGGTCCAGTCGGGGCGCGGCCAGATCGAGTTTCCACCCATGCGCGGCGACAAGCCCGAATTCCGGGTCGATGTCGATCTCACCCCGCCGACGTGCCAGCTCACGGACGTCCGCCAGCCCGGCGGTTCGACCGAGTTGGTCATTTTCTGGGAGACCCAGGACCACCGGCTGGCCGAGCGTCCCGTGACCCTCAAGTTCCGGAGCCAGGCCGACGGACCCTGGATCACGCTTGCCGCCAACCTGGAAAACTCCGGCAAGCACACCTGGCGCATGGACGACCATTTCGCCCATCGGCCCGGACCGATCCTCTTGCAGCTTGAAGTCCGCGACGCCGCGGGCAACGTGACCGCGCTGACCGCCGACTCGGCCGCCACGCCCGACTGGCCGCTCACGACCGGGCGCGTGCAAGGCGTCCGCCCTCTGCCCGAACCGACCCGCCCCTGAATTCCGAAGACTCAGTACCGAAGGCGGTGTGGATGAGGGTGGAGTGAGTGCAGGGCGCCTGTTGCCTCATCGAAAACGACGACGAGGACGTGCACGTTGAAGAAGACGGGGCGCTAGTTGATTTTCGGGAGCAGGGGGTCGAGGAGTTTGAGCTGTTCGTCGCGAGATCCGTCCAGGAATTTCGCGGCGTCGTCCTCGCCGATCAGCGACACCATCGCGCGGAACACGTCGTCGCCGGAGAGCAAGCTCGTCGACTGGTAGAACTTCAGCTCAAACATGCCCTTAATCGGGTCGGCGCGCTCGTCGATGAGGGCTGCGGCACGGCTCTTGGCCTCTGCGGCCGTGAGGGTCGGCGCGCGCACCAGATCGAACTCCTTGTCGATGATGCCCGTGGCTTCGCGGACGATCTGGGCCAGGATGTCGCGGCCTTTCTGCCGCTCGATCGCGGCCTGGCGGGCGGAAACGACCTTCGTCTTGCCGGCGGCCTTCTTCCTGGCGACGTCGTAAATCTCGACGCTCAGCGAATCGTCGCGATTGCGGTTGAGCCCGATGTATTTCGTCGACACGACGACGACCGCGACCGCGTCGAGTCCCTGGTCCGAGGCGCGGGCCAACAGGGCGTTCACGTTCTCGGCGGTATCCAGCACGGCGACGACGGGCAGGCCGCTTTTGCCGAGACCGGCGCGGTAGGTCTTGTCCTGCAGGTGTCGGCCGACGCGGGCGGCGACGCCGCCGAGAGGATCGGCGCCCTGCGCGCCGCCGCCCGGGGGCAGTCCGCCGGCCTCGCCGGGCATGGGGGGGTTGCCTCCGTCCGCGCCAGGCGGCTGGCGGTCGCCCGCCCCCGCGCCAGCAACGGCGGCGGTCTGCGTCACACCCCAGTCGATCGTCGCGCCGGCGAAAACCGGACCGACCGTGCCGATTCCCCAGCGGACGGCGATCTTCGGCCGGCCCAGACGCGCGGACCAGCGCACGCGGCGCAGCGCGGCTTCATCGACGAGGGCTTCGGCGTAAAGAAACTGCAGGGCGTCGTCGATGCGGCCCTCCTCCAGCGAGCGCAGCGACTTGTCGGCCAGCGTTACCGGCGCCGGGCGCGGCGGCGGGTCCGTGGTTTGTTGCGCGCCAGTGGAGGCGCCTGTCGAGGGTCCCGTCGCGCCCGGCGGAAGCGCGGCATCGGGCGGCCTGCCGGCCGGTGGAAGTCGGCTGCCGCCGTCGGGTCCCATCGGCGGATCGCTGGGCGGAAACGGCGTGTCCCGTCCCGGGGGATCCGAGCCGTCCAGTGGAACCGGAGGCAGGCTCAGCCCGCCCGGACTGGCGTCGCCCGGCGGCGAGCCGATGCCGTTGGGCGGAAACTGTCCTGTGCCCCTGGGCCCCGATCCGATGCCGCCGGCCGGCGGCGTGTAGTACGAACCGGGCCCGGGGCTGACCGATCCTCCGCCGGCAGTCGGGATCACCACCGTCGAGCCGCCGGGCGTATAGGAGGTGTCGGGCACGGGATCAGGCCTGTTGAACAGGCTGCTGCCGAAGGCAACTTCGCCCGGCTGTTTGCCGCCGGCGGGGTCGCGCACCGCAATGATGCTGAGCATCAGGAATGCAAACGCGATCAGGGCCGGAATGCCGAACTGCACGGTGGCGATCTTCTGGCCTTCCTCGGTTTTCAGTCCCCAGTTGTAGATCGCGCCGCCCGTCATCACGCAGATTCCGAACCCGACGATCATCAGGACCACTTCCAGAGCGCGGAACAGCCAGAGATTGTTGGGAATGTTGGTGACCCCTCCAATGGCCGCCACCACGAACAAAATCCCAAATAGCGCGATGATCAGGTTGATGAGGCCGGCGGTGACGAGCGTCAGCGCGACGAGTCCCATCGACTTGAAGAAATTCGGCACGCCCTCGCCCGCCGCCAGGCAGCCCAGGTAGTACAGCCCCAGGTAGAGCAAGTACATGAAAACGAGGGCTGCGAAGGCGAGCAGGACGGCTGCGACGCTCGTGAGCAGCATGACCGGTTCTCCGCAGAGGTCGGGCCCGCCGGACGAATTCGATGGCAGTAGGGTCCATTGCCCCGGCCGGCGGTCAACAACTATCCAGGGTGATTTTCGTCGGATCGGGGGAGTCCGTCAATCGAAAGCCCTGTTCGCGGCCGATGCGCCAGGGCGTCGTGTTGGACGCCCGGGCCGCCCGGTAGTTTCCCGACTTTCACAGGGCCGGTTTGCGGTTGCAAGCTGGCTGGCAATTGATACACTTACGTGTTCAAAGTTGAGTTAAGGGTTTGTTCAGGAAATAGTTGAGGCCAGGTTGGCGCCGAAGGGGAACGCTTCGGGCCGGACTGGTGGTCGGAGGGAATGCAGTCGCGGATGATCACGAAAGAGCGGAAACAGGAGCTGATCGGCGGCTATCGCCGGCACGACGGGGACTCCGGGTCCCCGGAGGTGCAGGTGGCGGTCCTGACGGCGCGGATCAACGAGTTGACCGAGCACATGCGCACGCACCCGAAGGACTACGCGGGACGCCGCGGTCTGCTGGGGATGGTGAGCCGCCGCCGGCGGCTGCTGGACTATCTGAAGACGGTCGATTTGGACCGGTATTTGGACATGTTGCGGCGTCTTGAGATCCGCAAGTAGGCCCGCACAATTTGGACGGGCCGAGTTTTCCCCTCTCGACGATCGTCGTTCCGGATTCCGCCCGTCGCCATGCGACGGACCCAAGCCCGGCGACGCATTCCCGGAGAGCTTCCAGCGGCCGGCGCGGGCGCATGCCCGGCGCGGCGCTTCGGGCCTCACCGCAACATTCAGGAAACCTACGTTGAAAGTTCGAGCTGAAAAGCAGATCGGGGCGTACACGCTGTCGTTCGAAACGGGTCAACTGGCGAAGCAGGCATCGGGTAGCTGCCTGGTCCAGTACGGAGAAACGGTCGTCCTGGGGGCGGCCACGACCGGCCCGCCCCGGCCGGGAATCGACTTCTTCCCCCTCACCTGCGACTACCGCGAGCGCACGGCCGCGGCGGGCAAGTTCCCCGGCGGGTTCATCAAGCGCGAGGGCCGCCCAACGACCAAAGAGGTGCTCACGTCGCGGCTGATCGACCGGCCGATCCGCCCGCTGTTTCCGGATTGGTTCCGCGACGAGGTGCAGGTCCAGTGCATCGTGCTTGCGAGCGATCGCCAGAACGATTCGGACGTGCTGGCCATGAACAGCGCGTCGGCGGCGCTGGGGATGTCGCAGATGCCGTTCCAGGGTCCGATCGGGGCCGTGCGGCTGGGTCTCATTGGCGGAGCGCTGGTTCC
Organism: Planctomycetia bacterium; assembly: GCA_016177915.1. Lineage (GTDB taxonomy): Bacteria > Planctomycetota > Planctomycetia > Pirellulales > S012-138 > JACOUI01. Next base: position 26,279 of record JACOUI010000026.1, read on the forward strand.
GTTCCCGACGCAAGACGAACTGGAGGAAAGCGAGCTGGACCTGATCGTGTCCGGCAGCCGCGAGTCGGTGCTGATGATCGAGGGGTTCGCCCGCGAGCTTCCCGAAGAAAAGATGGCTGAGGCGCTCGAGGAGGCGCACCGTCTGATCCGCGAACTGTGCGACCTCCAGCAGGAGCTGTTTGCGAAGGCGGGGGTCAAGAAGCCGGATTATGAGGTCCCCCCCAGCGACGGGCTGTACGACACCCTGAAGGGCAGATACTACAAGGCGCTCCTTGAGGCGAAGCGAACAGCCGGCAAGCAGGCGCGCAAAGACGCCGTGGCGACGGTCGAGGCGCAGGTCGTGGCGGAGCTGATCCCCGACCCCCTCGCCGCCGGCGCCGTCAGCGCCGTCGCTCTCGACACAGCCTGGCATGAGCTAGAGCGGCGCGTGGTGCGGGACCTGATTCTGTCGGGAACGCGACCGGACGGCCGCGGCCTGACGGCGCTGCGGCAAATCGACTGCGCAGTCGACGTGCTGCCGCGGGTGCACGGCTCGGCGCTCTTCCAGCGCGGCGAGACGCAGGCGCTGGTGACCGTGGCGCTCGGCACGACGCGCGACGAGCAGCGCGTGGACGGCATGTTCGAGGAGTACAGCAAGAAGTTCATGCTCGACTACAATTTCCCGCCCTTCTCCGTGGGCGAGTGCCGGCCGATCCGCGGACCGGGCCGGCGCGAGATCGGCCACGGGGCGCTGGCCGAGCGGAGCGTTAAGCCCGTGCTGCCCGACCCCGAGGAGTTCCCCTACACGATCCGCGTCATCTCGGACATTCTCGAGTCGAACGGCTCCAGCAGCATGGCGTCGGTGTGCGGGGCGACGCTGGGGCTGATGGCCGCCGGCGTGAAGATCAGCAATCCCGTGGCGGGGATTTCGATCGGGCTTGTCAAGGAGAAGGACAAGCACGTGCTGCTCACGGACATCATCGGCGACGAGGACCATTTTGGCGACATGGACTTCAAGATCGCCGGCACCCAGAACGGGATCACCGGCATCCAGCTCGACCTGAAGATCGACGGGATCAGCCAGGAGATCATCCGCGAGACGTTTGCGCATTCGCGCGAGGCGCGGATCCAGATTTTGCGGCGGATGCTGTCGGCCATCCCGCGGCCCAACGAGGAGATTTCGACCTGGGCGCCGCGGCTCCTGCGGACGCGCATCCACCCGGACAAGATCGGCGCGCTGATTGGCCCGGGCGGAAAGACGATCCGTGCGATCCAGGAGGAGACGGGCGCGGTCATCGACGTCGAGGACGACGGGACGGTCACGATCGCCTGCACCGAATCCGAGGGTGCCAAGAAGGCCATGGAGCGCGTCGAGGCCCTCACGGCGTCGGTGCAGATGGGGCGGATTTACCGCGGCCGCGTGACAAGCGTGAAGGAGTTCGGCGCGTTCATCGAAATCCTGCCCGGCAAGGACGGCCTGTGCCACATCAGCGAGCTGTCGGACGATTACGTGAACCGGGTGACGGACGTGGTGAAGATCGGCGACGAGCTGGACGTGAAGGTGATCGCGATCGACGAGCAGGAGCGCGTCAAGCTGAGCCGCCGGTTGGCGATCAAGGAGCTCAACGCGCCGCCCACGCAGGTGTAGCACGCCGCTGCCCCTTGCGCGCAGACGGTCGGGTTGGGGGGCGCGGCGCGCACGACGATGGCGTGCGCGTGGACGTCAAAAATCACAACCTCTCCGTGTGCCTTCCACGAAGTGCCTGGCGATGTCGCCCAACGAAGAAAAGCTGCGCGCACAGTACACGGAAATCGCCGTTCTGGCGGGCCGGCTGGCGCACGAAATCAAAAACCCCCTCTCCACGATCACGCTCAACGTGGAGCTTTTGGCCGAGGACTTCCAGCAGGCCGATTCGCCCCGCGAACGCCGCGCGCTGGATCGCATCGCCCGCGTGCAGCGGGAATGCCAGCGCTTGCAAAACCTGCTGAACGACTTTTTGAGCTTCGCCCGCGCCAATCCCGTGCGGATGGAATCCTGCGACCTGAACGTCCTGGTGGAGGAGCTGCTGGATTTTTATCGCCCGCAGGCGCAAGAAGCGTCGGTCGAGGTGGTGCGGCTCTTGGACCCGAACCTGCCGGCCGTGCGGATCGACCGCGAACAAATCCGCGCGGCGCTCTTGAACCTGATCCTCAACGCGCAGCAGGCGATGCCGCAGGGAGGCCGGCTGGAAGTGCGGACGCGACGCGCCAAGTCCAGCGCGCTTTTGGACCTGATCGACACGGGCGTGGGGATGGACGAAAAGACGCTGTCGCAGGTGTTCGACACGTTTTTTTCCACGAAGCGCGGGGGTTCCGGCCTGGGGCTGCCGACGGCGCGGAAGATCGTCGAGGCCCACGGGGGCCGCATCGCCGTGCAAAGCGAGGTCGGCAAGGGGACGCAATTCACGATCGAACTGCCTGCAGCGCCGGAGAAAACGCCTCTTGCGGAAGCGGCAAAAGACTCTTCCCCTCCGACTCCCGTGACGTGACCTGCGGGCGTTCTCCGGGAGGATGAACCAGTGCGACCTCGTCGCCGAGGTTGAATTCAGGCGCGTCTTCTGCCGGAACGTCCGATTGCGTTCCGCTGCTCTGTGAATAACGGATTTCGAAACTGCCGCGGCCCCCGTGTTTGAACGCCCCCTCAACTCGAACGGCGCAATACCTGGGCGTTCGTCGACTGACGACGTCGGCGGTGACCGCGCAGGCGCGCCGCGTTCACTCCACCCTCATCCACACCGCCTTCAGATACTCGGTCTCCGGGCACCGCGCCGAGACGGGATGGTCCGCGGCCGCGCCGGTCTTCATCAGCACCTGCACGTTTCGCCCGCCACGCCGCGACGAGGGCGCGTCCACCGCCGCTCCGGTTGGCCCTGTTCCCGCCTGCCGCGCCGCCGCAAACAGCAGCCGCAAGAACTCCTCCTCGCTCAGAAGCCCCGAGCACGAGCAGCTCAAGAGCAGCCCCCCCGGCCGCACAAGCTGCACGGCCAGCCGGTTCATGTCAAAGTGCTTCCGCCGCCCCTCCTCGATCTCCTCGCGCGACCGGATCAGCTTGGGCGGGTCGAGCACGACCACGTCGTACTGCCGGCCCGCGCGGAGCATGTCGCGCATGTACGCAAAAATGTCGGCCTGCACGAACGCCACGCGCACCTGATTCAAATTCGCGTTCTCCCGCGCCAGCGCGAGCGGCTCCTCGTCCAGGTCCACGCCCGTGACTTCCGCCGCGCCGCCCAGGCGCTTCGCCTGGATCGCAAAGCCGCCCGAATAGCAGCACAGATCGAGCACGCTCCCTCCGCCGCAAAAACCCGCCAGCAGCCGCCGGTTCTCCCGCTGGTCGCAAAAGAAGCCGGTTTTGTGGCCCCCTGCGAACCGCACGCGGAACCGCGAGCCGTGCTCGCGGACGGTCACCGTCGCGGGCAGTCCCTCGGAAGCGATCACCGGCGCTTCGTAGCCCTCCTGGCTGACAAAGGCCGGCCCCGGCCGGACGATGAAGTGCTTCGTCCCGCACATCGCAGCCAGCCGCTGCACAATCTCCTCCGCCCGCACGTACATCCCGAGGCTGAAGGCCTCGACGGAAAGCACATCGCCGAGCCGATCGATCACGAGACCGGAGAAGCCGTCGGACTCGGCGTGAATGAGCCGGTAGGCGTCGGTCGCGTCGTCAAGTTTCAAAAGCTCCCGCCGCAGCGACACGGCGCTTCGCAGGCGGCCGTCAAAGAACGCCTCGTCGGGCAATTCCGGACCCTCGCGCACCACGCGCACCGCGATTTCCGACCGCGGGTTGTAAAGCCCGTAGCCGAGCAGCTCCTGCTCGGCGCTGTAGACGGCGACCAGGTCGCCCGGCCGCGCGGCCGCATCGACCTTGCCGAGCCGCTTGCGATAAATGTTCGGGTAGCCCGACGAACCCTTGACGATCACGGCCGGCAGCCCGTCGGCGGGATCGGGACAGAGGGCCCTCGGCCGCAGCACGCGCGGCCCGGAGGGCGCGCCGCTCGCAACTGACACCGGGGGGCCAACGCCCCCGGCTCGCGCACGGAACTGGTCTTCCTGGCGCCGCGATCCGCTCTTGTTTCGCCGGCCTGTCATGGACGGCATCGTACGCGCTGCGCCGACGATCGTCGAGCTTGGGCCCGCAGCGCCGGGAATCGCCAGGCGGCGGCCGTCACTTGCACGGCACGCACACCGGCACCTTCACCCGCTGCCGCACCTCTTCCATGTGCGTCTCGCAGTACGAAACCCGCCGCACCTCGGTCGTGACTTCCATCCGGCACCGCTTCACCGGCACCTGCCGGACCACGTCCTCGTACTCGCAGTGCGTCACCGGCACCTGCACTTGCCTCGTCACCGTCTCCGGCACGAGTCGGCACACCTGCACGGGCTTCATCACCGTGTGGCACTCGGGCACCATCCGCACGCACTCGATCACCTTCTCTTGAACGTTCGGGACCCACACCATGCACGTGCGGCAGCAGCCGCAATGGTCCGTCACGGTCTTCGGCTCGTAATGGCCGCAATCGACGTGGATCGTGTGCTGCGTTACCTCCCGGCGGCAACTAACTTCTGTAAACGGCCGCTCGACCGTCTCGTAGACCGGCTTGCAGACGGTGTGCGACACGTCATAGGTCTTCATCTCGGTCACCGGCTTGGCCACGCGGCAGTGCTGCTCGACCATCACCGTCTCGCACACGGGCCGGCAGACGCGCACCTCGACGTCCTTCCACTTCACCTCCGTCACGGGCCGGTAGCAAACGACCTCGCGCTCCTGCCAGACCGTGTGGCACGGCTCGCAGCACCCGTGCCGGTGACCGGCGTCGGCCCGAACGCCGACCCAGATGCACGCAAAAACCGCCGAAACCATCGCAAACAGTTTGGCCATTGGTAGAATCCTCCCGTTGAATTCGCCGTCCCCGACCCGTCCTCCGAAAACCCGTATCGACCATCCGAAACCGGGTACTATGTTAGCCAGCCCGGCGACTGAGTGAAGTAAGAAAACTGCGTTGTTTGCAGAAAATACATGCAAGTGCGTTGACGACGTAAACTGCAGAATGCCGCTCGAATGAGAAGGAAGCCTCACAATGACCCGTCTTGCCTGCGTGTCCCTTGCTCTCTGCCTGGTTGCGCCATGCCTGCCGGCCCAGTCGGACGACAAGCCGGCCCAAAAGGAGCAGACTTTTGAGGGGGAAATCATCGTGAAAGTGAAGCTCCGCTACCTGCTGTTCCTGCCGCAGGACTATGACAAGCAGGAGAAATGGCCCTTGATTCTGTTCCTGCACGGGGCGGGCGAGACCGGCGACGACCTGAGCAAGGTAAAGATCCACGGTCCGCCGAAGATCGTCGAGACAAAACGGGATTTTCCGTTCGTCGTGGTCTCGCCGCAGGCTCCCCGCCGCGGCTGGGACGTCAACGCCCTGGACGCGCTGCTTACCGACGTGCTGAATCGCTATAAGGTCGATCCCGACCGCGTTTACCTGACCGGCCTGAGCATGGGAGGCTACGGCACGTGGACCTTCGCCGCGGCCCGCGCTGAGAGATTCGCCGCGATCGTCCCCATTTGCGGCGGCGGAAACCCCGCCGATGCGGCGAAGCTAAAAGACTTGCCCACGTGGGTTTTCCGCGGCGCCAAAGACCCCGTGGTACAACTGTCGGCTTCCGAGGCGATGGTAAAAGCCATCGAGGCGGCCGGCGGGAAACCAAAGTTCACCGTCTACCCCGACGCCGGCCACGATTCCTGGACTGCCAGCTACGACAACCCGGAACTCTACGAGTGGCTCTTGCAGCAGAAGCGTGCCGAGCGCGGCAAGTGAGTCCTTCGGGCGGCAAGAAACGAACAGTCCGGCGGAGGTTGAGCTCCGCCGGACTGCATCCCCCCTGGGCACGTCAACCAAACGTCCGGCCTGGCCGTGCCGATTGTTCCATTTGCTTGCACGTCGCCAATGCGTCGCGCAAGGCACAGGTAGATATCGACTTGGGCCGCGACCGACTTTGGTGAACTTTGCCGATTATGCCGCGTGAATCGGCGGTCCACGGCCGACGGCGCCGCTCGTCAGTGGTTACGGAAACGGTTTCTTGACAGGCGGAACGCCTTTCCAGACCAGAGGTTGCGGCATCGAACCTTGCCGAGAGCGCCTTTCGGCGGCCCGCCATCCGAATCTCTTGCCGTTGTCCGGGCGATTCTCTATCCTCCGTCCCCGCTCTGACAGCACGGACGCTCATTTGCGTCGGCGCAGGCTGGCTTCGCGGATGTCGCGCTGTGCGCGCACACTCGTCGTTTCGGTTGGGCCGTGGTGAATCGAACCTGCTGCCTCTGGATTGCGCTGGCCGTTGCGCTCCCGGGCTGCTCCGCGCCTCTGAACTTCTCGCGCGCCAACGGCTGGTTTGCCGCCGCCGAGTCCCCCGAAAAAAAACCGGCGTCAAAATCCGCGTCCGGCGACGAAACCGCCGCCGCCGATTCGTCCGCAACGACCTCTGCAAAACGCACCGCGGACGACGATGAGCGCAGCGACGGCCAAAACGTGCCGCAGCATTTGGCGCAGAATGCGCCGGACGGTGAGGCCGCCCGACGTGTAATTCCGTCCGATCGCGCAAGCACAGATCGCGAGATTCAGGAAGTCCTCGGCGAAATGGCCGGTCTCGTGCCGCCGGAGACGTTGCGGCAGTTGGAGGCCGACCTGCGCCAGGTCGAGCCGGCACAGTTGCCGATGGTCTTGCGGACCTGCCGCGCCGTCTGCGAGCGGCTGCGCAGCCAGCGGAAGGAACAACAGGCATCGGCCGTCGCCGACCGCATCGCCCAATTGGCCAACAACGCGACCGGAACGCAACAATCGAGCAGTCCTCGCGGAGTCGAACCCGCGACGGCGCGCACGCCCTGGCAAACGCAGGTGGCGCCGTCCGAGCAAGTCACAGGCGCAAAGGCCGCTCCGCCGTCGAGCAAACAGACGGCCATCGGCGCTGCCCCAATTGCGGCGGAAACCGAACGCCCGCCAACGACCGCCTGGTCGCCTCCCGGTGAACCTCCTGTTGAAACGACCACCGGTAGCACGATGCCACCCGCCGCCTCCCATCGCGCGGCCCAGCCCAACGTATCGTTCCTCGATCCTCCGCCGGAGAACGACGATTGGCGCAAGCATCTCGACCGCGCCATCCTGGCCCTCGAAACGGAGCTGCCCGATGCGCCGCGCACCCCGGAAGAGTCGAACCACCAGGCCAGGCTGCGGATGATGTATCTCCTGGCGGGCCGCCGGGCCGACGCCCTCCGCCCGATCGGCGGCGCCTCGCCCGAGCTGGAGGACTTCTGGACGAAGCAGCTTTACGGACTGGACACAATGCTGGACGTCGAGCGCAACGCCAGCCCCGGCCGCCGGGCCGCCGAAAGCAGCCGCTATCTGCGCGAGGCGGCCCGCCGCGCCGGCGAAATGGGCCCGCTCGTCGTCCGCAACCTGGCGTTTTGCACGAAGATCGCGTCCTTCGGCCAGTTCGAGCGGTTTTCCAGCGACCCGTTGGCGCCAGGCCAGGCGGTGCTGCTCTACGCCGAGTTGG
>JACOUI010000027.1 GCA_016177915.1 Planctomycetia bacterium
GCGAATCGCACTACCTCGAGCGACTTCGCAGGAAGAACACCCCCATCCTCAACCACCTGCCGGCGCCGACGACCGTCGCCGCCGCCACTTGACTTTCCTACTCAGATGTCTCGTCATCGTACTCGATTCCCCGAACCATTTCGAGTACGAGTACGAGTACGATTACGAGAAAAAAGAGTCGGCGCAGGCTCCCAATCGTTTACAATCTCGGGCAGGCAAAACACCTCTTCGGAACAGGAGGCAGATCATGGCCCGCTTTGCGCGGAACGCGCTTTTTGCGGCGATCGTCGTTTTCGTCGCTGCGCCGCTTGTCGTGTCGCAGGACACCGGTCCCAACGCGGCCACGACGGTCCAGCTTCCCACGTTCGGCGTGGCGATCGACGCCAAGGGCGTTTTGGCCGTCAAGGCGACCGTCGATCCGAGCGGGAAGCTGCGGGCGGAGAAAATCGCTGCGGCCAAGCGCGATATGCCGCGCAGGTTGGCCGTCGGGTCCGACCTGCGGAAGGTCTCGCTCGCGCGGCTCGACCGGGCGATCGCGCAAAAGCTCGCCGCCGGCGAAAAGCCCGACGAGGCGATGCAATACCTGGCGGGTTTGCAGCGAGTGCAGTACGTGTTCGTGTTTCCCGAAGAGAACGACATTGTGATCGCCGGTCCGGCGGAGGGGTTTGCGGCGGACCCCTCAGGCCGCGTGGTGGGCGTCACGACGGGAAAGCCCGTGCTGGAGCTGTGCGACCTGGCGGTGGCCTTGCGTGCCTATCCGCCCGGCCAGAAGAACCGGCCCTTCGTCGGCTGCTCGATCGATCCCAACCAGGAGGGGCTGAAGCGGTTCATGGATTTCCAGAAGACCGTGCCGCGGTCGGTGCCGCAGCGCGGGCGGGACCGGCACGCGATGAAGATCGCCCTGGGCACGCAAGAAGCCCTGGGCATGGCCGACATCCGCGTGTTCGGCATTCATCCGCAGACGCACTTCGCGCAGGTGCTCGTCGAAGCCGATTACCGGATGAAGCGGATCGGGATCGGCCTGGAGCCGCCGCCGGTGAAGATGACGACGTTCATCGCCGCCGTGAACAGGCCCGCGGAGGCCGTGTTGCAGCGGTGGTGGTTCGTGCCGGATTACGAGTGTTTGAAGGTGACCGAGGACCGCACGGCGCTGGAGATGGTCGGGCAGGGCGTGCAGCTTCTGGGCGAAGACAAGCTGATCGGGCCGGACGGGCAATTGTCGGGCGGGCGGAAATCGAGCCGGGCCAGCGAGCTTTTTACGGGGGCCTTCACGAAGAAGTACGAAGAGATCGCCAGGGCCAGCCCCGTCTACGCCCAGATGCGGGACCTCGTCGACATGTTGATCGTGGCGGCGTACGTGCAGGAGCACGACCTTTACGGCCGGGCGAACTGGCGGCCGGCCGTACTGCTGGATGAAGAGCAATACGCCGTGCAGACAGTCCCGCCGGCGAAGCAAGTGGCCTGCGTGGCCAACGCCCTGTGGAAGGACAACCGGCTGCTCGTGCCGGCGGGCGGCGGCGTCTCGATCCGTCCCGAGTTGGCGCTGGAGGCGGAAAAGCTGCTGGCGGACGAAAAGGGGGAGGTGGCGCGGAAGAAGGGAGCCGTGCGGACGCCGGACGGGGAAGCGTGGTGGTGGGATTGAGTGTTGGAATGGCACCGCACTGGGTGCTCGCGGCGAATGCGTAAGGCGCGCTTTTCCCCACGAGCCCCGGCAGGGTAGAATCAGATAAACGAGATTCTCAGGAGCATGTCGATGAACTACCCACTGCCCGCGGACCTTGAGCAACTGGTGCAGGACGAAATGGCATGGGGAGGGTATGCCTCGGAAGAGGATGTCCTTCGCCGGGCGCTGGTGGCACTGCGCGAGCGTCGCGAAGACCTGGCGGCGATCCAGGAGGGCATCGACGATCTCGAGGCCGGTCGCGTGCGGCCCATCGAAGAGGTTGTCGATGAAATCCGCGCTCGTCATGGCTTCGCGCCGGAGACGTGAGTTTTCGCGTCAGGGTTACCGCCCGCGCAACACGCGAGTTGAATGCGGCGGCGGATTGGATTGCAAGATCCGCGCCGCGGACCGCCGAACGGTGGTTCAACGGATTCGTTCGAGCGATCTACTCGTTGCGCAACCGCCCGCGCCGGTGCGGACTTGCGCGGGAGAATGGGCGATTTCCGTATGAGCTCCGTCAGTTGCTTTACGGCAAAGGCCGACGGTATCGCGCGCTCTTTACGATCAAAGGCGACGCTGTCGTGATCGTCACCATTCGCCATTCCTCACAGCGCGACCTTGAACCGGACGATCTGTAGGTCGTGTCACTCCGTGGTCGCCGGTCGCCTGAGCCATCGCCGGATTCTGAGTTTCGAGCACAGCGAGCGGACTACCTCCGCAAGCTGCGCCTTCTGCGCCGCCGTCAGCAGCCAGTCGCGCGTCGCGGCCTGATGCGCCAGGGCCACCAGCACGACGGCCGTCACAGCGGGTCCGGCGGCCAGGCACAGCGGCGCGGCCATGATCGCCCAGGTGCCCTGCTCGACGTGCATGCCCAGCATCCGGTTGTAGAGCAAAGTGCAGACGAGGACGGTGAAGTGGGCGGCCGAGGCCGCCAACACCATGCCCGTGAGTCCAAAGTGCGGCACGAGCGCGAAACAGAGCGCGACGTTGACGGCCAGCCCGGCTGCCAGCGCCCGGCTCCCCCAGCCCGCCCGCTCGGCGCACCACAGGTAGCAGCCGGCCAGCGACGCCAGGCTCGACCAGGCAAGGAAAACGAGCGCCCAGGGCGTGACGGACAGCCCGACGGCGAACTTCCCGCGGAAGGCGGTGGCGAAAATCCATGGGGTTGCCGTTTGCAGGGCCAAGGAGGCGGCGACGAGCCCCAGGCCGGCCAGCTTCAGCGCCAGGTTCATGCGCGCCACGACGCGGGCCTTGTCCCCCGCTTCCCAGTCGTGGCTCAAGTGCGGCAGCAGGGCCGTCCGCACGAGCGCCGTCACCGAAACCATGACCGTCGGCAGGACGAGGGCGCTGTGATAGTTGCCCACGGCCGCCAGGGCCTCGTCCGGCGACAGGCCGCTGAAGTGTACCAGCACGTACCGGCCGACGACCTCGAACAAGTTCGCCAGCCAGTTCGTGATCCACACGGCCGCGGCGAAGGGCACGAGCTTCCCCCACAGGTCGCGGCGCGAAAGCGGCTCGGCCGATTGGGGAATGCCGCGCCACGTCGGGCGGAGCCAAAGCAGCGTGACCGCGATCGAAAAAACGCCCGCTACGGCAAACGCGGCCAGCACCGCCTCGGCGGTCGGCTGCCAGGCCAGGGCCAGCGCCACTCCGGCGACGGCAAATGCGAGCGAATGGCAGAACTGCTGCCCGGCCACGACGCGAAACTTGCGCAGGCCGCCGAACAATTCCATCAGCAGATTATGGCCCACCAGGATGACGAGGCACACGACGAGCCAGAGGACAAGGTTTTCGTGACCCGGCTCGCCGAAGATCCAGCGGGAGAACCACGGGCGAAAAATGAAGAGCATGGCGGCGGCCAGGGCCGTCAGAACGCCCATCGCCAGCGTCGTGCGGCGGAGGAAGGGCCGCGCCTGCCCGCGATGCAGGAAGTATGGCAGGTAGCGGCCGAACGAGCCGGAGATGCCCAGGACGGCGATGGGCGCGGCGAGGTTCAAAAACGCCATCGCCATGTCCCACTCGCCCAAGGGCAGCGGATCGAGCCAGCGGCAAAACAGCAGGCCGCGCACAAATCCGATCCCGCGCTGCACGATGGTGATGGCCGCGAGCATGAAAATGCTGGCGGCCAGCGAGTCGGCGCGGAGCCCGTCCGCTTCCGGAGCGAGTTGGCCCTCCGGGGGCGGCTCCCGCGTCGTCATGCGAGCGCCTCCGCCTGCTCGGGCTGCTCAAGGAGCCCGTAGTCGAACCTGCGCGTGCGGAGCTTTTTGACCGGATCGACCGAAAGCCAGTTTTTCAGCCGCAGGAGCGAGCCCTCGGCCCCGAAGCGCTGCAAATGGAACGGGTCGTCGCCCGGATAGTTGTAGCCGCCGTAGGCCGAGCAGACGGCCTCGTAGCGCTCGCGGGCCATCTGAAAGGCCACCGGCTGGAGGTTGGCGTGCAGGCCGAAGGGGAACGCGAAGTATCGCACGGGCGCGCCGAGGGCCTGCTCCAGGTCGCTCCCGGCGACGACGACTTCGTCGTGCAGGCGGTCGAAGTCGAAGATCGCGCCCAGGTCGGCGTGCGTGCGGCTGTGGGCGCCGATCTCGATCCCCTGCCGCGCCATATCGCGGAGCTGGCCGATCGTGTTGGGGGCGAAGCTATTTCCCATCGCCACGTCGTGCGGGAACGGCTTGCCCGACAGCACGTACTGCGTCGTCACGAAATAGGTGCAGGGGACGCGGCGCTCGACGAGCAGGGCCATTGCGCCGTGGCAGTTGTCGGCGTAGCCGTCGTCGAAGGTGACCGCCACGCAGGGGCGGCGGTTCTCGCGGCCGGCGACGAGCTGGCGGGCCTCGTCGAGCGAGACCAGGTCGAAACTCTGGCAGAGCCAGTCGATCTGGCGGCGGAATTCGGCGAACGAGAGGGTCCAGTCGCTTGCGCCGTCGTCGGCGATCCGGTGGTAGTAGA
>JACOUI010000029.1 GCA_016177915.1 Planctomycetia bacterium
CGAAGTTGCCGGCGTGCGCGAGTATTGGATCATCGATCCGCTTGCGGAGTCGGGAACGTTCCACGGCTTGGTGCGCGGTGCGTTCCGCGATTTGCCCGTCGTAGAGAGCATCTTCCACAGCCGGGTCCTGCCCGGATTCTCCGTTGACCTCCGTTGGCTGTGGAGGCCGAAACCGCCGCGCATCGCCAAGGCCTTGGCGGAAATCAGGAAACGCGCGCGGAACAATTGCTGATGCTCGATCACCTCGGGGCCCGCCTGCCGATCAGATTAAACGGTACGATTGATCGAAGCGAGGACGACCATGTCAACGGGCATTGCACGTCGCTGGGGCGGTCTTACTTTCGACGACTTCATGTCACAAGTCGGCGAGGATCAAAAGGCCGAGTTGCTTGATGGAGTCATTCACGTGGCTTCCCCAGAGAACTTCGATCACAACGACCTCGAAAGCTGGCTTGGTTGCCTTCTGAAATTGTTCGCTGCCAAGCGCAAGCTTGGGAAAGTGAACATGGGCAAGGTCGCCTTCCGATTGAAGGAGGGCCGCGGCGTGGAACCCGATGTTTCATTCATCTCCAAGCGCCGGTTGTCGATCATTCGCGGCGGATATGCGGACGGTCCGCCTGACCTGGCGGTCGAGATCGTCAGCCCCGAGAGTGTCCGTCGCGACTATGTTCTCAAGCGACGCTACTACGAAGAGGCCGGCGTGCGCGAGTATTGGATCATCGATCCGCTTGAGAAGTCAGCGACCTTCCTCGGCCTGGTCCGCGGCGTCTTCCGCGAGCTTCCGGTGACCAACAACGTCTTTTGCAGCCGGGTTGTGCCGGGCTTCTCTCTCGACGTGCGGTGGTTGTGGCGGCCGGAACCCCCGGACATCGACAAAGCGTTCACGGAGATCAAAAAACGCGCGCGGGGCAAGCGCTGAAGCTAATCAGCCTGTAAATCACAGTGCGATTTCGCAGGTGGGCGAGCGTGCTCGACAGCGTTCAATCACGCTATTGAGTTCTCCGCCGCCTTCCGCCTTGGCCAACTCAAATGCGCTCTGCCAGAATTGGCGCCGAACTCCGGGCGGGCTCCTAAGGGTTCTGCGGTGCATCGCCAGAAAGAATGGCTCGATGCCCTGGTGCGAAGGATCCGGATAGGAGATAAGGGCGAAGGACGGTTCACGCGCGGCGTCGAAGAGCTTTGCACGTTTCGACGCCAACTTGGACAGAATGCGAGAACCCCTATCGGAGAAGAGTTCAGCGTCCCAACGAGACGCGATGAAGAGCACGTCGTCGAGGCGATGTGTGATGTCGATTCCGCGACACCGCACGATGGCATCAATCGCGCCTGCACCCAGGATCATGGCATCTCGCCACTCGTCGCGCGATTGATCGTGAAACTCGCTCCCGTCGCACTCATACGCAACGCGATGCCCGGTTCGAGACACGGCGACAAAATCGAGGCGGAATCGACCGCAGATGGTCGCGACTTCCACCTGTTTCTTAAGTGCGACGCCACCGCGCAGGTACTTTACCAGCGCCCCAGCGAATGCGTCCTCAATTGGGCTGTCGAAGGGCGGGTCGTAAACCGGCGGGAGCAGGTCACCGTCCATAGCTGGTCGCCCAGTGGGCCGTTCCTATCGCCCTACCGCGTCAGCTCCGCCAGGTCGCCGTTGCTGTCGCCGAATGAATTCACCGGCGCCTGCATGATGTCCAGCATCGTGAGGAAGAGATTGGCCACCGGCGTTTCCCGCGACCAACGCACGTGCCGGCCGGTCGCGTAGGTCCCGCCCGCGCTCCCCGCCAAAACGAGCGGCAGGTTGTCGTGGTTGTGGGCGTTGCCGTCGCCGATGGCGCCGCCGTAGAGGACCATCGAGCGATCGAGAAGCGGCTGGCCCTCCTCCTCGATCGACCGCATCTTCTTCAAAAAGTAGGCAAGCTGCTCCACGTAATAGCGGTTGATCTTGGCGATCTTGGCCTGCTTGGCCTTGTCGCCGCCGTGGTGCGAAAGGTCGTGATGTCCCTCGGGCACTTCCAGGGACGGATAGCTCTTGTTGCTGCCCTCGTTGGCGCACATGAACGTGGCGATCCGCGTCACGTCGCCCTGGAAGGCCAGCGCCAACAGGTCGTACATCAGCCGCACGTGGTCCGTCAGCTCCCGCGGCACGCCGCCGGGTTTCTTGAAGTCCGGATCGGCCGGGGGCGCCGCGGGCCGCCGCTCCGCGTTTTGAATTCGCGCCTCGATCTCGCGGACGCTGGTCAAGTACTCGTCGAGCTTCCGCTGGTCGGCCGTGCCGACCTTCGCCTGCAAGCGCTTGGCGTCCTCCATCACCAGGTCGAGGATGCTCTTGCGGTACTCGTTGCGCTTCTTCTTGGCCTGGTCCCGCTCGTCGCCGCTGCCGCCGCCGAACAGCCGCTCGAAAACGAGCCGCGGGTCGACTTCCTTGGCGTTGGGCGTGCTGGGGCTTTTCCAGGAAATGTTGGCCGAGTAGGCGCAGCTATAGCCGCTGTCGCAGTTGCCGGCGTTGGCGCCGCGGTCGATCCCCAATTCCAGCGACGGGAGCGCCGTCTCGTGACCGATCTTCGACGCGGCGATCTGGTCGACCGAAATCCCGACCTTGATGTCCGCACCGTGCGTCTTTCGCGCTTGGCAGCCCGTGAGGAAGGTAGCGGCGCTGCGGGCATGATCGCCGGGACCGTCGCCGTTGGCGCGGGCCTTGTCGTGGGCCAGGCCCGAAAGGACGACGATTTCGTCCTTTACGTCGGCCAGCGGCTCGAGCGTCGGCGGCAGGTCGAAGTCCTTCCCCTCATTCTTGGGGGTCCAATCCTGCATGTGGATGCCGTTGGGCACGAACAGAAAGGCCATGCGCTTGGGGAGTGCCTTCTTGGCGGCCGGGGCGGCCAGGGCCAGCGACGGCAGCATCGCGTCCAAAAGCGGCAGCGCCATGGCCGTCCCCAGGCCGCGGAGGACCGTGCGCCGCGAAATCGTCTTCAGGCCAACGGGCGTCATGGTCACCTCGCTCTGCTCGCTTCTCGTGGCGGCGTCGTTCGTCGTAGGACGGCCTTTCCAGGCCGTCGACGGCCCGGAAGGGCCGTCCTACAGGTCAATCTGCATGCGTACTCAGTTCTCGCCAAGCAGCTTGCCGCGCCGCTTCTGGAACGGGTCGCTCGCCACAATCGCGTGAACGAGCGCCTGCATCCCCTCGCCGTCCTGCTCGACTGCGCGCACGATATCATCGACCGCGCAGCGATCGTAGTATTCCAGGCCGCGCCCCAAGGCGTATGTTAACATCTTCTCCGCCAGGCACCTACGGAAATCCGCCTTGTCGCCCAGCAGGATCTGCTTCAGCTCGCTGGGTCCGTTGAACTTCCGGCCGTCGGGCAGCTCGCCGGAGGCGTCGATCGGCTCGTCGCCTTCCTTGTCGCGCCAAGCGCCGACGGCATCGAAATTCTCCAGGCCGAATCCCAGCGGGTCCATTTGCTTGTGGCACACGGCACAGTTGGGGTTTCGCCGGTGCTGCTCCATCCGCTGCCGCAGCGTGCCGGTGAGCGGGCCGTCTTCCTTGAGCTGCTCGACCTGCGGCGGCGGGGGAGGCGGCTCGATCCCCAAAAACTGCTCCAGGATGAACCGCCCGCGCTTCACCGGCGAGGTCCGCGTCGGGTTGCTGGTCACCGCCAACACGCTGGCCTGGGTGATCACGCCGCCGCGGGGGCTGCCCTCCGGCAGCTCGACGCGGCGGAACTCCGGGCCGGTCACGCCGTCCATGCCGTAATGCCGCGCCAGCGCGTCGTTCAAGAACGTGTAGTCCGAGTCGATCAGCTCGAAGATGCTGCGGTTCTCCGACAGGACGTTGCCAAAGAACAAAAAGGTCTCCCGCCGCATCGCCGCCTTCAGGATGCTCCCGAACCTTTGAAACTGCCTTCGGTTGGGATTGAACGAATCGAGGTTGCGAAGCTGCAGCCACTGCCCGGCGAAGTTCTCCACGAAGGCCTGCGCCTTGTCGTCCTTGATCATCCGCTCGACGTGCGCGCGGAGATTTTTGCGGAGCCTGCCGGCATCGGCCTCGCGGCGCAATTCGTCGTCCGGCATCGTGCTCCACAAAAAGTACGACAGCCGCGTGGCCAGCTCGTGCTCGCTGATCGTCCGCACGCCGCCTGGGTCCTTGGGACCAGGGTCTGCCTCGACGCGGAATAGGAAATGCGGCGAAACGAGCACCGCCTGCACGGCAAGCTGCACCCCCCGCTCGAACGTCTCGCCGTTCTTCTCGGCCATCAAAACCAGCTTCACCAGCCGGTCGATCTCCTCGTTCGTCGGTGGGCGGCGATACGCCTTGCGGCAGAACTCGCGCAGGATCACCGTCGCACAGGCCGCCGTCGAACGGTCCTTGCCCGGCGTCGCCGTGATCAGCCGGGTGTGCGTCTCGGGGAGGTCGGCCTTCGCGCCAGCCGGGGCCGAGACTTCGATGGACCCGATGTACAGGTTCCGGTCACGATTGCCTGGATTGGGGTCGTCGGGCCGGTAGTAGTCGTTGATAAACGCCACGGCGATCTTGCGCCGCCCGGCTTCGAGGTCGAGCGTTTTCTCGTAGACGTCGGGCTTGTTTTCCACGGCCCGCACGTCGAACGTGGCGACCGCCTTGTCGTCGACGCGAAGCTCCATTTGGGCGATTTCGCCGCCGGCCTGCTCCGCGAAGGCCCGCACGCGGACGGCGAACGACCCGCCCTGCGGCACTTCGACGCTCCGATACACCTCGCCCGACGAATACAGCCCGCGCCAGCCGCCCTGCTGGTTTCCGCCGCGCAGGCGGTCGGCCTCGAAGCGCTGCCCCGCCGGCTTGGGGTCGGCCACGATTGCCGTCTCCGCGATCTTCTCGGCCGCGTCGAGATACCGCTCCATCAGAAGCGGCGGCAGCGACAGCACGTCGCCGATGTTGTCGAAGCCGTAGCCCACGTCGTCGGCCGGGAAGTCGTCGGCCGGCTTGAAATCGACCCCCAGCAAATCGCGGATCGTGTTGTTGTACTCGACGCGGTTCAGCCGGCGGATCGTCACCCGGCCCGGATCGCGCGGGCCGGTGCAGTCGACCGTGCTGATCTCGCGGTCGATCCACGCCGCCAGGCGTTCCGCCGTGGCGCGCTGGACCTTCGGTCCGTCCTCGGGCGGCATCAGCCCGGCCCGCAGCATCCGCACCGCTCGCGCCCAAGTCTTGCGGTCCTTGGCGAGCGATCCGTCGCCAAGGTGCTTGTCGAAATGGATGCCCGCGCTGGCCTCTTCGCCGGAGTGGCATTCGACGCAATTGGCTTTGATGAACGGGACGACGTCACGGGCGAACGACATTCCCGGCCCCGGCGCCTGATTGCCCTCGGGCATTTCTCCGCGGTTCTTCGCCGCGGGCTGCTGGGCGCAGAGGGCCGCCGCAATCAGCAGGAGACACAGCGCGAAGGCCAGCCGGCGTCGGGTCACGGGCAGCTCGTCGTTTCAGGCGGGACAAGGATTGGCAGGCATCAACCTCTATGGATTGGTTGACGGGGGCGTCAGTCCCCAAACTCAACCGTACGTAAGTCGATAAAACATGTCAACTTGGGAAACGGCGCAGTTTGGAGGACGACCCTTGCTGGCAGTTGCCGCCCCTTCGCGTGCGCGCAGTTACTCTACTTCGACCACTTCATTATTAAACCGCGCAGCCGCCCCAACGGGGCTGCCGCCAACTTGGCTGCACGTCGATGATCCGGGAGAAGGCCAGCGCGGACCGTCACGGCGAGTTGTCGGAAAGCCCCGCCTCGATTTGTCGGCAGATCGCCGGCCAGTATTTGGGAAGCGGGGCGACGAGCTCGAGCGGCGTGTGCCTGACGGGATGCTCAACGACGAGCCGCCGGGCGTGCAGGGCGATTCCCCGCGCGAAGGGCCGCTGGCTGCCGTACTTTTCGTCGCCCCAGATCGGAAAGCCCCGCGCCGCGAGCTGCACGCGAATCTGGTGTTTGCGGCCGGTCGTGGGGCAGACTTCGAGCAGCGCTCCGCCCTGAAACGTCGCCAGGCATCGGAACGCGAGGCGGGCCTCTTTGGCGGCGGGCGTCCCCTGCCCCACGACGCGCATGCGCTGCGCGGCGTCGTCCTTGAGGAGAAAATCGACGTACTCGCCATGCTGGGGCGGCGAGCCGGCGACGATGGCCCAATATTCCTTTTGCACGTCGCGATCGCGGAACTGCGCCATCAGGCGCGAGGCGGCCTTGGACGTGCGGGCCAGGAGCACCACGCCCGACACAGCCGCGTCCAGCCGGCTGGTGACGCCCAAAAACACGTTGCCGGGCTTCTCATACTTTTGACGGAGGTGTTCCTTGGCCGCGTCCACGAGCGTGGGGACGTCCGGCAGGGCGCCGACCATCGGCAGGCCGGCCGGCTTGTCGAGGGCCAGCAGGTGGTTGTCTTCGTACAGCACGCGCAGCATATCGTCGCCCCCGCCGACCCTCGCTGGTTTGGTACGCTGATGTTAGCATGCGGGCGGGAAGGGGACGACTTGTCGGCACAGGCGGAACCGCAGATGAACCGGCGGCCGAAGTTGATCCTGGCGAGCCGTTCGCCGCGCCGGCGGGAGCTGCTGGCGGCGGCAGGATACGACTTTGAAGTGCAAGGCCCGGATGAATCGGCCGAGTGCGGCGTATGCAGCGGGGAGTCGCCCGCGGAACACGTCGCACGGCTGGCGCGGCAGAAGGCTGAGAACGTCGCACATCGCCTGGAAGCGAAGGGTGTACGCGACGCGCCCGCCAGCGGAGAGTCCGTCGATCGCCGAGTCATCGTCGCCTGCGACACCGTCGCCGAATGCCAGGGGCAAATCCTGGGCAAGCCGCGCGACGAAGCCCACGCGCGGCAGATGCTCGCGCTGCTTTCCGGCCGCGAGCATCGCGTGCTGAGCGGCCTGTGCCTGTGGCCGCTCGACGGCCGGCCGCCGCGGGTGGAGGTCGACGTCACGGTGCTGCGGATGGACGTTCTTTCGCCGGAGAGGATTCAGGCGTACCTGGAGGGCGGGCAATGGCTCGGCAAGGCCGGGGCGTTCGGCTATCAGGACGGCCTTGATTGGGTGCACGTGATCGCAGGCAGCGAGAGCAACGTGGTGGGGCTGCCGATCGAGCGCTTGAAGCGGATGCTGTCAGACCTGGGATCCGGGCAAGGGCCGTGATGGGTTGTGCCGAGGAAAGCGGTGTTTCACTGAAAAGGCGTGTGTCACCACGTGGTGAAAGCACGTCGTTCGGGAGGCTTATTCGGAAGAATCGCCCCCGCCGTTGTTTTCATTTTTCACCACCGGCCGTCGCTTTTTGACATAGAATTCACGCGGCAGGCACGGGGCGCCTGCCCTCGCGGCTGGCGCTTTGCGCCCGACCTGCGCGTCGGTTTTGGCGGTATGGATTCGACTTGTCGGGGACAAGTTCCGTGGCCTCATTTCACATCGTTTTGCCTTGGGTGCTGGCCTGCGTGCTGGTGGGGCTGGGCATTGGGTTTTACCTGGGTTCGTCGCTGCGCGGGCGCAGCCGGACCGCAAGCAAGGCCCACAGCGAGCAAACCTTGCGGGTGCTCTCCTCGATCCTCTCCGCGGCCGAACAGCTCAACAACGACGTCGACACGCACAACAACGAAATCCAGCAGGTGGGGCAGTCGATCATCGACATGCACGTGGACGACGACACGTTCCACGGCATCCAGGACCGCCTGCTGACGCAGATCGCCTCGGTCCTGGAGGCCAACCACAAGCTGGAGGACGACCTCCAGTACGCCACCCTCCGCATGGAGGAGCAGGCGCAGGAGCTGGACCGCACCCGCAAGGAGGCCCGCATCGACCTCCTTTCCGGCGTCGCCAACCGCAAGGGCTTCGACGAAAAGCTGCAGACGATGCTGGGGGCCTTCCGCCGCCAGGGGCGGCCCTTCGTGCTGGCCGTGGCCGACGTCGACCACTTCAAGTGGATCAACGACACGCACGGCCACCCGGCGGGCGACCGGGTCGTCTCGGGCATCGGCGAGTTCCTGCGGACGATGATCTGCGCCGAGGACTACGTCGCCCGCTTCGGCGGCGACGAGTTCGCCATCTTCCTGCAGACGGACCTCGTGACCGGCATGAACATCATCGAGCGGATCCGGGCGGGGGTCTCGAAGAAGAACTTCGGGCTGCAGTCCGAGAACAACGATCAGGCCGCCGTGACCTTCAGCATCGGCGTTACGGGCGTCATGCAGGGGGACACTCCCGAGTCGATCTTCCTGCGGGCGGACCAGGCGCTCTACCGGAGCAAGCAGACGGGGCGGAACCGCGTCACGTTCTTGGAGGACAACGACACCAGCCGTCCCAGCAATCGCAGCGGCGAGACGACCGAATCGCGCGAATTGGAGCGGGTCGCCGCCGCGGCGACGGCCTGAGCGCGTGTCCGCGACGTTCTCTTGCTGCCTCGGCGCAGCCGGCCTATACTTCCACAGGACCGTTTCTAACACGCCTGCCGTCGCCCGCCGCGCGAGCTTGCGCGGCCTTCCATGCCAAGCGGAAAGCTTCGCAAGCAGATCGCCTGGGAAGCGGCGCGCCTGATGTACCTCCGCGAGGAGTCGGAGTACTTCCGGGCCAAGCAGAAAGCCGCGGCGCGTCTCTGCCAGGGCTGGCTCAAGCCGGCCGATCTGCCCAGCAACCGGGAAATCCGGGATGAAATCCAGGTCTTTGCGCGGATCCACGAGGGAGACGCCCGCACCAGCCACCTGCGCGAAATGCGCATCGAGGCCCTGCGCATGATGCGCATCCTGAGCCGGTTCCGCCCGCGCCTGATTGGCAGCACGTTGACGGGACACGTGCGGCAAGGCTCGGACATCGACCTGCACGTCTTCTCCGACAGCATCGAGGCGGTGTGCGCCGCGCTGGAAGGCGAGGGGCTGCGGTTCGACCTCGAGCGCAAGCGCGTCCGCAAGCACGACGAGGAACGCATCTTCACGCACGTCCACGTCGAGGAACGATTTCCCTTCGAGCTGACCATCTACAACGCCGACCAGGCCCATTACGTCTTCAAAAGCTCGATCACCGGCCAGGCGATCGAGCGGGCGAGCATCCCGGAGCTGGAGCAGCTCCTGGCGCGCGAGTATCCCGGCATCGAGCTGTCGGACGAGCTGGCCGAGGCCGAGAACCGCGTCGATCGCTTCCAGATTTACGAGCTGCTGCTCGTGCCGCTGGAAAAGGTGAAGCAGTCCGGCAAATATCACCCGGAGGGCGACGCGCTCTATCACAGCCTGCAAGTGTTCGACCGGGCGCGGGACGAGCTGCCCTACGACGAGGAGTTCTTGCTGGCGGCGCTGTTGCACGACGTGGGCAAGGCGATCGACCCGGAGGAGCACGTGCAGGCCGGTCTGGAGGCGCTGGCGGGTTTCGTGCCGCCGCGCACGGCCTGGCTCATCGAGCACCACATGGAGGGCCACGCCCTGCGCGACGGGACGCTGGGGGCGCGGGCGCGAAGGCGGCTTTTGGCCTGCGAGGACTACGAGGCGCTCGTGCTCTTGGCGCAGTGCGACAAGCGGGGGCGCGTGCGTGGCGCCGAGGCGCCGGAGCTGCGCGAGGCGCTGGACTATTTGCGCGAGCTGGCGAAGATGTGCGGGTAGGAAGTGGTTAGTGGCTGGTGGTCAGTGGCTCGGCGAGGTTGGGTGTGGAGGTGGGCGTGCCGGAGTCGTGGGTCGAGCGCGAAAAGCTGCTGCTGGCGCCCTACGCCATGCCGAGCGCGGCGTCGGCCGGACGAAAGTACCCTGAGCCGGCGCACCCCTACCGTTCGCCCTTTCAGCGCGACCGGGACCGGATCGTGCACTGCGCCGCCTTTCGCAGGCTCAGCGCCAAGACGCAAGTGTTCACCGGCGACCTGGGCGATTATCACCGCACGCGGCTCACGCACACGCTGGAGGTCGCCAGCCTGGCGCGGACGCTGGGAAGGGCGCTGCGGCTCAACGAGGACCTGATCGAGGCGCTCGCGCTGATCCACGACCTGGGGCATCCGCCGTTCGGCCACGCGGGCGAGGAGGCCTTGGACGACTGCCTGCGCGACGAGGGCGGTTTTTCGCACAATCGGCATGCGCTGACGATCGTCGAGGAACTGGAGCAGCGGTATCCGGAGTTTCCGGGGCTCAATCTCTCGCGCGAGGTGCTGGCCGGGCAAGAGGCGCGGGCCGACAAGCGCGCGGGGCCGGTGCTTTTGGAAGTGCAGGTGGTGGACGCGGCGGACAGCGTGGCCTACGACTCGCACGACGCGGACGACGCCCTGGAGCTGGGCCTGTTGCGGCTGGACGAGCTGATGGCCCTGCCGTTGTGGCGCGAGGCCCAGCGCCGGGTGCGCGAGCGCTACGCGGTGCTCGCAGGCCACGAACTACGGCGGGCCGTCATCAAGGAGCTGATCGACTGGCAAATCAGCGATCTTTTGGACGAGGCTCGCCGGCGGCTGAAGGACGCGACCGCGCGTCCCGGCGCCGGCGGGCCGGCCGAGTGCGTGATTCGTCCGCGCGACGCCATGGCCGCGCAAAAACAGGAAATCGAGGCCTTCTTGCAGGAGCGCGTCTACCGCCATCCGCAGGTCGTCGCGATCCGCGAGCGCGCCAAACAGCGTCTTCACGAGAGGTTCTCCGCGCTCTTGGCTGCGCCGGCGCTGCTCCCGCCCTTTTTTCAGCAGCGGGCCAAGGCGGTGGGAAAAGCCCGCGCCGCCGGCGAATATCTGGCCTGCCTGACGGACCAGGCCGCCCTGCGGGGCGCCTGACGGGCGCCCGATGGTTTTCCGCCGCCGGCGCTCTGCAGCGGCGCACGAGTCCTAAAGCCGCAGCGGGTTCAGTGGCGGTAGCGCGTCGAGCCGCGACGAGACTTACTTGAGGTTGAGGAACAGAAAGAGGGCGCCAATTCCACCGGCAAGGAATGACAGCACGAACAAAAGCGTCGTGACCATCCCGATGATCTTGCCCGCCGTCGTGAGGCCGCGCCCGCTGTCGTCCATTTGTCCTGCGTCCATTTTTTGCAAGTCGCCGCGGCCCATGTTCCAGGCGATCAGACTGAGGAGCGGGCAGATGAACCAGCCCAGGAGGGCCAGCACCAGGACGGTCCCGCCGCGGTGGGGGACCTTGATGACCATGCGGCCGTGCGGGGCGAATTGAGCGGCGGCCTTGGCCGCCTCGGCGGCGGCGCGCTCGGCCCGGGCGGCCTCTTCGGCCGCCCGCTTGGCGGCCACCGCATCCTGCGCTTCTTGAAGCAGCCGGTCGAAGGAAGCCGAACGGGGCGTGGAGGGCGGCGCCGCAGCCTGCGTTTTCGGCCCCGGCACGGTCACGATCTGGCCGCACGAGCAGCGCGCTTGCTGGCCGGCCATCGAATCCGCTACGCGAAACTGCTTCTGGCAGGAGGGGCACGCAAACTGAATCGGCATGATGCTCTTTGCTCTCGTCGTCCACAGGTCAAAACAAGCCGGCTGCTTCAGGGCGCTGGATCGGCCGCGTCGTCCCGTCGCGGGAGACATCGCCCGCCGCCATTATCGCATGCCGCTAATTCCGATGTCAGGTGCCTGGGCCCGGCCCGCCGACCAGGTGCAACGCGCTTGCTGGCCGGAGAGGGACTCGTCGACGCGGTATTGCTTCTGGCACGCGGGGCACTGAAACGAAATCGACATGACGCTCTCGCAAAGCTGTTGGCGATCACGAGGCGAAGCGATCGGAGGCGGGCGGCACGCCGGCGCGGGACGGTCACATCATGCGCCGGCGGCGCGTGGTTGTCAAAAGCCCCGCGTCCGCGCTTGCGGGCCGCGCGCGGCCGGCGCGTCGGCGAAAGTCCGGATTTCGCCGCCGCCCTCCCCACTGTATCATGAACCATGAGTGGGATCGCGGGAATCTGCCGCGACGACGCAGGCGGTGGAGAAGCGCGCGTCGCGTCGAGTCGCTCGCCGGGAAGAAAGATCGCACGAGAGTGACGCCAGCATGAGCGCACCGTCGCAATACGAGTTCGACGTGCTCGTGGTCGGCGCGGGCCATGCCGGCGCCGAGGCCGCCCTGGCCGCCGCGCGCTTGGGCGCCAAGGTCGCGCTCCTGTCGATTAACCTCGACACCGTCGGACAGATGAGCTGCAACCCGGCCATCGGCGGCGTGGCCAAGGGGCAGATCGTCCGCGAGATTGACGCGCTGGGAGGCGCGATGGGGCAAGCGATCGACGCTGTCGGCATTCAGTTCCGCATGCTGAACCGCAAAAAGGGCCCGGCCATGCACAGCCCGCGGGCCCAGGCCGACAAGAAGGCCTACCAGGCGGAGATCAAGCGGCGGGTCGAGTCGCAGGAGGGGTTGTCGCTCAAGCAGGAAGTGGTCGAGGACCTGCTCGTCGAGGAAATACCGCTCGGCGACGGGACGGGAGCGCGGTTTCGCGTCGCGGGAGTCCGGGTGCGCGGCGACGCCGTGTATCGCGCGCGGGCGGTGGTGCTGACGACGGGGACGTTTCTGCAAGCGCTGATGCACACGGGCGAGACGAAGTCGGCCGGGGGCCGCGCCGGAGAAGGAACGACCCAGGGCATCAGCGCCGCGCTCGTGCGGCTGGGCTTCGAACTCAGGCGCTTCAAGACCGGCACGCCGCCGCGGTTGAACGGCCGCACGCTCGACTTTGAGCGCATGGAGCTTCAGCCGGGCGACGACGACCCGCAGCCGTTTTCGTTTCTGACGGACCGCATCGCGCAGGCGCAAATCCCGTGCTTCATCACCTACACCAACCAGCAGGTCCACGGCCTGATCCGGCAAAACCTGCACCGCGCGCCGATGTACTCCGGACAGATCCAGTCGCGCGGGCCGCGATATTGCCCCTCGATCGAAGACAAGGTCGTGCGGTTTGCGCACAAGGAGCGGCACCAGCTCTTCCTGGAGCCGGAAGGCCGCGGCACGCTCGAGTATTACGTCAACGGCGTGTCCACCAGCCTGCCGCGCGACGTGCAGGACGAAATGTTCCGGATGGTCCCCGGCCTGGAGCGGGCCCAGATCATGCGCTACGGCTACGCCGTGGAGTACGACTTTTCGCCGCCGGAGCAGTTGCGGCCGTCGCTGGAGACGAAGCTCGTTGCGGGCCTCTATTTCGCCGGGCAAATCAACGGCACGACCGGCTACGAGGAGGCCGCGGCGCAGGGACTCGTCGCAGGAACAAATGCGGCGCTGGCCCTGCAAGGGCGCGAACCGCTGGTGCTCGATCGCGACGCGGCCTACATCGGCGTTCTGATCGACGACCTGGTGACGCGGGGGGTCGATGAGCCGTACCGCATGTTCACGAGCCGGGCCGAGCATCGCCTGTCGCTGCGGCACGACAACGCCGACCGCCGGCTGACGCCGCTGGCCCATCAGGTCGGACTCGTCTCCGCAGAGCGCTTCGCCCGCTTGCAGGCGAAGCTGGCAGCCATCGACGAAATCGTGCAGGCGCTCGAAGCGACGCGCGACGGTCAAATCACGCTGGCAAAGCTGCTGCGCCGGCCGGAGACGACGTGGCAGGACATCGTCGCGCGATTGCCGGCGCTGGCGGAGGTTCCCGCGGAGGTCGCCTGGCAGGCGACGTGCGACTGCAAGTACGCGGGCTACGTGGCGCGGCAGGAAGTCGAGATCGAGCGCCAGCGGCGGCTGGCGGAAAAGCGGCTGCCCGAGTGGCTCGATTATTCGCGGGTGACGCACTTGCGGGCGGAGGCGCGGGAGAAGCTGACGCGGGTGCGGCCGGCGAGCCTGGCGCAGGCGGGCCGGATCAGCGGCATCACGCCGGCGGACCTGGCCGTGCTGATGGTGCACTTGCAGTCGCATGGGAGCGGGGCGCATCTGTAGGATGGCGTTCCAGGCCGTTGCTCCAATGAGACGGCCTGGAAAGGCCGTCCTACGGCGCGAAAGCGGACTTGCCGGGTGTTGCGGCGTCCGCTACCATCCGCCCCTCATTTTGCCCGCCCGGCTCAAACTGCGCCAACGACGGCAAGTTACGGCGCGCCTTTCCGGCCGAGGCGGCAGGAGATTTCGTCGATGAGCGCTTCTGCGCGAGGCGGCTGGCTGCTATTGGTGCTGGGCCTACTGGTCGGCTGCAAGACGCCCGTGGCGCTGCAGCTCCAGCAATCGCAGGCCGAGCAGCAGAAGATCCTGGCGCAGAACAAGGACTTGCAGACCAAGCTGGCGGCGATCGACGAGCAGAACAGCCAGGCCACGGAGTCGATCGCGCAGCTCAACCGGCAGGTGCAGCTCGAGCGGGAGCAGGCGGCCGCCCTGCGCGATCAGCTCGCCAGCGCCACCTCGCAGGTCGCCCGGCTGCGCGAGGAGAACACGAACAGCACGAAGCAGATCGAGGCACTGCAGGCCTCGGCCCGGCGGCGCGGCGGGGCTACGATCACTCCCAACAACAGCCTGCAGAACGAGTTGCCGGATTTGGGGATCGTGGGTGTGGAAGCGCAGCGCGACGAGGCGACGGTCCGCGTCGTGATCCCCTCGTCGCGCTTGTTCGACGCGGAGGATGCGCGTTTGAAACGCGAGGGGGCGCAGCTCGTCGGCCAGGTCGCCCAAAAGCTGGCGCGGGTCTATCCGCAGCAGCAGATCGGCGTCGAGGGCCACACCGACAACATCGCGCTCGCCCAAGGGAAGTACGCCAGCCACCACCAGCTCTCGGCGGCGCAGGCGCAAGCCGTCTTCGAGCAGCTTGTGGCGGGCGGATACTTCGGGCCGGAGCAGCTTCGCGTGGTGGGGCACGGCGCGGGCCGGCCGCTCTTTTCCAACAGCACGCAGGCCGGCCGGGAGCGGAACCAGCGGATCGAGCTGGTGATTTATCCGGAAACGGCCGAGGCGCGGAGGAACTGAGGATCGCGGCGGCCGCTCGCGCTGGCGCAGAAAATAAGCCGGCCGTCTCGACAAAAGACGGCCGGCCTTTCTCGTCGTTGCTCTTGCGGCCGACGCGCTAGCGCCGCTTCCGCTTCGTCGAGCCCTTGGCCTTGGCCGAGCGGGTCTTCTTCGTCTTCCGCTTCGTGGAACGGGCCTTGGCCTTGGTGCTCTTCTTCTTGCCTTTCTTGCGTGCCATCGCGTGGCTCCTTCGTGTCGGGCGCCCACCCTGGCGTGCTTCTCCCGCGTGCATTCCCCTGGGGGCACCCGGAAGGGGAAGCTTCGTCCTTGCATCGGCGCCGCGGCAAACGAAATGGTTCGCCGCGCGGCGCCGGCCGCTTTGTTTCCAGCGGCGCGCCGGCGCAAAGCCGGCGTGTGCGCGCATTGGAGCAGGTTTGGCCGAATCTCGTCAAGGCGAATTGGCGGTGCGCCGCGGTTTTTTCGCGGCGCGGAGAGCGATCGCTCGCGCTTGAAAAGCGCGGCGCGCGATTTGCGTTCAACGGGGGGCCGAGAATGGTAGAATGACGGCGACGCATCGGAGGCAAGAGGGACGACAACGGAACAGAGTCTTTCAGGAGGCAGTGCGATGAGGACCTCGATCAGGGCCTGCGCCGCCGCATGGATCTTTCTCTCCTGCGTGGCGACGCAAAGGGCAGCCGTCGCACAGGAACAACCGGCGGCGGAAAAGCGCGGCGAACCGAGAACGGAAGTGCCGCGCCAAGGCGCCGCGCCCGCGCCGGCCGCGAAACAGGACCCCGTGGCTGCACCGGCGGCGGACGAAGGTCCCGCCAGCGTCGTCACGATCTATCGGGCGGACTCGCTGCGCTTCGGCCGCGAGGCCTTTCGCCTGGGCGAAGCGTGGCGGCAGCAGGCCGTCGCGCGGCAGCTCGATCTTATCGATTGGATGCGCTTCATGTCGCAGCCGGACGGGCCGTACCTGATCGACGCCGGCGGCGCCTTCTCGCCGTTCGAGCCATGGGCGCCCCTGCCGGGCGATATTTTTGGGTACCCCTGGCGCGACGAGATTCGGCACCCGATCGGGCACCGGATCACGTTCCGCGGGCCAAACGCGTACACCTACGAGCCGGTGTACGACGCGGCGGAGCTGGAAGGGCCGGCGGCGCCGGGGGTGATCGTCGATGAGGCTGCGGCTGCTGCGCCGCAGATCGAACCGAGGGAACTGCTGCGCAGTGGTGCGGCGGCGTTCAAGCGCGAGCAGTACGAGACCGTCTTGAAGATTCTGGGGCCGCTCGACGGCGAGGGGGTCGATGAGCCGAGCCGTGCGGCTGCGAACATGCTTCGTGGGCAGGCGCAGTTCGCGCTGGCATGCTATGCCGAATCGGCGAGCGCGATCCTGGCGGCGATGCAGGAGATCGAGGTCGGCGAGGCGGGTTCAATCGTGCGCGAGTTTCGCCAGCACTATCGCGACGCCGCCGTCTACACGGGGCAGCTTCGGGCGCTGGAGAAGTTCGTTGGCGAGCATCCGGACAACTTCAGCGGCCGGTTCCTGTTGGGGTTTCAGTACGGATTCTTGGGTCATCCGGCCGAGGCGCTGAAGCAACTGGCGCGGGCGGACGGGATTGCGCCGGGCGACAAGCACGTGCGGGGGCTGATGGGGCATTTTCGGCGGCAGGCGGACGACGACGGGGCGGATGGGGGGCGCGGATTTTGAGCGCCGCCCGTGCGCACTTCAGCTCAACAGGGTACAATGAGGGTAGAAGCGCCAGAGATTGGCGCGAGCATGCTGGCGTTTCAGCTTGTCGTAAGGAAACAAGATGATCTATCGAGGGCACGTGAAAGACGGCGTGATCGTTCTCGACGAGAACGGCAGGCTACCGGAGGGCGCGGCCGTCGACGTCAGTCTCGCTGCCGAAGAGCACGGAGACGGCCGCCAGGTTGAGTCCCTCTACGACCGACTCAAGGACGTCGTCGGCGCGGCCAAGGGGCTTCCGCCGGACCTGGCCAAAAACCACGACCATTACTTGCACGGCCGGCAGAAGCCATGAAGGCGGTCTTTGCAGACACGTTCTTCTATCTGGCGCTGTTGAACGAGCGCGACGAGGCGCACCAGCAGGCTTTGGAGCTGTCGCGCCGATTGAAGGTACCGGTCATCACAACGACCTGGGTGCTGACGGAAGTCGGCGACGCCTTGGCAGCGCCCGCGCATCGTCCCATATTCCTCGCGCTCGTTGCCGATCTCGAGCGCGATCGGGCGGTGACGATTGTGCCGCCGACTCGAAAGTTGTTCGACGAGAGAGTTAAGCTATTCGGAGAGCGACGCGACAAGGGTTGGTCACTGACCGACTGCGTTTCGTTCGTGGTCATGGACCATCGCGGGCTGTCGGAGGCTTTGACCGGCGACCACCATTTTGAGCAAGCCGGATTCTCCGTTCTCATGTAAGTCGCCTGCGTCGGGCGGACGGCTGGGCGAGAATCGGCAGGCGAGACGCCTACCCCACGGAAGAAAGGCAGGCGGGCCGCCTGCCCTACGAAGTGCTGAAAAAAGTTTGCCAGGGCGTAGGCGCGGCGGATAAACTCAAGGCGGAAACCGGGCAGGCGGCAAAGAGGCCGATCCGCCGACAGAGAGAGGTGCACGTGGCCCCGCAAGTTCTTGCGCCCGGCAAACAGCCGCCGCCGGATGACGATTCCGTCCCGCGCTCCGTCGCACAGGCCCCGCCCATCGACGCGGCTGCGCAGGATGCGCAGTTTATCGAGATTGTGGAAAACAATCAGTCGGCGGTCTACGCCTACTTCCGCGCTCGCCTCCTGCAAACCTCCGACGCCGACGACCTGACGCAGGAGGTCTTCGTCCGCTACTACAAGGGGCTGCCCCACGAGCATGCCCCGGACGCCGTCCGCCCGTTCCTTTTGGGCGTGGCGCGGAATCTGCTCCGGGAACGGGCCAGGAAGCTCCGGCGGAGAAACGAGGTCGCCTGGACGGAACTTTGCCTGGAAATCGAGCAGAATGAGGAGGAGGAAGGGCGCTACGACCGCCTGCTGGCAAAGCTGCCAAAGTGCCTCGAGCGGCTGGCGGCGCGGCCGCGGACGGCCCTGGAGCTGCACTACCAGGGCCGGCAGAAATACCAGGAGATCGCCCGGCGGCTGGAGCGGAGCGTCGGGGCGGTGAAGCTTTTGATGTACCGGGCGAGGCAGGCACTGAAGCGCTGCCTGGACCGGCTGGGGCGGGAGGCGTCCGATGAATGACCAGTTGATCATCGAGTGGGTCGCCGAGCGGCTTCCCGGCGAATGGTCGACCGGCGAACTGGAGATGGTCCGGCGGCGGTCGGGGCAGTCGGCGCAGGTGCGCGTGGCGGTCCGCGAGCGCTTGCGCTTGGAGCAGTTGCTTTGCCAGGTGTTGTCGCCGCCGCCGTTCTCCGCGGCGCAAGTTCTGGCCGCGTGCAAGGCGGCGACCGTCGGCGGCTCGGCCGGGGGCGCGGCCGGCGGGAGCACTCTGCCTTGGAGCGCAGGGATCGTGCTGCTCATGGTGGTGGCGGGCGCGCTGTGGCTGGCATCGAACTTCCTGCGGACGGACGTCGAGCCGTCCGGCAGCAGCCCGCCGAACGCTTCCGGTGCGGCGGGCCCTGCGCCGGGCGATGCGGCGGTCCCGGCCGGTGCGATTTCAGGCGTTGAGGCGAACCAGCAGCCTGGCAGCGCGAATCAGGCCGGTGCTGGGAATACTTCCGGCGGCCGGCCGCGGCTGCCCGTCGACAACGACGAGGACGC
Source organism: Planctomycetia bacterium (assembly GCA_016177915.1). Classification (GTDB taxonomy): domain Bacteria; phylum Planctomycetota; class Planctomycetia; order Pirellulales; family S012-138; genus JACOUI01. The sequence goes on from JACOUI010000029.1 coordinate 18,538, forward strand.
CAGCCCCTCGGACATGCTGCCGGTCGGCCCTGCGCCGCCGATGCCGAAACCGCCGCTGATCCCCCGCGCCATGCGCGAGCCGTAGGGTAAGGGTCGAACGAAGATAAGTGTCGTCTTTCGCTCCGCGAAAGGCGACGGCCCGCCTGCCTTTGGGCGCGCTGCGTGCCGAAACGGCGCCCTGCACACGGTGCATTATGCGAATTCTCACCACGGCCCTGCTCGCCTTTGCCATCGCGCTTTTCCAATTGCCCGTCCCCGCCGCGGAGCCGGGCCGCACGACACTCACGAACCCCGACATCAAGTACACCGTGCCGGCGAAGCACTACGCCGTGCTCAAGCGCGGCGACGTGGAGGCGATCGTCGTCGACAACGAGGCCGTGAACGACGAAGTGCTCAAAGACCACAAGGCCGGCTACAGCGGCGTGGCCGTACTCACGCACACGAAGCGCCGCGAAAACCTCTTCGTGCCCAACTACGCCGGGCTCAACTACGAGCACATCCACGACGGCACGACGTGCGAGCGGGACATCCTGTTCGAGCCGCGGAAGGCGCCGATGCAGCTTCGCGTCGTCGGCGAGCACGCCGTCGAATTGCACCAGCCCCCCACGCCCAACTGGGGCCTGGAAAGCTCGCTGCGATACGAGCTGCTGTCCGACGGGGCGATCGAGATGACGATCGAGTGCATCCCGCGGCGAAAGGCCTTCAAAAACGGGTACGTGGCCCTCTTCTGGGCCAGCTACATTCACCAGCCCGAGTCGCTTGACATCCATTTCCGCGGCGGCCAGGAGGGGCGGAAGGAGACGACCTGGGTCCGCGGAGTGACGCCCGCGCACGGCGTCTTGTCCAACCACCGGGCGACGGACGACAACCGCGAGCTAAAGCACGACTCGGATTTTCCGCTGACGCTCGTCTACAACGACTCGAAGCACCGGTATCATGAGCCGTGGTATTTCGGCGTGAGCCACGGGATGGCCTACGCGCAGGTGTTCCGCACGCGCGACAGGGTGCGCCTCACGCAATCGCCCAGCGGCGGCGGCCGCGGCAACCCGGCCTGGGACTTTCAATGCTTCTTCGAAAACTACGAGGTGGACCGGGCGTACCAGCTTGTGATGCGGGCGGTGTACGTGCCGTTTGAATCGCCGGAGCAGGTGGCCAAGGCGGTGAAGCTGCATTTGCAGGCGCTGAATCCGCGGGAATAGCGAGTGCGGAGTACCGAGTTGGATGGCGCGTCGAAGCTGCCGATCTCGGGCGTCACTGCTTCTCGTTCTTCTTCTCCCCGCCCGCGTCCAGCACCTTCCGCTCCTTCAGGTCGTACTTCCCGCCGGCCTTGACGCTCTCGTAGTCCGGCTGGCCCTCCTCGACCTCCTTGCGGCCGCCGTAGAAGTGGACCGCGTTCTTCCCCAGCACCTCCGCCACGTGGCCCTGCACGATGATCGCCGTGCTCTCGTCGATGCCGATCCCCAGGAGCTGCGGGCGGGCCTTCATCAGCGCGGTCATGTCGGCGAAGCGCTTTCGCTGCGAGAAGTGCTGGTCGATGCCCACGCCCGGCAGGAAGCCAAAGCCCCGTTCGTAGCCTTCGCACATCATTTCGGTGTTGACGAGGGGGCTGCCGCGGCAGAGGTAGTCGCCCTGGATGGTGGCGCCGGCGGAGCTGCCGCCGATAACGCCGCCGCAGCGGAGCACGCCGTGGAACAGCTCGACGGCCCGCGTCTTTTCGTAGGCATCGACGAACCGCCACTGCCGGCCGCCGCCGAACCAGATGCCCTTGGCCTCCTTGAGGGCGAGCAGGCTCTCCTTCGACTCGACCTCGTGGAATTTCGTGCCGGGGAGCACCTTCAGGTTCTTTGCGCCGGCGCGGGCCAGGAAATTGCCTTCGGTGCTGGTGGAAGTCGCGCCGGGGACGGCCGTGGGCAGGATGACGATCAGCGACTCCGGCCCGCCGGCCAGCTCGATGAACTTCTTCGTGGCTTCGGCCGGCATGTCGCCGCCGCCCACGATGACGAGCGAGCCGCTTGCGAGTTCGGGGACCGGCGGGTCCTGCGGCGGCGGAGGCGGCTGCGTGCGGGCCAAGGCCGCGCGGCGCAGCATCGTGAGGTCCGAAGGGCTGTCGGATCTCAGATCGATGACTCGGGCTTCGCGTGACGAAGAGGCGGCGAGGAAGAGGGCGATCGCGCCGTCGCCGACGGCGCGCAGTTGCCGGCCGCGAACGACGAGGGCCGCGCCGTCGGCAATGCCGATGCCGAAGAGTCCGGGGTTTTTGGCGAGGGCGTCGAAGAGGCGCTGTTTGTCTTTTTCGGCGTCGAAGGCTGGCAGAACGATCGCGCCGGGAAGCACGTCAAAACCGGCGGTCGTTTTTCCGTCGCGGGCCAGCGCGAATCGGCCCAAACGCGCCGCGATGTTCGCGTCGACGCCCATCGTGCCCCCGCGCTTGACGAGGGCGCGAAGCTCCTTTTCGACGGGACCGTTCAGCGCGTCTTCTGACGGCAGGTCGCCGATCCAGACGCCGGTCGCTTCTTTGAGCGGCGCGAGCGCCTCGGCGGAATCGGCCGCTTCGATCGGCAGTTGCACGACGTCGAGCGCGGCGAGCTTGCGCTCCTTCCACGCCTTGAAGTCCTCGTCGGCCGGTTTTTCCTTGTCGCCGCCGTTGCCGCCGTTCTCGCCGGCCCGGAGGATGACGACGCGGGCCTTTTCGCCGCCGGCCAGCTCGACGAACCGGGCAATCGCGGCCTCGGGCGTCTTGCCGCCGCAAACCACGAGCGAGCTTTCGATGCCGGTGGGGTCGATGCGCGGCGCCGGGCCGCTGTCGAACGGCGTTCCCACCGGTTGAACGAGCAGCAGGAGCGCGATTGCGAAGCAGGCCGAAAGCGCGGAGCGGAGGATGGATCGCGCACGCGGGTCGAGGGTCGTTTTCATGGCGCGGGTCGTGTGAATGATGATCTTGCCGCGAGAGACTGCTCGATGGCCATCTTACCTTTACTCTCCTCGTTTTCGCAGCGGAAAACGCGGCTGCACGGCGGGATTCACCACGTGCGGCGGCCAAAAGCCCAGCAGCACGTCGGCCGCGTGCCGGGCCCCGCGGAGCTTCGATTCCAGTGACGATTCCACGCTGGTGCCGGCGCAGTGCGGCGTCAAGAGCACGTTGTCGAGATCCAGGAGCGGATGCTCGGGCGGCGCGCCGGGCAGGGCGAAGACGTCGATCCCCTCAAAGACGTCCAGGGCCGCACCGCCGATTTGCCGTTTTTGCAAGGCGACAACGAGAGCGGCCTCGTCGATCACCGCTCCGCGCGACGTGTTGACGAGCACGGCCGAGGGTTTCATCCTGGCGAGCTTCCGCGCGTCGATGAGGTGCCGCGTTTCGGGAGTCAGCGGCAAGTGAATGGAAACAAAGTCCGACTCGGCCAGCAGGCGATCGAGGTCCACAAGCTCGACGCCCAGCGCCGCGGCCATTGCCTGGTACTTGTCCGGACTTCGTGCCCAGGCGACGAGCCGCAGCCCGAACGCGGAAGCCCGGCGGGCGACGGCCTGCGCGCTTGCTCCGAATCCGACGAGCCCCAGCGTCCGGCCGGCGATGCGGTGCACTTCCGGATGCCGCCGGGCCGTCCAGTCGCCCTGGCGCATGGCCTGGCCCATGTAGGGCAGCCGCCGCGCGAAGGCCAGGAGCAGCGCCAGCGTGTGCTCGGCCTGTTCGTTCTCGCAGAAGTCCGGCACGTTGGCCACAACGATCCCGCGGCGCGTGGCGGACTCGACGTCGATCCGGTCCGTGCCGGCCCCCAGCCGCGAAATGACCCGGCAGCGCGCGAGCTTCTCGATCACTTCGGCCGGCACGCGCGAAGAGACGACGAGCAACGCGTCGCAGCCGCGCGCGGCCTCGACGATCTCCTCGGGCTTTTGGCCTTCGATCGCCGTAAGCTCCGCGCCCGCGCGGGCGAGTTCTTCGCGCTCGACCGGTTCGAGCGGATAGGTGACGGCGTTGAGGCGAGTGGCGTGGAACATCGTCGGTGTGAGTTGTAGCCATCACGCTCCGCGTGATGTAGCGTGAACCGCCAAATCGCCGCGTACGCGAAGGTCAGCGTGCGCGCGATCCGCGATCGCCGTTCACGCCAGCTCACGCGGAGCGTGAGCGCTACGGGTACGTCAGAAGTCGCGGTGGTAGCCCGCGGTCCAGCCGCCGTCCACCACCAGCACGTGGCCGTTCATGTAGCTGTTCTCCGGGTCGGCCAGGAAGAGCGCGGCGACGGCGATTTCGTCGGGATTGGCCGGGCGCGCGAGCGGCACGTGGTCGAGCATCCGCTGCACCTTGTCGTGGAATTTGCCGTCGGCGCCGTAGAAGAGCGCCCGCGTGCCCTCGGACAACGTCGAGCCGGGGGCGATGCCGTTGACGAGGATGCCCTGCGGGCCCAGCTCCAGGGCCATCGCCCGCGTCAAGTTGACGACTCCCGCTTTGGCGGCGACGTAGGCACATTGCAGCCGCAGGGGCACGATCCCGGCGATGGAGGCGATGTTGACGATCCGGGCGCACTTGCTCCTGCGCAAAAGCGGTGCGGCGTGGCGGCTGACTTCGTAAACGCCGGTGAGATCGACGGCGATGATCTTGTCCCACTCGTCGCGGGGATACTCGTCGATGTTGACGCGGTGCGAAAGCGAATTGATGCCGGCGTTGTTGACGAGCACGTCGAGGCGCAGAAGCTCGGTTTCGATTCGCCGGACGACCGCCGCGATTTCGTCGGCCTTGGTCACGTCGAGCTTCCAGCCGACGCAGCCGGCGTGTTTGCCCGCGGCGGCCGCGGCGCCTGCGCCGTCGATGTCCGTGTAGACGACGCGGCTGCCGCTTCGGGCCAGGCGGTCGCCGATGGCCTGGCCGATGCCGCGGGCGGCGCCGGTGACGAGGCTGACTTTGCCTAAAAGGTCGCAGTTCATGATTCCTGATTTTGGATTTTGGATTTTGGATTGCGGCGGCGCGGCGCCTTCTCCGCGGGCGCGGGCCTGATCAGCGATTCAAGCACGATCCGGACGGCACGGGCAGTGGTCGTGGGAGACAAACCCTGGCAGGCCGGCTTTTCGCGGGCAGCCTGCTCCGGCGTGAAGGGAAGGTGGACAAAGAGCGAGCGCGTGGCCAGGCCGAGCTGCCGGCCAAGGTGCTGCGACCAGTAATACGTCGCGTTGCAGAGGTACGTCCCGGCATGATAGGAGACCGCGACGGGCAAGCGCGCCGCCCGCACGCGCCGCGCGATCCGGCCCAGCGGCAAGGGCGTGCGGTAGACATCCGGCCCGCCCGGCTCGATCAGCCGAAATGTCTCAGGAGGCCGGCCGATCTCGCCGCCGACGTTGAGGGCGAACGCTTCCAGGCAGACTTCCGGTCGGCCGCCGGCCTGGCCGAGGTGCACCGCGACGTCGAAGCCAATCGCCAGGTCCGCCGCAAGCCGCTTGCGGACAAGCGCGAAATGGACGGGATAAACGCGAAACGTCGCGTCGCAGGCCGCGCCCAGATCGCTCCGGAGCTGCTCGAGACAAAGCTGGCTGGAGTTCTCTTGCCAGCGGTCGAAAGGCTCAAAGGCCGTGATGAGGATTCGTTTCATGCCGAGCCACCGTGGATTGCGTCGAAGCGCTGGCGAGCGAGCGTCGCAGGCCGCCCGCGGGCGCAAACCAAGGATAGCCGCTGCCACGGGCGTCTCGCCAGTGTCAGGTGCCGCTATATTCCGCGACCTGAGGCGTGTCGAATCGCACGGTGCAGCCGCGCGTATTGATTGCACCCGCCGCCGGGCGGTTTACAATCGCAGCTTGTCAAACGCCTGAACGTCAGGACCGCCGTCGCCCCTGATGCCCCAAATGAGGTTTCCCATGCACGTCCGCTCGCTTCGCCTTGTCACTTTCCTCGCCGCGCTCATGGCGAGTGCGTTGCTCGCCGCCCCTTCACTCGCCCTGGCCGCGGACGACGAGGGCTGGATCAGCCTCTTCGACGGCAAAACGCTCAACGGCTGGCACAAGAACCCCGAAAAGATCGGCCACGGCACCGGCGGGCATTGGTTCGTCGAGGAAGGCGCGATCGCCGGCGAGCAGGATCCGCCCGGCAGCGGCAACGGCGGCATCCTGCTCACCGACAAAAAGTTCGGCGACTTCGAGCTTCTGATCGACATGAAGCCCGACTGGGGCGTGTGCAGCGGGCTGTTCCTGCGCGGCAACGACAAGGGGCAATGCTTGCAGATGATGGTCGATTACCACGACAACGGAAACGTGGGGCACATCTACGGCGAGGGGACCGGCGGCTTCAACAACCGGCCGTTCGACATCCTCGGCGTCTACGACGACGCCAAGCAGCTCGTCGGACTCAAAACGAAGGCGACCGAGGCCAGGCTGCCGGAGGCTTTCAGCATCTCGGGCGAAGATTGGGTGAAGGCGTGGAAGCTCGGCGACTGGAACACGGCCAAGGTCCGCGTGGCGGGCAATCCGCCGCAGATCACGACCTGGATCAACGGCGTCAAGACGAGCGAGTTCGACGGGAAGACCTTCAGCGGCGCCAATTACGACCGCGACAAGGTGGCAGAGACTCTGGGCAAGGAAGGCTCCATTGCCGTGCAGGTCCACGGGGGCCTGGGCTGGCCCAGCGGCGCGAAGTGCCGGTGGAAGAACATCAAGATTAGAGAGGTGAAGTGAAAACTGAGGGGATGAGGAGGCCTCGATTTCTTTCTTCCCTCGCCCCCGTTCCCCTCTTGTCGCCTCTCTCTGCGTGCCCTCGCTCGCGCTGCCTTTTTTACTCCGGCTCGTACTGCTCGGCCGACTTTTCTGTCTCCTGTGCCACGTTTTCTGTCCTGGCCGTGGTGATCTCGAAACAATGAGTCCTGACCCAAGTCCTGACCCAGTCCTGACCCCTTTGATTCACCGATTCACCGAGCCCTTGGCGAATGTGTAATTCACTTTCGGCGTCATCGCGTGTTGACGGCGCCAGAATGCGACGGCAGTCAATACGCTATGCTCGCCGACAGCCCTGAATTGCGGGCCGAACAGCAAGAGCCTGGCAGGAACGGCCGCCGAGCCGCAGCAGCACCAACCGAGGGCAGCTCGCGGGTCGGCGGACGGCGGCCCAGCGCACTGGCTGAGCCTGATTCCATGAAAGAGCAAGTCCTCCCGGGTAGAACTTAAGTGCGGCGTATCAGTGAGATCGCCAAAAG
>JACOUI010000030.1 GCA_016177915.1 Planctomycetia bacterium
CAGACGCCGCCGCCGCGGCTGACCAAGGGACCCAAAGAGCTGGCGGACGTCGCGGCGCGGATGATGGCCAAGTCGCCCGACGAGCGCTACCAGTCGGGGACGGAAGTCTGCCGGGCGCTGGCGCCCTTTGCCATTCGGCAGCCGGCGGAATTTGATTTCCGGGCGGTGCTGGCGGCGCGGGCCATCGAGGCCAACCAGCGCATCGCCGCCATGAAGGCCCGGCAGAAGCGCGACGAGTCGGCGACGGCGTCGAAGGCCAAGAGCCTGGAGACGACGATCCCGCTCGACGACCTGTCGTCGCAAGTTCGCCGGCCGGGTTCGTCGCCGGGCAAGCGGCCGGCGCCGGCCGCGAAGGAGGCGGTCGACTCGAAGGTCGTGATCAAGCACGTCGATTCAGGCGAAGTACTTTTGACGTGGGACGCCCCGACGCTGATCGAGGCCGACCTTGTGGGCAAGCGTCTGGCGGGGGCCGACCTGGCGGGGATGGACCTGCGGCGGTTGGATTTTCCCAACGCGGACCTGGTGGGGGCGGACCTGCGGGGCGCGAACCTGCTCAATGCGCGGCTGATCAACGGCTTCGTGAGCGGGGCCGATCTGGAGGGGGCCGATCTGTCCGGCGCCGACCTGACGAACGTGAATTTCGCCAAGAGCAACCTCAGCCGGACCCGGCTCATCAAGGCCGAGCTGCACCAGGCGAAGCTCGCCGGCTGCAAGCTACACGAGGCCGACCTGAGCGGGGCGGACGTGCGCCTGGCCGACCTTTCCGGCGCCGACCTGCGCGGCGCGAACCTGAGCTATTGCGACTTCCGCAGCGCCAACCTGACGGGCGCGAACCTTGCGGGTGCGAACCTGGAGAACGCGAACCTGACGGGCGCGACAATCGCCGGCGCCGATTTACACAATGCCAAACTCGTGGGCGCCTTAAATCCCTACGGGCACCCGTTTCCACTGGGCCAGCGCGTTGACGAAGACGACCGAAGTTGGTGGAAGTTCTGGCGGAACAAGTAAATGTAGCCCGGCGCGCAGTTGAGACATGGTCATGACACTGTGCAGTATAAATACTGCACAGTGCATGACCAATGGTGCCAGGCCTGCCGAAAGTCATTGCGCAGACTGGGGTTGCATGATGCTTCCAGTTGTATTTGACGTACCTGATGGTTCGCTGTAGTATTTATACTACAGCGAACGCTGAACGTCACGCCCTCTCAACCCGGATTCCGCATGCCTCCCCGCACCCGTCTACAGATCGCAAAGCCCGACATTGTCAAGACTTTCGAGGAATCCAACCGACGAATCTTCGCCCATGCTGACATTGTTAAGCTACTTTCCGCAAACAGATACTCTTGGCGGTTGGCGGAGTCGACAACAGTCCAGGCGTTTCTCGACTACCTCCTGAAATCGACAAGACTCGAGCATGCAAGGATCGCATTCCCGCAGCGTCCGGTGATTCGCTACACATGGGGAGCGGTGCCCACCCTGACCATCGTGCAATCGATCGACCGCGAAGGCTACTTTTCCCATTTCACGGCGATTCGACTTCACGGCCTGACCGACCAGCTCCCGAAGACCATCTACTTTAATCACGAGCAAGTGAACCGCGGAGGCGGAGGGCAACTGACTCAGGAAGCCATCGACCGCGCTTTTCGCGGAAAATGCCGGGTCACAAAAAACGTCGCCCGGTTCCGCGGCCACAACGTGTTTTTGCTCAATGGCCAAAACACGGCGCAGCTTGGCGTAATCGACCTTACAACGTCTGACGGCGAGGAATTGCGCGTCACGAATGTCGAGCGAACTCTCATCGACGCGACGGTTCGCCCGGTTTACGCTGGCGGCGTGGCTGAAGTGGCCAGCGCGTTTCGATCAGCTCAGGAAGTCGTGTCCGTCAACAAACTCGTCGCAATGCTGCGCGAACTCAACTTCACTTACCCGTACCATCAGGCCATCGGGTATTACCTTGATCGAGCCGGCGTGTACAAGCCCGCGCAAATCGATCTCCTGCGGCAGTTTCCAATCGAGTTCGATTTCTACTTGGATTACTCGCTGCACGAGCCCGTCTACGTGAAGCAGTGGCGCCTATTTGTCCCAAAAGGCTTCTAGCCGATCGATGCAGGCTAGGACGAAGTAAAAGTAGAAGTCGAACTCGCGCACTTCAACCGACGCTGGGAATGCGTCGCGAACGGCCTGAAAACCTTGTCGGTGAAATTCCCTGTGTTCGGCGATTCCGGCGAGGAGCGCCAGCGGCACCCGCTTTGCCTCGAAGGTCTTTCGCAGAGTGTCACGCAGTGTCACATCTTGGAAGTCGATCGTGAACTTCTTGGAGAGGGTGTGGATGTCGACAAAGTCATGTGCGCGCGGGCGCTCGTGGCTGTGCACGAGCGCTCGGTACTCTGGCATTTGTTGGCAAATGGCGCGCAGTTTCTCACAGACGACCATCACGGGCGTGTAGGCGTAGATCGTCAGGTGATCCAGGAGCCGGCGCTCCTTCGGCTTGCAGTATTCGAAATTGCTGACCTCAATCCGGAATTTCGTCGATCCCTGTTTTCCGACGGCCAGCGCGCTCCGGCGCAGCCTGTCCACATCGTCTTTGAGATCCTCAAACCTCTCGCGCTCGATTACCTTAAAGTCAATCTGGTAGCCTCCCCAAAAGTCTCGGAGGTTGTCGGTAATCTCCTCGGGAACTCGCAACAATTTTACGTCAAACGCTTCAAGTCCGATCTCGCGGAAACTCGACTGGAGGACCCGCTCAACGCGCTCCTTCAAGTCGGCAACGTCCTCAAGCGTCCCGTCAACTGAGAAGTCGATGTCAACCGACGCTCGGTCCGATACACCGTAGACGATGGCCAGAAGATTGCCGCCCTTGAGCACCAGGCGATCGAACAGCTCATCGTCGGAGAACATCGCTAGGATCGCCCGGCGGCGGATCGCCTCGATGCTCGCGCCCTTCTTGGCCACAGCATTGTCCCTGTATCGCGTCTGCAACTGCGTCTGCAACTTTTCCTTCACGACGATTGTCCGCAGTCGTTTGTCGAACGGCAAGGATGCTCGCGCCTGCCGACACTCAAACGCCCTGCAAAATCACCCGCCGATTCGGCCGTCCGGCGGATTCCCTAATCTCCACAGACCACGCAATCTAACGCTGTAAACGGTTTCCGCGCGTTGATAATCGCCCGCCGTTGACCGCCCGGCGGGTTTCAAAGATACTCCAAAATGGATGCCCGCTTTGCACTTGCGGCCGCCCCTCATCGAAAAACCGCTGCCGACCACAGCCCTCAGGAGGGACTGAAGTCCGTCCTACGTCCGATGGCCATCGCCGTTACAACCGCGAAGGACCTTCAGGCCCACTGCCTGGATGTGGCCGTCCGCGCGCAGGCCGCGGCGGCTCAACTGGCCGTGGCCTCAGGGGCGGACAAGAATCGTTGGCTACGTCGTGGTGCGGAGTTGTTGCGCAAGCGCTCGGCTGGCGTGCTGGCCGCCAATGCGCGGGACCTTTCGGCCGCGACGAACCTCGGCCTGTCCGCCGCCCAAGTCGACCGGCTGAAGCTCTCGACTGCCGCCATCGAATCGATTGCCCGGGGAATGGAGGAAGTCGCCCTCCTGCCCGATCCTGTCGGCGAGTTGATCGAAGGAAGCGTACGGCCCAACGGGCTTGTCGTGCAAAAGGTGCGCGTGCCGCTGGGGGTGATCTTTTTCATTTACGAGTCGCGGCCGAACGTGACCGCCGACGCCGCGGCCTTGTGCGTCAAGAGCGGCAACAGCGTCATCCTCCGCGGCGGCAAGGAGGCGGCCCATTCGAGCCGGGCGATCGTCGATTTGCTCGCGCAGGCGCTGACCGAGTGCGACCTACCGGCCGATGCCGTGCAACTTGTCGATACGCCCGACCGCGAGGCCGTCGGCCACTTTTTGCGGATGGACCGGTACATCGCCGTCACCATCCCGCGCGGCGGCGAGGGGCTCATCCGCCGCGTCAGCCAGGAGGCGACGATGCCCGTCATCAAGCACTTCACGGGCAACTGCCACGTCTACGTGGATGCGTCGGCCGATTTGGAGATGGCGCGGAACGTGACGATCAACGCCAAGTGCCAGCGGATGGGCGTGTGCAACGCGGCCGAGTCGCTCCTCGTGCACGTGGACGTGGCGGCGGAGTTTCTGCCGGCGATCGGGCGGGAACTTGCGTCGCGGGGCGTCGAAATCCGCGGCGACGAGCGCGTGCGCGAGCTCGTGCCAGAGGCCAGGCCCGCCACCGACGAAGACTACGCGGCCGAATACCTGGGGCCGATCATCTCGGCCAAGGTGGTCTCGACGCTCGAGGAGGCGATCGAACACATCAATCGCTACTCGTCGCACCACACCGACGCGATCATCACGAAGGACCTCGATGCGGCGCGGCGGTTCACGGCCCGCGTGGACAGCGCGGCCGTGATGGTGAACGCCAGCACGCGGTTCAACGACGGCTACGAGCTGGGCCTGGGGGCCGAGATCGGCATCTCGACCGACAAGCTGCACGCCCGCGGCCCGTGCGGGCTTAAGGAGCTGACGACGTACAAATACGTGGTTTACGGCGAGGGGCACGTGCGCGAGTAACGTAGTAGGCACACTGAGTGTGCCTATGACGAGGAGGAAGGGATGCCCGACGAAGTTCTCAGCCAGGCCGAAGTGGAAAGCCTGCTCACCGCGCTGGACGCGGGACACGCCGCGCCGACTCGCGGCAAAGACGGCGCGCCCGCCAAGGCGGGCAAGATGCGCGAGAAGATCACGCCCTACGACTTCAAGCGGCCGGAGCGCGTCGGCAAGGACCAGATGCGCTCGCTGCAAACGCTGCACGAGGGGTTCAGCCGCAATTTCGGTGCCGCCCTTTCCGCGATCGTGCGGACGATCGTCGAGGTCAAGCTGACCAGCGTCGACGAATTGACCTACAGCGAGTTCGTCTTCAGCCTGGAAAACCCGACCTGCTTCAATCTGCTCAACGCCGAGCCGCTCGAGGGGAACCTGATCCTCGACATCAACCCGTCGATCCTGTTTCCCATGATCGACCGGCTCCTGGGCGGCGGGCGCGAGATGACGCCGCCCGCCCGCCGGCCGCTCACGGAAATCGAGCTGCGGCTGGTGGGAAAGATCACGGAGAAGTTTTTGGAGGAGCTGCGGAAAGCCTGGGAGAACGTGCTGCCGCTGACCTTGAAAGTCGAGCGCGTGGAAAGCAACCCGCAGCTCATGCAGATCATGCCGCCCAACGAGGTCGTGGTGCTGATCAGCTTCGAGGTGATGTTCAACGACGTCCGCGGCATGATGAACCTCTGCATCCCGTTCAATTCGCTGGAGCGGATCGCCGGGCGGCTGAGCAGCAACTCGTGGGCCAGCTACGGCCGAAAGTACACCACCGAGGACACGCAGCGCGTGCTCATGGAGGGGATGAAGGCGGCGGCGGTGAACGTCGTCGTCGAGCTGGCGCGGACGACGATTAGCACGGGCGACCTGATCGGGCTGCGCGTGGGAGACGTCGTGACCACGGAACACGACTGCCGTTCGCCGCTCATCGTGGAAGTGGAGGGCGTGCCGAAGTTTCACGCCCGGCCCGGCGCCTGCCGCGGCCGGAAGGCGATTCGGATTGAGGACGTGATCGCGCCGCAGCAGCCGGAGCCAACGGAATAGTCGCGCGATTCACCAACGCGCGTCAATCGACGAACTGAAACTCATTGGCCAGCAACAGCGCGTGCGCGTAGCGCGACTGCTGCTCGACCGAGGGGTTGTCGCTGAGGAATTCCCGGGCCAATTCCAGTTCCGTCGCCGAGGGCTCGCGGCCAAATACGATCTTGTGCAGCCGGACGATGCGGGCGGGCAGGTCGGCTAGCGACGCCACGTCGCGCCGCTGCCAGAGTCGCGCGGCCGTCTCCTGGGCGAAGGACCCGTTCATCAGGTACAGCGCCTGGGCGGGGACGGTCGTCGTCTCGCGCTGCGGGGCCGTCGTGGTCGGGCTGGGGAAATCGAAAGTCGTCAGCATCGGCGGCACGTCCATCCGGTCGATGAAGCCGTAGAGCGAACGCCGCCAGGCGATCTCGCCGCCGAACAGGCCCACGGGCCGCCCGCCCAGCTTTCGGTCCGCCTGGCCGGAGACGAACACCAGCGCGTCGCGGAGGGACTCGAAGTCCAGCCTTCGTCGGGTGAACTTCCAGAGCCAGCGGTTCTCCGGATCGCGCGAGCGGGCCTGCGCGCGATCGACGCTCGCTTGCCGATAGACCGCCGACAGCAGAATCTGCCGGTGCAGCCGCTTCAGCGACCAGCCGTTTTCCACGAGATCGCGGGCGAGGTAATCGAGCAGCTCCGGGTGCGAGGGCGGCTCGCTGCGCAGGCCGAAGTCGCTGGGCGTGCGCACGAGGCCGGCGCCGAAATGGTGCAGCCAGATTCGGTTGACGATCACCCGCGCAGCGAGCGGATTTTTCGGATCGACGATTGCGCGGGCCAGCTCCAAGCGGCCGGCGCCAGTCTGAAACGGCTGCCGGTCCGGCTGCGCGCACGACAAAAACTGCCGCGGGACGGCCGGGCCCAGCCGCTCCGGGTTGCCGCGCAAAAAGACGCGCGGATCGTAAAGCTGCGGCGCATCGACGAGCACCATCGCCCGCGGAGGCGAGCCGGCGCCGCCGGCCAGCCACTGCTCGACGGCCTTGAGCAGCTTTTCGTATTCGCCCTGGGCGGGGCGGTCGGGCAGGAGCGTCAAAAAGCCCCAGCCGAAGGTTTGCGGGACGTTGGGCGGCGCGTCCGTGCCGTAGAGGACCAGGCGAAGCTGCTCTTTGACGTCGTCGGCCAGCCGCTGCGGCGCGCCGCGCACCGCCACGGCGGGCTGCGGGATCGTCCCCAGCGCCGCCGGCTGCTCGCACGTCGGGTCCGTCGCCGGCGCGATGTTGGCGACCAGCGATTGCCACTCGCGGTCCACGGCGGCGAGTGCTTCGCCGTAAACGTGTGCGACCTCGGTCAGCGACGCGGGCTTGCCCTTGGCGACAAGCGCGTGGCGGATGATCGGGTTGACCGGCTGCGGCGAGCCTTCGGCCAGCACTTCCTCGAGCACTTTCGGTGCGGCCGCGGCGAATTCAGCCTCTGGAATGTCCGTCAGCCGGTGCCAGGGGAGCCAGACCGGGTCGGCGGCCTTGCGCGTTTTCTCCAGGTAAATCCGCCAGCGGACGATCAGCGCCGGATTCAGCTCGCCCGCGTCCGTCAGCAGCATGAAGTCTTCCGTACTCGGTTGGTTGCGGAGCGCATGAGCGGCGAGCAAGTATTCCGCCGCCCGCGACCGGCCGGTCGCGACCAGCTCCGTGTACTTCCGATCGACGAACTCGCTCAGCTTGCCGTAGCGGACTTCCAGCTCGGCGGAGAACTTCTTGAACTCCGGTGTCTCCGGCGGCGCAGCTAGTAGCGGCGGAACGTCCGGCTCCTGCGAGCTGCGGAACACGCCGTAGAGCGAGTAGTAGTCGGCCTGCGGAATCGGGTCGAATTTGTGGTCGTGGCAGCGGGCGCAGGTGACGGTCAGCCCCATGAGGCCGCGCGAGACCACGTCGATCCGGTCGTCGTAGATGTCGTGCACGTTGTTCATGAAGTGCGCGCCGACGGTGAGGAAGCCCATCGCCGCCAGGCGACTGGGATCATTCGACTCAACCTGGTCGGCCGCAAGCTGCTCCATGATAAACCGGTCGTAGGGCAGGTCCTCGCTCATGGCCCGCACGACATAGTCGCGGTACGTGTAGGCCCAGGGGTAGCTCTTGTCCTCGAAAAAGACGTAGCCCTTGTTGTCGGCGTAACGGGCGACGTCGAGCCAGTGCCGGCCCCAGCGCTCGCCGTAATGGGGCGAGGCCAGGAGGCGGTCGACGAGGCGCTCGTAGGCGTCCGGCGAAGCGTCGGCGACGAAGGCCTCGACGTCCTCTGGCGCCGGCGGCAGGCCGAGGAGGTCGAACGACAGCCGGCGGATGAGCGTGCGGCGATCGGCCGGCGGCGAGGGCGACAGGCCGTTCTCGCTCAGCCCGGCCAAAATGAAATGGTCGATCGCCGTTTGCGGCCAGTCTCGGTGCGGCGAGTTGCGATCGACGGCGGGCGGGGGAGTTTTGCGGATCGGCTGAAACGCCCAGTGCCGCTTCCAGGCTTCCGGGTCGGCCGCCGTCGCGCTGGCTTTCTCCGGCCAGGGGAGGCCCATCTCGACCCATTTCGTCAGGGCGTCGATCGAAGATTGCGGCAGCTTGCCCGTCGGCGGCATCTTGAGCGCGCCGTCGTGCCGGATGGCGAGCACTAGCTCGCTTTCCTCGGGCTTTCCCGGCACGGCCGCCGGTCCCAGAGCGCCGCCCTTGAGCAGACCCTCGCGCGAGTCGAGGCGCATGTCGGATTCTTGTTTCTTAGAGCCGTGGCACGACCAGCAGCGCTCGGCCAGGACGGGGCGGACTTTTTTCTCGAAGAAGTCGATTTGCTCGGGCGTGGGGGGATCGGCGGCACGGGCGGGGACAATGGCCGCGACCGCGAGCAGGATCGCCGCCACTGACCAAAGAGCGCCGACGGCGCGAGTTGGCACGACCAAACCGGCGAGCGACGGAATGCGGAAGGACGGCATGCGGGGTGCGGCAGCACGAATGAGGCGGGAACCGGGGCGTGCGGGACCGGCCTGGGCGTCTTCTATTCTAACGTGGCGTCGAGAGTAGCTGAACAGTGTTGGAGGTGTTGGAGTACCGGCTTTAGCCGGTCCGTTCGGCGTCCCACGGCGCGATGGCGACCCTCCCGCCTGAAGGCGGTACTCCAACACGCTCCTTGACGGTAGCCCCCTTTGTCGCAGAATACCCAGGGGACGCGGTGCGTGCACAAGCGACCTGCGGCAAAGGAGGTGAACCGTGGCCAAAGTGGCGGTCATTCTGCCGGCGGCGGGTAAAAGCCAGCGGTTTTCCAACCAGAGCTACAAAAAGCAGTTCGCGCCGCTGGCCGACCGGGCCGTGTGGATCCACGCGGTCGAAAAGTTCGTCAACCGGCCGGACGTGAAGCAGATCATCGTGGTCATCGACCACGAGGACCGCGAGATGTTCCAGATGCGTTATTCATCGAACATCATTTTCCTGGGCCTGGAGGTCGTGGAAGGCGGGGCCGAGCGCTGCGACTCGGTCGAAAAGGCGCTGGCCCGCGTCAGGCCGGACATGGACCTCGTCTGCGTTCACGACGCCGCCCGGCCCTGTCTCACCGAAATGTGGATCGACGAGATCTTCGGCGTCGCCGAGCGGACGGGCGCGGCGATCTATGCCATTCCGATCGCCGGGACGATCAAGCGCGTGAAAGACCAGAAGGTGGTCGAGACGGTGTCGCGCGAAGGGCTGTGGGAGGCGCAAACGCCCCAGGTCTTTCGCCGCGAGCTTTTGCTGAAGGCCTACGCCCAGCGCGGCGGATTCAACGCCACGGACGAAGCGCAGCTCGTCGAGCGGCTGGGCGAAAAGGTGACCGTCGTCCCCGGCTCGCCGCTCAATTTGAAAATCGCCACGGCCAATGACCTGCGCCTGGCGGAGCAGGCCGTCAAGTCGCTGCCGCGGCCGAAGCTCAATGCTCCGCTGCACCCGTTTGCGGACGACGATATGTGGAAGTGACCCAATGCGCAGTGCGGCGTATCCCTGCTCTCCGCCGAACTTGAACGGGATTTCCACTGTCCGCTATACTGCGGCTGCGCTTAAGGAGCGGCCGAAAAATAACTTCCCGAATGGTCGCCTTTCGCTCCGCGAAAGGACG
>JACOUI010000103.1 GCA_016177915.1 Planctomycetia bacterium
CACCTCGCCGTGAAGGTCGTGGGAACGGTCGAGCAAATCCAGGCCGAGCTTAGGGAGCGGAAAATCCCGTTCCGCATGGAGCCGCGTGCTCCGGGCTTTTTGATCCCTGCCATCGACGAAGACGGCGGGCATGCCGGTGGAGCAGGGGATTCCGCTGTTTTTGCCGGGGTAATGCAAGAGCGGTGCCGATTACGATGGTGCATGATGCACGGCCGCTGCTAGAATAAGTGAAGAGGAGATGTCGCTTGAGCGTGCTTATCAATCTGCCGTCGAACGTCGAACAGCAGTTCGCCGCGGAAGCCAATAAGCTTGGTGTCCCGCTGGCCGATTACATCGTCGACCTGCTGGTGCGGAAGGCCGGTTCCAAACCGATGACCGGCGCCGAAATCGTCGAGTTCTGGAAGAAAGAAGGGCTGATCGGTTATCGCTCCGACATCACCGACAGCCAGCAACACGCACGCGAACTGCGCCGCCAAGCGGAGCGCCGATCGCGCTCGTAACGGATGCTTCTTCTCGACACAGACGTACTGATCGACGTTCAACGCGGGCATCCGCCAGCGGTCGTGTGGTGGGCGGGTCTTCAGGAAGCTCCAGGGGTGTCTGGCTTCGTGGTCATGGAACTCATCCAGGACGCGCGGAACCTTGGCGAAGTCCAAAAAGCGCTGAAGCTCGTGTCGCCTATGCAAGTCGTGTGGCCAACGGAGGCGGATTGTCAGCGCGCTCTCACCGATTTTGCCACGCTCCATTTATCGCAAGGGCTGGGCCTCCTCGATTCCCTAATCGCCGCCTGCGCGATCGGGCGTTCGGCCACCTTGTGCACGTTTAACCTCAAGCACTACCGATCGGTGGCGGGCTTGGCGATCTCGCAGCCGTACACTCGGTGAGACAGCAGACGTGAGCGAGCCACACGCGAGCATCTCGGATTGCCGAGACCGCCAGAAGCGCCTGCTGGCCGTCATGCAGGCTGCGCGGCTCGACGCCGTCGTCGTCACCCAGCACGCGCACGTGCAATGGCTCACGGGCTGCTGGTTTTCGTGGGTCTTTCAGCCGGCCGCAGCGCTCTTGGCCGACGGAACTTGCCTGCTCGTCGCGCCGGAGCGAAAGCTGCCGGAGATCGCCGCGGCCGACAAGGTCATCCCCTACGAAGCGCAGTGGCGCTCGACGCTCCGCAACGACCAGCGGGCCGCGTCGACCGAAGCGCTCAAGCAAGCCTGGGGAAAACCGCTGCCGCGGCGGCTGGGCGTGGAGTTTTCGTCGTTCGGGCCGCACGCGGCTGCGGCGTTTTCGGCCGAACTGGTCGATATCGAGCCGGACCTGTATCGCCTCCGCCGTTTCAAGCATCCCGATGAGCTGGCGATGCTGCAAAAAGCCATCGACGCGACGGGGGCGATGTACGCCCACGCGCGGAGGATCGTCGCGCCGGGCGCCAACGAGCTGGATGTGTTCAATCAACTGCAGTCCGTCGCCGTCGCGCACTTGGGCGAGATGCTCACCGGCACGGGCAACGACTACGCCTCTAACGCCCGCGGCGGCCCGCCGCGCGACCGGAAGACCCAGGCCGGCGAACTCTACATCCTGGACCTGGGTCCGGCCTATCGCGGCTATTTCGCCGACAACTGCCGCACGCTGGCCGTCGATCGAAAGCCGACCGACGCCCAATATCGCACGTGGGAGCGTGTCGCGTCGGTGTTCGCGCTCGTTGAGAAAGAAGTTCGTCCCGGCCTTTCGTGCCGTCAGTTCTTTCGGCAAGTGCAAGAACATCTCGATGCGTTCATGCCCGGCTCGTTCGACCATCACCTGGGCCACGGCATCGGCCTCTTTCCCCACGAGGGTCCGCACCTCAACCCGCGCTGGGACGACGTCTTCGAGGCGGGCGACGTCTTCGCCGTCGAGCCGGGGCTCTACGGTCCGGAGCTGCGGGCGGGGATTCGCCTGGAGAATAATTACCTGGTGACGGACGGCCGCGTAAAGCTGCTCTCGGATTTCCCACTGGAGTTGTAGCGTAGGGTAGGCGGCCCGCCTGCCTTTCTTCTTTCCTTCGTAGGACGCACTGGGAAATGCGTCGCGGGAGCGGCGGCTGCCCGCGGCTCGTGCGTCCATTGCTCGCTCACGCCGCCTGTGGGTGGGACCGCTCGACGCATTTCCAATGCGTCCTGCACGCCAAACGGTTTCAGCAATTACGGCAGGCGGGCCGCCTACCCTACGCCTATTTCCACGGGAATACCTTCCCCGTCAGCGCCTCATAGGCCTCGATGTACTTTGCCCGCGTGCGGCGGACGACGTCGTCGGGCAGCGGCGGCGGCGGGCTGTTCTTGTCCCAGGCCGTCGTTTCCAGCCAGTCGCGCACGAATTGCTTGTCGAACGACGGCGGCGAACCGCCCGGCCGGTAGCTTTCCGCCGGCCAGAAGCGGGAGCTGTCGGGCGTGAGCACCTCGTCGATCAAAAGCGTCTCCCCATTGCAGATCCCGAATTCGAACTTCGTGTCGGCGATGATGATCCCGCGCTTCTCCGCCAGCGCGGCGCCGCCCACGTAAATCTGAAAGCTGCGGCGGCGCAGGTCCTCGGCTGGCTCGCGGCCGACGCGGCGGATCATTTCGTCGAACGAAATATTCACGTCGTGGCCGCTCTCCGCCTTCGTGGCCGGCGTGAAGATCGGCTCGGGCAGCCGGTCCGCCTGATTGAGTCCCACGGGCAGCTTGATGCCGCAGACCGCGCCCTGTTTCTGGTATTCCTTCCAGCCGGACCCGGCCAGGTAGCCGCGCACCACGCACTCGATCGGCACGACGCTCGCTTTGCGCACCAGCATGCTCCGCCCGCGGAGCGGCCCGCGATCGACGCCGGCCGGCAGCGGCATCTGGTCGACGTCGGTCGTGATCAGATGGTTGGGGACGCCCAGCGTGCGGAACCAGAATTCGCTCAGGCCGCAGAGCACGCGGCCCTTATCGGGAATGCCCGTCGGCAGCACCCAGTCGAAGGCGCTGATCCGGTCGCTGATGACGAGGAGCAGCCGGTCGCCCAGGTCGTAAATGTCGCGGACCTTGCCGCGGCGGACCTTAAGGCCCGGAAGCGATGTTTCGAGAACGACGCTGTTCATGCGGCGGCCCGCGATTGGCGAGTTCTTGGGATTCCCCGAAGCAGGTGATTGCTACCAGAGCGGCCGCTATTGTCAAGAGACTTCACGGCAGGCACAGGGAGCAGTACAACGGGGACGAACGAAGTGAATTCGGTCATTGTCGGCTGACGATCGCCCTATGGACGCGCCCTCCTACGCATTCGCCGACCGCGCCTGGCACGGGCCGGTGCGCGTCGCGGAGCACGTGCGCTTGGCGCGCGACACCTACCGGCTGCGCGTCGAATGTCCCGTCGTGGCGCAGCGGATTGTGCCGGGCCAGTTCGTGATGGTGCGGCTGGCCGGTTGCAACGACCCGCTCCTGGGCCGCCCGTTGGCGCTCTATGAAACGTACGACGGCGGCGACGCCCGGCCCGCGGGGATTGACATTGTTTATGTCGCGATGGGTAAATTCACGCGGCGCGTCGTCGTCGCCGCGCGACTGGGCGACGCGCTGGAACTGTGGGGACCGCTGGGCAACGGCTTCGCGCCCCGGACGGCCAAGCATCTCGTCATGGTCGCCGGCGGGATCGGGCAGACGCCGTTCCTTGCGCTGGCCCGCGAGGCGCTCGGCCAGCGCCGCTACGGCGACCCGCCGCGCAGCGCGCCACGCGCGCAGCGAGTCACCCTCTGCTACGGCACGCGCACGTCGGACCTGCTGGCCGGCGTCGACGACTTCCGCCGGTTGGGCGTCGAGGTGCAATTGAGCACCGACGACGGCTCGGCCGGCCATCACGGCCTGGTCGTCGACTTGCTGCGCCAGATCCTGACCGGAGATCGCGACGGCCTGCGCGTCGTCTGCTGCGGCCCGGAGAAGATGATGGCGGCCACGGCCAAAATGTGCCGCGAATCGGGCGTGCGGTGCGACGTCTCGCTGGAGTCGCCGATGGCCTGCGGCGTGGGGATTTGCTTTAGCTGCGTGACGAAGGTGCGCGACGGGGGCGGCTGGGACTATCGGCGCACGTGCGTCGAAGGGCCGGTCTTCGACGCAGAACAAGTCATGTTCGATTAAGGGTGGCACGCCCTGAGCATGGTTGAAAACGGCGGGCGCTCGTCTCTTCGTGCGCGCCTGCTGGGCGAACCTGGTCCAATTCCGTTTGCGAAGGGCGTGCTGCTTCGCCGGCCGAGCACGCCCTTCGCAAAATGCGATCGAACTTGGACGGCTGGGCGACGGCCTGACCCAATTAGCGGTCGGCTGTTCGCCACCGCGCTCAGGGCGTGCCACCCTTCTCAGGGCGTGGCGGCGACGGCCGGCCCGCCCTTCCCTTTGGCGTTCTTGACGTGGCTGCTGAGGCGCGACTTGCAGCGTGCGGCGGCGTTCTTGTGAATGATGCCCTTGCCGGCGGCCTGATCGAGCCGCTTGGCGGCCTGCCGAAACAGCGCGTCGGCCTCTTCGATTCGCTTCTCGGCCGCGGCCTCGCGCACCTTGCGCATCAGCGTGCGCAGCTCCGACTTGACCGACCGGTTTCGCGCCCGCAGGCGCTCGCTCTGGCGCAGCCGCTTGGCGGCACTTTTCGTGATGGGCATGGGCAAATCTGAATATGCCGTGTCGTGGAGAAAGAGGTGAGTATGCCGGACGGCTGTGCGATTGTCCAGGGGACGGACAGCAGCGCCATCCCTTTCTGATCGTGACCGTCGGACCGTCGGGTGCGGCAAAACTGCTCTTGACGCGCCCCCGTCGCAGCCTAAGATGCCGCCCCTTTTCAGGCCGGAAAGTCCTGGGCCATGTCCGGGATTTTCCTGGCCGGCAAGGTCGGCTTCGGCCGAAAAAAGCGCACGGACCGGCGACCGGGAGGAACTGGCGCGCCGGCGGTGCAGTCGCATCACCATTTCAGGCAGGGATGCTATCCCCGGCGGCGTGCCGGTAGCGCCTTGTGGCACCTCAGCTCAAGGATCTTCGACCATGCGGACTTCACCCCTCCGGGGCACGCTCGCGCTGGTTACGCTCGTGATGCTTTCGGGCTGTCAAACCGGCCCGTTGGGCTCGTTCGCCCACAATTGGTCGCCCAAGTGGCCGTGGCAGTGGGGCAGCGGCTCGAGCGAAGTCGCCCAGAGCACGAAGCAGACGCCGGGCGGCCAGGTTGCCCTGCCCTCGGGGCAGACGCAGCCCTCCACCCTTGCCGGACCCACGCAGTTGGCCGGCGGGACGTCCTACGGCCAGCAGGGCCAGAGCGGCTGGGGTTCGGCCAACGCGGGCACGTCGGCACCGACCTGGAATGGCAGCGGAACGGCCTATGACCAGGGCGCCGGCAAGTACGGCAGCGCCGCTGGCGACTGGGGCGGCTACGATTCCGGCAGCTACAGCGCTACGCCCAAGGCCGGCGGCTACAGCGGCGCGACCGGCGGCTACGGTGCCACGGGCGGCTATGGCGCCACCGGCGGATATGGGGCCGACGCTTACACGGCCGACTCGCGGGGCGCCGCCGGCGCCTACGGCGGCCAGCCTTATTCCGACGCAAACTACGGCCAGGGCACTAGCAGCGGCGGGTCGTGGAACCCGTCGGCCACGGCCTATCCCTACGGCGATCCGTACGCCGCCGGCGGCACGACTGCGGCGGGCGGCATCCCGAATGCCAACAGCGGCTTCAACAATAACTCCGGCAGCGGCCTGTCCGGCGCCGGCAGCGCCTGGCCGAATTCGTCCGGCTCAGGCAGCGCGTGGCCGAGCGCTTCGGGCAGCGCAGCTCCCGGCACGTCGGGCAGTGCCTGGCCGGGCAGCTCGTCGAACTTGCCCTCGTCTTCCGGGAGTAACTTCAGCGGCACGGGCAGCGCGTGGCCGACGAACACTTCCACCGGTGGGAGCGCAGATCCCTACGCGTCGGGCAGCGCGTGGCCGCCGGCCAACACCGCGCAGGGCGGCTCGTCGCCGTCGTCCGGCTCGTTCCGGCCGGGCAACACGGGCACGTACAGCGGCGCCGGCGTGGCGCCGGCTTCCGGGACAGCGCCTGTGAGCGGCACGACGGGAGGCAGCGGATACCAAAGCGGCGGGGTCTATCCGGGCGGCGGAGGCTATTCGGGCTCGGGCACGGCGCCCTCCGGCTCCTCGTCGTACAGCGATCCCTACGGAAGCGGCGGGAGCTACATGAAATAGGGTAGACGCGCGACTCAGACGGCTTCAGCAGGCCCGGCGCACCGCAACTGGCGCACCGGGCCTTTTTGTTGATCCCGTCCAGACCAGCCGGAAGCGCGGGCGACCGAGACGCAAGATCGGGTGCGGCGGAGGAGCGAGCGGAACCACGTTTTCACTTCGCCGTCGCTGGCGCGTCGGGTTGGTGTGGTTCGCCCTCGCTGGCGCGTCGGGTTGGTGTGCCAGGCAGGATCACGAATAGCGCAAAGGCGGCTTGGCGCTTGCCGGGTGGGGCGGTTGCCCCGCCCCTTGGAATGAATATGATTTTTGCAGGGGCAGAAAGGGCGATTCCGTCTCCGCGGCGCGACGGAGCGGTTGGGACGCAGCGCATAACGGACGCAAACGCCAGCATGGCCAGCGAATCGGTCGCACGCCTGATCGAACAACTGACGAAGCTCCCCGGCATCGGTAAGAAGTCGGCGGAGCGCCTGGCGTATCACATCCTGCGCGTCCACGAAAACGAGGCCCTGGGCCTGGCCGACGCCATTCGCGACGTCAAGCAGAATGTTTGCTACTGCAAGACCTGCTTCAACCTCTCCGAGGGCGAAACCTGCGCGATTTGCGGCGACGCCACCCGCGACCGCCAGCTCTTGTGCGTCGTCGAGCAGCCGCGCGACCTGATCGGGCTGGAGGAGACGGGCGCGTACAAAGGGCTGTATCACGTGCTGCTGGGCCGGATTGCGCCGCTGGAGGGGATCGGGCCGGAGCAGTTGACGATCGACGCGCTCGTGGAGCGGGTGCGCGCGGCAACTGTCCAAGGGGGTGGTTTCCGAGAGATCATCATGGCCACGAATCCGACCGTCGAAGGCGACGGCACGGCGCTCTACATTTCCAACCTGCTGGCGGACATTCCGGTGCAAATCACCCGATTGGCGCGCGGTATCACGACCGGCAGTGTGTTAGAATTTGCTAATAAGGAGGTCCTCACGGACGCCCTTTCGGGGCGGCAAAAGTTTTAGGAACCCGGGCGGACTATCGAACGCCGCCAGCCCGCGCCGTACAATTCCCAGGGTGAGAGTTTCCGGGGCAGACACTTCCCTCGCAAAACGTCTGAAACATGCGCCTTTCGTTCGGACAAGAGCAACGGCTCGTCCAGCAGCAGCGGCTGATCGCCGCTCCGCGCATGATCCAGTCGATGGAGATCCTGCAGCTTCCGATCATGGCGCTCCAGGAGCGCATCGAGCAGGAGCTGCAGGAGAATCCGACGCTCGAGCTTGAGGAGCAGGACCCCGACCTTCCCGCCGAGCCGGTGCCGGAGGCCGAGAACCCCGACGCCCCCACGACCGAGGAGCGCGAGCTGGTCGTGGACGAGAAGTCCGGGAACGTCGACGACTTCGAGCGGCTCTTGAACCTGGACGCGGAATGGTCGGACCCCTCCGAGGACCGGCCGCGCATGTCCAGCAACCGGCTGTCCGACGAGGACGACCGCCAGCACGACGCGACGGCCAACATGGAGTCGCGTCCGGAAACGCTCCAGGACCACCTGATCGAGCAGCTTTCGTACTTCGAGCTGTCGCCCGAATTGAAGCTGATGGCTGAGCGGATCATCTACAGCCTCGACCATAATGGCCGGCTGCCTTGCCCACTGACGGACCTCTTGGACTCGGGCGCCGGGCCGGAACAGGTGGCCCTGGCCGAAGAGGCGCTGCGGGTGGTGCAGCAGCTCGAGCCGCGGGGCATGGGGGCGCGGGACCTGCGCGAGTGCCTGCTCTTGCAGATCACGCCCGACATGCCCTGCCACGAGGAGATGCGGACGCTGCTGACGGACCACCACGCGGACCTGGAGAACAACCGCCTGCCGGCGATCCAGCGGCGGACGGGCTATTCGCTGGAGCGGATCGAGGAGGCGCTGGCCCAGCTTCGCAAGCTGAACCCCAACCCCGGTTCGGCCTACGAGCACGAGCACGTGCCGAACGTCACGCCGGATATTTTTCTGGAGCGCGATGAGAAGGGCAAGTACGTGATCCGCCTCGAGGAGGGGAAGACGCCGCGGCTGTTCATCAGCCCGACCTTCCGCCGCATGCTGATGGACCCCAACACGACAGCGGAGACGCGGGAGTTCATCAAGAAGAAGGTGAACGCGGCGCAGTGGCTGATCGAGATGATCGAGCAGCGGCGCAACACGGTGCGGAAAGTAGCGCAGGCGATCGTCGATCATCAGCGCGAGTTTCTGGAGAAAGGCCCAGAGTTCATCGAGCCGCTGAAGATGCAGCAGATCGCCGAGAAGGTGGGCGTCCACGTGACGACGATCAGCCGGGCGGTGGACGACAAGTGGATTCAGACGCCGCGCGGCATCTTTCCGCTGAAGCGGTTTTTCCGCGGCGGCACGGTCAGCGCCGACGGCGACGAGGTCGCCTGGGACGTCGTCCGCATCAAGCTGCAGGAGGTGATCGACAAGGAAAACAAGGCCGAGCCTCTGTCCGACGAAGATCTCGTCAAAGAGTTGGCGAAGCACGGGCTGACGGTCGCCCGGCGGACGGTGACGAAATATCGCAAGGCCATGAAGATTTCCTCCTCGCGGCAGCGGCGGGTGTGGACGACGGCCGCGCCGCCGCACGACGTGCCGGACGACGAAGCGCAGGAGTCGCCGGAGGCGGAAGACGATGAGGCGACCGACGGGCGCCTGATGGCCGCGGAGGAACCGCACGCCGCCAACGGGGCGCCGTCGGCTTTAGCTTCTGCCAACGACGGCGCCGCCGAGCGCGCCCCGGCCGACGTCTTGCCGGATCGCGCGCCGCGGGACGAGGCTCCCGCCCACGAGGCTCCCGCCCACGAGGCTCCCGTACACGGCGACGCCGGCAACGGCGCTTCACTGAGCGGAACCGAATCGCCGCCGACGTTTCTCTGATTCTCTCGTTGCGACTTCGGTCGCCGCGATTCCGTCCCACGGGGTGCGACCCGCGGGCTTTGGGCGATTGCTCCGGGCGGACAATTCGGTAGATTGTGGGCACGGTTTTTGTGCCTACACCCGAAGCGTCGCCGATTGTGGAGTCGCCGCCATGCCCGCCTTTCCCGACGTTCCCAAGATCGCGTTCGAGGGTCCCAAGTCGAAGAACCCGCTCGCGTTTCGCTACTACAACCCCGACGAGGTCGTCGAGGGCAAGGCGATGCGCGACCACTTCCGTTTTTCGGTCGCGTACTGGCACGCTTTTCGGGGCACGGGCAGCGACCCGTTCGGGTCGGCCACAATGCTCCGCCCCTGGGAGCGGGGCGACACGGTCGACAACGCCATCAACCGCGTCCACGTGGCGTTTGAGTTCATGGAGAAGATGGGCCTAGAGTTCTACTGCTTCCACGATCGCGACATGGCCCCCGAGGGCAAGACGCTCGCCGAGTCGAACAAGAACCTCGACGAGGTCGTGAAGGCGCTCAAGGAAGAGCAGCAGCGGACGGGGATCAAGCTGTTGTGGGGGACGGCGAATCTCTTCTCCAACCCGCGCTACGTCCACGGCGCCGCCACAAGCTGCAACGCCGACGCGTTCGCCTTCGCCGCGGGGCAGGTGAAGAAGATGCTGGAGGTGACCAAGGAGTTGGGCGGCCGGGGGTACGTCTTTTGGGGCGGCCGCGAAGGTTACCAGAACCTGTACAACACGGACATGAAGCGGGAGCTGGACCACCTCGGCCGCTTCCTGCACATGGCCGTCGATTACGCCAAGAAGATCGGCTTTTCGGGCCAGTTCTTCATCGAGCCCAAGCCCAAGGAGCCGACCAAGCACCAGTACGATTCGGACGCGGCGGCCTGCATCAACTTTTTGCGGGCCTATGGCCTGAACACGTTCAAGCTCAACCTGGAGACGAACCACGCGACGCTGGCGGGGCACACCATTCAGCACGAGATCGAGTACGCCGGGCATCAGGGCTTCTTGGGGTCGATCGACGCCAACACGGGCGACCTGCTCCTGGGCTGGGACACCGACCAGTTCCCGACGGACATTTACCTGACCACGCAGTGCATGCTGTCGATTTTGAAGTACGGGGGCCTGGCGGGGGGCATCAACTTCGACGCCAAGGTGCGGCGCGAGAGCTTTGAGCCGGTCGATCTGTTCTACGCTCACATCGGCGGGATGGACGCCTTCGCGCGCGGACTCAAGATCGCTGCGGCGATCCGGGCCGACGGCGTCTTGGACAAGTTCGTGAGGGGCCGCTACGCAAGCTGGGACAGCGGGATCGGCAAGGAGATCGACGACGGCAAGCACACCTTCGAGACGCTGTCGGAGCACATGCTGAAGAAGGGGGACGTGACGCCGAACACCAGCGGGCGGCAGGAGTATCTGGAGCACCTCATCAACATGTATGTATGATGGACTCCGCCGACCTCGCGTCGACCTCGCGCCGGTGGGGCAACGATTGGCGGCTACCACGCCCGAACAATGACGGGGGCTTTCGCAATTGCCGCGCCACTTGGATAGCACACACGGATGATCCTCTACTGCATCCGCCACGGCGAAAGCACCTACAACAGCCAGGGGCGCGTCCAGGGGCAGGCCGATCCGCCGCTTTCGGACCTGGGCAGGGCGCAGGCCCGGGCGCTCGCGGCCGCGCTGGCCGAGCAGGCCGTCGAGGCCGTGTTCGCCAGCCCGCTGAAGCGGGCGTTTGAGACGGCGGAGATTGTGGCCGGGGCGCTGGGCGTGCTGCTTTCGGCCGACGACCGGCTGAAGGAAATCGACGTGGGCGTCTTTCAGGGGAAGACGTGGGAGGAGATCGAGGCCGATACGCCCGAGGCGGCGGCGGGCTGGCAGTCGCACGACCCGGATTTTGTCATTCCCGGCGGCGAGTCGCGGAGGCAGCTCATGGAGCGGGCGGCGGCGGCCTTTCGGGCGATCCGCGAGACGGGCTACGCGCGCGTGGCGGTGATTGCTCACGGTGGGACTATTTCGGCCGCGCTCAAAGTGCTCTTGGAGATTCCCGCCCGGCGGAACCCATTCAGCCTGGTGAATGCGGCGATCAGCAAGCTCGAGTGGCCGGAAGGCCGCGAGGACCGGGTCAAGCTCTTGTCGCTGAACGACGTGGAGCATTTGCGGAGCGTGGAGCTTGAGCACCAGAGCGGGGATTTGTAGGACGGCCCTTCCGGGCCGTCAATCTCTCGACGGCCTGGAAAGGCCGTCCTACGGACGCGCTACTCTTGCTCGATCCGGTCCAGCTCCAGCAGCCGGCGGTCGGCCTCGAACGTCGGTCGGGGCTGCGATCGTACCAGTTCGTCGATCGCCGCGGGCGTCAGGTCGGCCCGCTTCGTCCCGTAGCCGCGAAAGACCGGCAAGCCCCGGCGGAGCGCGATGATCTCCCGCCGCGTCCGGCCCTTGGGCGAATCGGGCCACGGGCCGGGCTGCTGCGCGAATTCAAAAAACGCCGGGACGACGGTTTGCATGTATTTCCAATAGCCCGGATGGTCGGTCTGTAAAAAGAGCTTGCCGCCGGCGGCGAGCCGGCTGTGGACCAGGGCCAGGAACTCCGGAGTGATGAGCCGCTTCTTAAACTCGGCCGGGTCGTCATAGGGCTGCGGGTGGTAGCCGTGGATTTCGGCCGCGACGCCGGGGGCGACGAACTCCGACAGGAATCGCTCTGCGTCGCAGACGGCGAATCGCACGTTCGCCAGGCCGCGCTGGTTGGCCCTGCGGGTGGCGTAGCGGATGACGACGGGCAGGACGTCCACGCCGACGTGGTTATGGTCCGGCCGCAGGAGGGCGCTGGCGAGCGTGAAGCGGCCGTTGCCGCAGCCCAGGTCGATGACCAGCGGCGCCTCGCGGCCGAAGATGGCCGGCCAGTCGAGCGGGCCTTTTTCCGGCAGCCGTTTGAGAGCGGTTTGCGTCCACCGCGCTGGGTCGAGGATTTCGCCGGGCACGGGGACGCCCAACTCGCGCTCGATCCGGCGGCGGCGATGGGGGGAAGGCATGGATCAGCCAGGAAACCAGTAATCGCGTCCCGGATCGTGCGCGAAAATGGCCTCTTTGCCGCGCACGTCGTCGGCGATCTTGCCGTCGCGAAAGACCTCGCGCCCCATCACCCAAGTGCGCACGGGCCAGCCGGTGAGCGCGACGCCGTCCCACGGGCTCCAGCGGCACTTCGTCTCCTGCTCGGCGTCGCGGATGGTTTCGGTGAGACCCAAATCGACGAGCACCAGGTCGGCGTCGTAACCGGCGGCGATTTGTCCCTTGCCGACGATGTCCCACACGCGCGCCGGCGCCTCGGACATCCAGCGCGCGATTTCCAGGAGAGTCACCTGCCCGCGCATCGCCTGATCGAGCATCAGCGCGAGCGAGTTTTCGACCGCGGGCAGGCCCGAGGGCGAGCCGCCGTGTCCAGCGGCATAGGGCTTGGCCTTTTCTTCGAGAGTATGGGGGGCGTGGTCGGTGGCGACGACCTGGATCGTGCCTTCGTGCAGCGCCTGCCAGAGCCGCTCGTTGTCGGCGGCCGTTTTCAGCGAGGGGTTCATCTGCACCCGCGTGCCGAGGCGGGCGTAGTCGTCGACATTGAAGAAAAGATGGTGCGGGCAGACCTCGGCAGTCACCAAGGGCCAGGGGGAACGGCTGCCAGGGCCGAATTTTTCAAGAAGGAAATCCGCTTCGGCGGCGGTCGAAACGTGGAGCACGTGAAACCGGTGCTTGTGCCGCAGGGCCAGGTCCACGGCCCGCTTCGTGGCGACGAGCGCGGCCTCGACATCGCGGATTTTCGAGTGATCGGCCACGTTTCCCGAACGGCCGTAGAGCGCCGCGTTCTTCTTGATCGTCGATTCATCCTCGCAATGGGCGCAGATGGGGAGCGTCGTTTCGGCGAAGATGCGTTCGAGCGCGGCCTGGTCGTCCACGAGCAGCTCGCCGGTGCTGGAGCCGATGAAGATCTTGATGCCCGGCGTGCGCCGGGCCGTTTTCAGGTCGGCGAGGTTGGTGGGTGTGGCGCCGATGTAGAAGCCGTAGTTCACGAGCGACTTCTCGGCGGCCAGGCGCAGCTTTTCGTCGAGGCGCTCCTGGTTGATGGCCGGGGGCACGGTGTTGGGCATTTCCAGGAACGTGGTGACGCCGCCCTTGGCGCAGGCCCGGCTGCCCGTGTGCAGGTCCTCTTTGTGCGTCAGGCCCGGCTCGCGGAAATGGACCTGGTCGTCGATGAGGCCGGGCAAGAGGTGCAGTCCGCGGGCGTCGACGACGGCGTCGGCCCGGGCGTGCTCGGCGGCATCGACGGCGGCGATCTTTTCGCCGTCGAGGAGCACGTTGACGGCGGCGATTTCGCCGGGAAAGACGACCTGGGCGTGGCGGATGAGGGTTTTCACATTTGGCCCTGCGAATGGATCGCCCTTACGCCCTTAGGGTCGAACGAAAAAAAATGTCGTCTTTCGCTCCCAAAAGAGCGTCCTTTCGCGGAGCGAAAGGCGACGATTCGGGAAGTTGTTTTTCGGCCGCTCCTTACGCCCTTACCCCCCACCCCGACCCTCCCCCGCAAGAGGGGAGGGAGAAAAATGCCTCCGGTTCGGCAGTATTCTACGCGCTACGCCGGTTCCAGGATCCGCAGGTCGCTTCGAACCACCATGCCCTTCACTTTCCCGCGATACTCGACCATGTGCGGCGCGACGAGGTGCTTCTCCAGCGCCGAAACGCTCGCCCATTTTTCGATCACTGTCACGGCGTTTTCCCGCGGGCCGGCCTGGTTGGGGATGCTGGTCGTCAGGTCGATCGCCGGCCCGTATTCGAGGCAGCCCGGCTCGGCGCCCACCAGCGGCACGATCTTGCGGAACTCGGCCAGGAAGGCGTCTCGCTGGCCCGCGGCGATCTCGATCGTGGCCAGGACGTGGATCATCAGAGAGCCAGGAGACAGGAGTCGGAAGGCAGGAGGCAGGGATCGGGAACGCCCCACTAGACACCAGCCACTAGCCACCAGCCACTTCTTCCTACACCAGGCAGTGCCGCGGGTCGGCCAGGAAGAACATCGCATCGAGATTGCCGCTTTCGCGCGAGACGAGCGGACCCGGCGCGATCACCTCCAAGGGCAACGAATCGACCGGCTCGTTGTTCCGCACGATGAACTGCCCGAACGTCAGCGCCCACATGTGAATCAGGCAGACGGGGTTGACGGTGGTGGCCCCCAGCGCGCCGCTTTTGACGCCCTTGAGCCCTTCCGCCTGCCCGTCGACGGCCGTGATGACCATCTTGTTGTGGATCGTGTCCTTGACCTTGTCGGCGCAGACGAGCGACATGTCGTCGCTGTGGAAAAACGCGCCGGCGATGGGCGTGTCGTGCTGGTTGATGATGGCGGTGAACGCGTCGAGCGCCTTGGACTTCTCCCAATCGCACCAGCGCACGCCGCCGCCCACGACCTCGACCTCCGGGAATTCCTGGAGGGCCTTTTCGAAGCCGCGCTTGCGGCCCTGCGCGCCGGTGTGGGCGCTGAGTCCGCCGATGTGGATGACTTTCCCCTTGCCGCCGATCTTTTCCATCATGTAGCGCGAGCTGCTGTAGCCCATGAAGTCCTGGTCGGCGGTGACGTGCATCCAGACGCCGACCTCGCGCCAACGGGAGCGGTCGACGATGTCGACGTCCATCGAGATGACGGGGACGCCGCGGGCCTTGAGCTTCTTGACCGGCTCCTCGAGGGTGTCGATTTGCACGGCCTGGAAACAGCAAAAGTCCCAGTCCTCTTCGATCTTGATGTCCAGGACCTGGCGCTGCTTCTGCTGGTCGAACTCGCCGTCGGCCCAGACGACCTCGACGTTGAGGAGCTTTCCCCAGAGCTCGGCCGTCTTCTTGCCGAGCGAGCACCAGGTGCTGATGAGACCGGCATTGGAAAAGAGGCAGCGGAGGGGCTTTTCGCCGGAGGCGGCCGAGCCGGCGCCGGACGTGCCCGTGTCGCTGGAGCAGCCCGGCAAGAGGGCGGCGGCCGCGCCGAGGCCGGCGCCGGCGGCGACTCGTTCGAGAAACGCGCGGCGCGTGGGTTGCTGTTGGCTCAAGGCAGACTCCTTGCAAAAACTTCGAGGGCGGCGAGGGAGTTCAACGGATCATGGTAGAGGACCGGGGCGCGGATGCAAGGAGTGTGGTGAGAGCAGCTCGGAGCGTGGAGTTTGGAGTGCGGAGTGGGGAGTTGGAAACGTAAGTCCGTCGGGCGGGCAGAAGACGCGCCTTTGCCCACCAAGGAACTAAATGGTATTATCAAATGAGTCAATCTTGCCGGTCGTGGCCGAGGAGTTTCGGCGAAACGCGCTGGGCGGTCCCAACATTGAGGTGGTATGGCGAAAGAAGGCGGAACCATTGAAGTCGATGGCGTCGTGACCCAGGCGCTGGCCAACACGCGCTTCCGGGTCAAGCTGAACGAAGGCGGGCACGAGGTGATTGCCCACATCGCCGGGCGGATGCGAAAGAACTTCATCAAGATCGTCCCCGGCGACAAGGTGAAGGTGGAACTCTCGCCCTACGATCTCACGAAGGGCCGGATCACGTTCCGCGAGCGGTAGCCTCTCCGCGCCGCCGCCCGGCCGCGCTAATTCGCTCGCCGTCCCAGGGGATGCCCTGTCGTCGCCGAAGCGACTTCGCGGCTCGAGTGTGGATTTTCGCCGTGGCTTCGAGATTCCAGCTAGAATGGTAAGGGCGCTGCCGCCGGCGGGGTTGCGTCAGCCTCCAGCGCGGAGGAACGAAGATGATTCGCATTCAGAAGAAAATCGAATCGGAAACGCTCCGGCTGCCGGAGTTGAAACCGCTGATCGGAAAGACCGTCCAAATCATCGTGGTCGAGGAGCCTTCGGCGCCCGCTGCGGAAGGCGATTGGAAAGAACTCGAACGGCTCGCTCGCGACCTGGAGGGCTATGACTTCGACGCCTGGCGGCAACTCCGTGCGGCTTCGCATCCCGCGACGGAACAGGATTGGATCGAATTCTTTGCCCAGGGCGGGCCGATCGACATTGACGCCGCCGCCAGCGCGCAGCAGCCCGACTTCGACCGCCAGCGCGGACCGTCCGCTGCGCCGCGCCAATGAGCACCCATTCCGAACTTGCCCACGTTGAACTCCTGGCCGAGGTCGACGCCTTGCTGGCCGACGTCCGCCGCTGGGCCGATTCCGCGCCGCCCTGGAACGCCGCCCGGCAGTGCCAGGCGCTGGCCGGCCGCCTGCTCGAGCGAACGGGCGCGCTGCGCGTGCGCTGGGAAGCCCCGCTCGTCGTGGCCACGCTCGGCGGAACCGGCACGGGCAAGAGCGCGCTCGTCAACGCGCTCGTGGGCGACGAAGTCACTCTCGCGGGCCGAGAGCGGCCGACGACCAACCGCCCGGTCCTCATTTGCCGGCCCGATCTGTCGCCGGAGATGCTGGGGATCGACCCGGCCGCGGTGCACGTGATTCGCCGCGATTTGCCGATGCTCCGCGACCTGGTGCTGATCGACTGCCCCGACCCGGACACGACGGAGCCGGTGGACGAGGCCGGCACGAACCTGGCGCGGCTGCGGGCGCTCGTGCCGCACTGCGACGTGCTGCTCGTCACCTCGACGCAGCAGAAGTACCGCAGCGCGCGCGTGTCGCAGGAGCTGGCGGCGGCCGCGACCGGCGCGCGGTTGGTCTTCGTGCAGACGCACGCCGACAGCGACGACGACGTGCGCGACGACTGGCGGGCGGTGCTGGCAGCCGATTACGAGCCCGGGGAGATGTTCTTCGTCGATTCGCTGTCGGCCCTGCGCGATGCGCGGGAGGGCCTCACCCCGCGGGGACAGTTCGGTCGGCTCGTCGATTTCTTGTCGCGCGAACTGGCGGGCGCCGCGGCCCATCGCATTCGCCGGGCGAACTTTCTGGACCTGGTGCACGAGACGCTCGCCTTGTGCGGGCAGAAGATCGACGCGGGGCTGCCGCAGGTCGAGGCGCTGGAGGCGGCCGTGGCCGAGCAGCGCTCGCGCCTGGCGGCCGCGCTGGCGACGCAGCTTCGCGACGAGCTTCTGGCGGGAAGGCGGCACTGGGAGGCGCGGCTCGTGGCCGCGGCCGCGGCGCGGTTCGGATTCAGCCCGTTCGCGCTCGTGCTGCGGATTTATCAGGGGATCGGGGGGCTGCTCAGCAGCGCGGCGCTGTTTCGCGCGCGGACGACGGCGCACGTGGCGCTGTGGGGCGTGCTGGAGACCGGCCGCCGGCTGCGGCAGAAGCGGACCAAGCAGAACGCGGAGTCGGCCTGGTCGAGGGCGCTTCAGTTTAGTTGGGACGAGTCCGAGCTGCGGACGGCCGCGATCATCGTCGACGGCTACGCCGCCGAGGCGGGGCTGCCGCGGGGCGAGCTGCGCCCGCAGGACGTCGCGAGCCAGGCCGGCCAGGCCGGCGAGACGTTTATCGCCGGGGCCTCGGCCCAGTTGCAGGCGGTGATTTCCAAGCTCGCGGCGCGTCACACGGGCTTGGTCACGCGCATGGTCTACGAGCTAGCGCTGTGCGCGATGCTCGGCGTCGTGCTGTATCGACTGGGGCGGAATTTCTTTTACGACTCCTGGCTGGCGGCCGAACTGGGACGCGTGGCGGCACCGGCGCCGCTCTATGGGACGGAGTTCCTGCTCCAGGCCGGCTTTTGGCTGGTGCTGTGGTGTCTGCTCTTGATCTTTCTGTTTACGGCGCGGCTGCGGCGCGGGATGTGGGGGGAGATCCAGCAGCTTGCGCAGCGTTGGCAGTCCGACGCGAAAGGGGCGCCGCTCTTCGCCGGGCTGGACGAGCACCTGCGCGCGGTCCGCAACTTTCGCGACGAGCGCACGCGGCTGGAAGGCCCCGTGGGCGTATTGCGCGCGAAGCTGGCGCGTCCTGAGCCGCGGCTGGGGCACCGGATTGGGTGAGTTGGAGTCCCGCGGCGTTGGAGTACCGCCTTCAGGCGGAGAAGCCGGCCGGCGCCTGTCGCCTGTGAACGCACCCGTCGCGGATGCGCCGCCTAAAGGCGGTGCTCCAACATGGTTTGCCCTGGCGAGGCGGCAGGGCTACGATAGGGACAACGCATCGGGGCGTAGCGCAGTCTGGTTAGCGCGTCTGGTTTGGGACCAGAAGGTCGGGAGTTCGAATCTCCCCGCCCCGACTTTTGACAAGTTTCGCCCGAGTCGCAACTTGCGGCTACCTGCTCGAACCGGGCAGCGCGGCGTGAAACGCGGTTTTGTACCCCCGTTGTACCCCCGCTTTTCACGAGGAGGCCGCAATGCCCGCCAAGTCCTTTCCCGCGTACC
This sequence comes from Planctomycetia bacterium, assembly GCA_016177915.1. Lineage (GTDB taxonomy): Bacteria > Planctomycetota > Planctomycetia > Pirellulales > S012-138 > JACOUI01. The sequence continues at coordinate 18,380 of JACOUI010000103.1, forward strand.
CGCGCAAGCCGCACAAGAGCGGGCACGCCCGCATCAAGCTGGACGGTCGCAACCACTGGTTCGGCCCACACGGCAGTGCCGAGAGCATCGAGAAGTACGAGGCTCTCAAGCTCGAATGGCTCGCCCGCCAGGACGGCACCGGGGCAAAGCTGACGGTGGACGAGCTTTGCTTGCTCTACATGGCCCACGCCGAATCGTACTACGTCAAACCGGATGGAACGCCCACCAACGAGGCAGCAACGATCCGCGGTGCGCTGCGGTTCGCCATCAGACTGTTTGGCACGACGCGGGTGCGCGAGTTCGGGCCGAAGCGTCTGCGTGACGTGCAGCAAGCGATGATCAAGGCGGGCCTCGTGCGCGGGACGATCAACCGCCACATCGACCGCATCCGGCGAATGTTCCGCTGGGGTGTGGCACAGGAGTGTGTCCCGGTTGCGATTCACCAGGCTCTGGCGACGGTCAGCGGCCTTCGGCGTGGCCGCTCGGAGGCTGGGGAGTCGGAGCCTGTTCGGCCCGTCAGTGACGCGCTTGTGGAGGAGACGCTTGAACATGTGACGGCCGTGGTGAAGGCGATGGTCCATTTCCAGCGGTTGACGGGCTGTCGCCCCGGCGAGGTGTGCATTGTTCGGCCGCGCGATGTGGAGCGCAGCGGCGACGTCTGGTGGTACACGCCGGAGAGCCACAAGACGCAGCATCACGGTCGCGAGCGTCGGATCGCAGTCGGCCCGAAGGCCCAGGCGATTTTGGCACCGTACCTGCTGCGGGCGGCGGACACGTACTGCTTCTCGGCAGCGGAGTCAGCCAAGCAAGCACGCGAGGCACGCCACGCCAAACGTAAGACGCCGCTGAACCAGGGCAATCGGCCGGGCAAGGTCCACACGCCTAATCCAAAGCGCCCGCCCCGCGCTCGATTTACGGTCGCTTCCTACCGCCGCGCGATCCGAAGCGCCTGCGCCGACGCCGCGGGGCTGATCCGACCCAACAGGCCGAAAGACACGAACGATGCAAATGCTATGAAGGAATACCACCAGACATTGAAGGAGTACAACGCGGCACTGCGTCTCGTGTCCTGGCATCCCCATCAACTGCGGCACACGGCGGCGACAGAGATCAGGAGACGGTTCGGTCTGGAGGCCGCTCAGGTGACGCTCGGACACACCGAGGCATCCGTGACGCAGATCTACGCTGAGCGCGACATGAGCTTGGCTGCCCGGGTGATGGGCGAGGTGGGATAGACGGGCCCCGCCCGGAATCGAACCGTTGCTCGCCTGCGGCGCCTGACGGCCGGGGCGCGCGACGAGAAATTTCGTCAGGCGCAGCGTTCGCAGAAAACGCCGGCAATTCGTGGCCTTTCTCGGCGTCGCGCCTGACGTTTGCGCGCACGTCAACAATGTCCGTCAGCCGATCGCGGGATTTTTTCGGCGGCAGCACTACCTTCGAGACTGTTCGGCAGTTTTCAGCCTGCTACAGCGCTCAAGAGGGATTTGCATGACCGCCGCGATTGACCTCGAACGTGATACGCTCACGCCCGTCCGCCAACTCGTGCGCCAGCGGCTCGGGAAGAACATCTCGCCGCCGACGCAGTGGCGATGGATTCTCAAGGGCGTCAAGGCCGGAAACGGCCGCGTGCGGCTTGAGGCGGTGCGCGTCGGGGCTACGTGGTGCAGCACACCGGCCGCCCTGGCCCGTTTTTTTGAGGCTCAGACGGCCGCGGCGCTCGCATCGTCAGTCGATGATGACCGGACCCGCAGCGGCCGATCGGAAACGGTCGAGCGTCGCCTCCGCAAGGCAGGTCTCCTGCGCGATCCGGAGGAGGCCGCCGATGAGTAGGTCTAGGTCTACAAAGCGCCGCAGCCGCGTCGAAATCGACCGCATCAAAGATGCGATCGAAGAGCTGCTCGACAGCGAACAGCCGATGACGTGCCGGCAGGTCTTCTACCGGCTGGTTTCCCAGGCCGTCATCGGCAAGACCGAAACGGAGTACAAACAAACCGTCATTCGGCTGCTCGGGGAGATGCGGCGCGAAGGACGCATTCCGTTTCGCTGGATCGCCGACAACACGCGGTGGATGCGGAAGCCAAGGACGTGGTCGAGCATGGAGTCGATGCTCAACTACACGCAGCAGACATACCGCCGCGCCATCTGGGGCGACCAGGACACCTACGTCGAGATCTGGCTGGAAAAGGACGCCCTTTCCGGCGTCGTCTACGAGATCACGTCGCAGTGGGACGTGCCCTTGATGGTGACGCGCGGCTACCCGTCGCTGTCGTTCTTGTACGACGCCGCCGACGCCATCAGCGACCAAGACAAGCCGACCTACCTGTATTACTTCGGCGACCGCGACCCGAGCGGCATTGACATCCCGAGGAAGGTCGAGGAGTCCCTCCGTGAGATGGCACAGGACGCCGACATCACGTTCGAGGTTGTGGCCGTCACAGAGGAGCAGATCGACGAGATGAACCTCCCGACACGCCCCACGAAGGCCAGCGACACACGCGCGAGGACCTTCAAAGGAGAGTCAGTCGAAGTGGATGCGATTCCTCCGAGCGAACTGAGGAAGCTGGTTGACGCCTGCATCACGGGCCATATCAACAAGGCCGCGCTCAAGCGCACTCGGCTGGTCGAAAAGGCCGAGCGCGAGTCGCTGCAAGGCGTAATTCGCAACTGGCGTGGGGCGGCCTGATGAACTGGATCTCTTTCAACGGCGCAGAAGAACCGAACAGGAGCCACAAGCTTCGCTGGAGCGGGAACGTGCAGGCCCAGCTCGAGGCGGACGAGGCCTACGCGCGGCTGAAGAACCGCAAACGGAGAAAGCTGAATCGGAGGCAGAGAAGGGCGCGTGCCAAGAAGTGTCGGAAGTGAGGAGCGTGTTTTCGCACGGTCGCAAGACCCGGCGGTTGTGTTGCTTGGAACCTTACCCCGCCGCAAACCCAAAAGGACACCAAGTAAAAGAAGCGAGCCGGCTTAAAACCTCGCCGGTCAGCCGGACTCGCCTCGACAAACGACTGCTCTGAATTATCCCAAATTCAGTTGAGCCGGGCAACGGAGCGGGTGGTCGATCCCGCGAGACGGCAAACGCCCCGGTCCCAGACTGGTCAAACAAAAAGCGGTCGGTCAGTAATCGAGGCGAATTCGGTGAGTCGCATTTGCGAGAACGCCAAAGGGGAAGATGGAGGAAGAAGGGAGCTTTCAGCTCTTGGGAGGAGGAAGAAGGGAACTCCCAAGACGGGAAGGCTTAAACCAGCAGGGAAGCCGTACGCGCAGGGAATACTCACCGGTCACGAGGAGAATCGAATGGCGACGGACTTAGAGAATCCTGTGTCGATGATTGAGAACTCGATCGAGTTGACGTCGGTCTGCCTGGACTCGTTGCACCTCGACGGGGACGACAAGGACCGTTCGGCAAAGCGCCTGTCGGGCTATTCCGAGCGGTTGCAAGAGCAAGAGGGCAAGCTCGCCGCCCTGCGGCGGCGGTTCGCCAAGGAAGCCGGAGGCCAGAGTGCGCGGCGCTGATTTCCTGACCGACACAAAGGCTGTCCTCCGCTGGGCCGACACGCACGGGTTTGGTTCGGAAGCGGATCGGCTGCATGTGCTGGCGGTCGCGTGCCGGGCGCTCCGCCTCGGAGACCATCCGTATGCATTCTTCGCCGCACTCACGGCGAAGCGGGACTGGTCGAAGATCTCGCTTGCCGACGAGGACGAGGCCTCGCGACGAATGAGCGAGCTGCGGCGGCGTCCCCAGGTTCACGAGGAGTACGGGTGATTCGACGACGTCGCCCACGTTCGCCCCAGGCGCGTCCTTTTGGGAAGCGGCGCCCGTGCGTCGCCGCCGTCAACTGGCCCGCCCCGTGGCCCACCCGTGCGTTAGCGTCGCGGAAGATTTCGGCAAGCCCAACAGAGTGACCCCATGAACGACCAACCTGCCCAAACCGACCACGAACAGCATGTGCCGCCCCTCGCGTCCAAACTGCCCCAGGTAACCGAGAACCTGGCCTGGTACGCCGTGGGCGAAGGGCAGATCGTCGAGATCGCCGGCACGAAGGTCTGGTTGACCGTCGTCGGCGTGAAGGCGCGGCGAGCCAGGATTCGGGTCACAGCGCCGGCAGGGGCAACGTTCCGCGCGGTCGAACGCGCCCGAAGGCGGAAGCGGCACCGGCGGTGAGTGAAGCCTTTGATCGACACAGGATCGAGCAGGGGCGCTGAGCGCCAGGGGGGCAGGCGGCCGAATAAGAGGTCAGACCGAGCCCGCCCACAAAAATCACGACATGCGAACGCAAGTGCTTTGTCCAATGAGACTTGTGCGAGAACCCGAGGTGAGAAGTCGATGTCCGTTCGGGGTGTTCCAAAAAGCCGTTGTCGGCTAATTACCATGTTTCGCGCATATTCCAATAGGCACGAAGCGCTCAGGAGACTGACACTGTGAGCAATGTGCGAGACCCGAAAGAACGTGATCTCGATCAGGGAAATCCGGCGAGTCCCGACGAAGGCAGCGTCACGAGGCTAGTCCGCGACCTGCAAGTGGGTGGCGACGACGCAGCATCGCGGCTGTGGCAGCAGTACTTCGAGAGGCTTTGCCAGGTTGCTCGTCGGGAACTGAGAAAGCGGCCTCGTATGGTGCATGACGAGGAGGACATCGCACTGAGTGCTCTCCGCAGCGTGTTCGTCGGCTTGCGGTCCGGGCACTTCGCAGGGATTGCCGATCGGAATAGTCTTTGGTCGTTTTTGGTTCATGTTGCCATGCGAAAGCTAATCGATGCGCGGCGTCACGAGTCGGCGTCCAAGAGAGATGTGCGACGGACCGTTCGCGAGTCAAGTCTTGCGGACCTGCATTCGATGCGTCAACCGCTCGACGAGGTTGCCGACGTCGATGCTGCTGACAAAACACTTGTGGAGTTTGAGGAGTTCTTCGCACGGCTTCCGGGTGAGCTCCTCAAGAATCTTGCGATAGCTAAGCTCCAAGGATACAGCAGTAAGGAAGTTGCCGCGATGTTTGACCTCTCGGAACGAACAATTGAGCGGAAACTCGATCTGATTCGCTCCATCTGGTTGTCGTTAGGAGATTCGCCGTGAACCGCGCGATTGAAGTTGACGCCATCTGCGATAGCTTCGAAAACGCATGGAAGCGTGGTCTTCGGCCGCGAATGGAGGACTTCCTCGAATCGGCGGCGCCTGGCATCCGTGGAGCTCTGTTGCGCGAGTTGATCCTCGTGGATCGCGACTATCGTCGAAGGAGCGACAAGACGCCGGACGTTTCGGATTACCTTGCACGCTTTCCCGGCCAACCTGACGTGGTTCGAGATGCCTGTCAACGTGATCCCGAGCATAGCCAGCTTCAGATTCAATTCTCCCACTTTGCCAAACTACGCAAAGCGGTGGAAGAAGGCATCATCACAGATACGTTTGCCGAGCGGCTTCTCCGCGGCACACCCATCGGTAGCTCACTCTTAGAGACTGCTTCGTCGACCAGCGATTTAAGCCAGGTGGCTGTGGACCAGCTTTCCAGCATCCTGGACGAGGGAGCAGCACCGGCGAACTACGAGTGCGATGAATCTGATTCCGTAGTTGCGGTCACCGACGAATTGGAACTCGCGGACCCCTCCCCCGCGATCGATGCCGGCAGAGAGGAGTACGTTGGGCTTCCTTTGCGATATCAGCTGATCCGCATCCTGGGTGAAGGCGGAATGGGTCTCGTATTCCATGCCTTCGACCGGCAGCTTCGACGGGCCGTCGCCGTCAAGGTGTTGCCGGTTCATGATTCTACGAAGGCACGCGCGATGCAGCATGAGTGCCATATTCTGGCCCGACTGAACCACCCCGGAATCGTGTCGATTTACGACTCAGGTCATCTCCAAGACGGTCGCCCTTTCGTCGTAATGGAACTTGTCGAGGGCGTCCGCTTCGACAAATTGTCACTTGCCTCGAACTACTCGGAATCGCAGATTGTCGAAGCGTTTAAGCTCTGCGCCGAGTCCGTAGCTGTTGCCCACTACTTGCGGATCGTGCATCGGGACCTCAAGCCCTCGAATGTCCTTCTCACGAGCGACGGAAGGCCGAAAGTTCTCGACTTTGGTCTGGCACGGTTCCTGGATGCGGATACGAAGGACCGAGCTGATCGCGCCGGCACGCTGAGTTACGCAAGCCCGGAGCAACTACTTGGTGAAACCGTCGACGAGCGCAGTGACGTGTATTCGCTCGGCGTAATGCTCTTTCACGCCCTGAGTAGTGCCTTCCCGGTGAGCATCACTTCCGGCATGACGCTTGACGAAGTCTTAGGCGCTAAAAAGCGATTCGAGCCCCTTCGGCGCCGGGTGCCGCGCGTTTCCCGGGCACTCGAGGCTATTGTGCACAAGTGCCTGTCGTACAATCCGAGCGAGCGATACGCAAGCGCGAGTGCGCTGGCCGACGATCTTGGGAGTTATCTGCGACGTCAACCCTTCTCCGCGTCCCCCCGGCAGAGTTTTCTCTACTGGCTAGAAAAGCAGTTGTCGCCCGGGGGCGCAGCGTTGATGTTGCTCCTGACGGCTGGCGCTGTAACGCTGATGTCCCTCGTGGCCGGTTTTCCGATGGCAACCATTTGGCCCATCCTCGCGGTTCTCGTTGGGCTTCAGGCCGGCACGTTGCTGCTGCGCGAGGCACAAGATTCCAGGCGAGGTGCGCTAACGAAGGTCTGCATCTACACGGCGGGGTTTGTGCTCTTGTTTGAGGCAATTCTCGTCGTTGCGATGCTTGCCAAGACCTGACGCGGCCGTCAATGCCTGGGTATTTGGCCGCTCGGCGGCAGCTCGCCAACGGAGGGCAGATCCATGATCCGTGCGAAGAGGGCGTAGATTAACAACGACGCGACAACGGTCAGAAAGATGCACAACATGTCCCGCATCGAGATTCCTGGATGTGGCCGTCTCCCGCGCATCCAATCAACTCCCTTGAACACTTCGCCGAGGAGAAACGCACCCAGAAGAACCACGACCGCGACCAACTCCAGGCTAAAGAGGCCTTCTCTGGTTGCGTCGAATCTCAAATGTGCGAAGAGGTCCCGTTTGATCACAATGATCACCCCGAGAACCAGCAGTAGCCCCAAGCCGACGCACGGAAGCTCGCGCCAGAGTGATGCTGGCAGAGCAGGACTGAGCTGTTGGCCGACTGGCGCAGCCGTGGACGCGGTGGGAGAGACGTTGGGTACGCCTGGAGCTGACTGCCGAACAACCGGTACTCTTACTAGCGCTCCGCATCCCGGACCCGGACAGTGTCGTAGTTCTCCTGCGATGCTCTCTTTTGCTTTCAGTTTTCGTTTGCAAACCGGACAGTGGAAGTCGATGGTCACGGTACTAACCAGTTGTGCTGACGCTCGTTTGGGACCTTGGACTTCCCTCATTCGTAGCGACGCCTCCGGCCGCTGTCCAGCATCGACGCAACCGGACTGTCGGTTTCCTCGGCGAGCGGGATTTCGGTCCAAAGAAGCACGCGGGACGTGACTAACCCTGACCCGCCCAGTAGAATGAACCGCTAATCTCCGTCCAGCGGCAGCCCGGACCCTCTGGCCGCCTGCCCGCCGTCCTGGTTCCCAGGACCGCGCTCCGCGTCTCGGAGCCACCCAGAAGACACCCAAGGTGTCGAGGTGCGCTCCTATGAAGATCGAGATGCGGAAGCTCTCCGAGATCACTCCCTACGACAAGAACCCGCGCGTCAACGACGGCGCCGTGGACGCCGTCTTGGCGAGCATCAAGGAGTTTGGCTGGCAGCAGCCGATTGTCGTGGACAAGGACGGCATGATCGTCGTCGGGCACACGAGGTACAAGGCGGCGATCAAGCTCGGGCTGGAGAAGGTCCCCGTCCACGTCGCCAAGGACTTGACGCCGGCGCAGGCGAAAGCGTACCGCATCGCGGACAACCAAACCGCGAGCATCGCCGCGTGGGACTTCGAGCTGCTGCCGCTGGAGCTGTCCGACCTCCAGGCGATGGACTTCGACCTGAACCTGCTCGGCTTCGACCCGGACGAGCTGACGAAGATCCTCGACGGCCTGCAAGAGGGGCTCTGCGACCCCGACGACGTGCCCGAGCCGCCGGACGAGGCGACCACGCAGCCGGGGGACCTGTGGGTGCTCGGGGAACACAAACTTTTGTGCGGCGACGCCGGCAAGCCCGAAGAGGTGGACGCGCTGCTCGACGGCGCCGTCGTTCACCTGGTGAACACGGACCCGCCGTACAACGTCAAGGTCGAGCCGCGCTCGAACAACGCCATCGCGGCGGGGCTGTCATCCTTCACGAACGACCCCGCCGCGAGGAAGCTGCGGCGGGGACAAGGGAACGCGTCGTTCGATGTCGCCCGCGGCAAGACGAAGATCACGCACCACCAGAAGCTCGACCTCACACGGCACCCTGGGAAGTCCAAAGCCACGCATCGGAAGCTGCGGGCGAAGGACCGGCCGCTGGCGAACGATTTCGTGAGCGATGAGGCGTTCGACCAGCTTCTCCACGCTTGGTTCGGGAACATCTCTCGCGTACTTCAGCCAGGACGCGCTCTCTACTGCTGGGGCGGGTACGCGAACTGCGCGAACTACCCGCCGGTGCTGAAGGCGCACGGGCTTTACTTCAGCCAGGCGATCATCTGGGTCAAAGAGCATCCCGTGCTCACCCGCAAGGACTTCATGGGTAATCATGAGTGGTGTTTTTATTCTTGGCGCGAAGGCGCCGCGCACCAGTTTTTCGGGCCGAGCAACGCCGTGGACGTGTGGTCCATCAAGAAAGTGAACCCGCAGTCGATGATCCATTTAACGGAAAAGCCTGTGGAGCTTGCCGCTCGCGCGATGCTCTACTCGTCGCGCCCAGGCGAAAACGTCCTCGACCTGTTCGGGGGCTCGGGGAGCACGCTCATCGCCGCCGAACAGACGGGGCGGAAGGCGTTCTTGATGGAACTCGACGCGCTGTATTGCGACGTCATCGTCCAGAGGTTTGAGAAGTTCACCGGCAAGAAGGCGGAACGGATCGCCGCCGCGGAGGTAGCGCCGTGAACGCGACGTTGGCCCACAGGCGCGTCCGGGCGGAACCCTTGGCCCCCACGCCGTCCAACGAGAAAGAGGCCCGCGTGCGGGCCTCGTGGGGAACGTTGTTGCGTAGAGCGGCGCTAGGCGGCCGCGAACTTGCCGCGCTCGGTCTTCTTGAACCGGGCGTCCTTCCCCTTGGTGCTGATCTCGCGCGTGATCGCGGCGTACAGGGTCGCGTGGGGCGTCTTACCCCCAGGCGACTTCCAGAGCCCCTTCTCAGCCATCGCCTCGACCAGCGCCTTGCAACCCATCGGTTCCGTGGCCGTCGCCAGGACCTGCACCGCCGCGTCCAGGGCGCTGACCTTCTTGGGCTTCTTGGCCTTCGGTTCGGCCTTGGGCTTCGCGTCCTTCTTCTCGGCGGTCGCCTTCGGGGCCTTGCTCTTCTTGGACTTCGACATGGTTCAACTCCTCGCTTCGATTCTCGATGGGTAGGCTGCCATCATCAGGCCCGCGGAACCACCCGCGGACGACGCCCTGGCGGGCGTTTCGGCTCAGAATGCGAACCCGGCAATCCAGCCCGACCCGTCGGGCCGGTAGCGGCACTCGTCGGCCGCAATGTGCTCCTCGGTGGGACAATTGCTCGGATGGCCGTCGGTCAGCAGCCGGTGTTTTGCCTCCTCGCTCAACTCGGACCAGCGCACGAAGCCGTCCAGGCGGAACCGGGCGAAGGGGTCGTTGGTCGTGCGGCTCTTGCGTTCATTCGTCTTGCACATCGTTCGTCTCCTTGGGGGTTGGTTGGCTGCCATCGTCAGGCGACGGGAACCACCCGCCGCGACGCCCGCCTGGGCGTTTCGGCTTTACCATTTCCCCAGGACCCGTCCCCAGTTGAGCGTCCCGTAGTGCGCTGCCTTGGGCAGGCAGTTGGCGATGCGGTCGGCCAGGTCGTCGAGCTTCTTGGCCAGGACCTGCCGCTCCTCGTAGGTCCCCGGCAGGTCGCACTGCGCCATCACGGGCAGGCACTGGTGGTGCCCTACCGGGGAGACCTGGAAGGCGACCATCCTCCAGACGTAGGCGGCGCTGCCCGTGTCGAGGGTCGGCTCGCGCCGCGCGCGTCCGTACCCGTCCCGTCCGGCGTCCACGAAGGACACCTTGGGCTTGGTGTGGCGCAGCGCGCCGTCGTGCAGAATCCGCTGGGCGATCGCCAGCTCGTCGTCGGTGAACTCGCCTCGGGCCAGGTCGATCTTCGGCATCATGGGAAAGTGCTCCTCGTTGGGGTTGGGTGGTTCGTGCTACTGGCGCTTCGTCGCCCGCTTGGCCAGCCCGATCATGTCGGACAGCAGTCGCAGCTCGGCGCAGGCTCGGTCGATGTCCAATCCCGCGCCCTGGACCTCGCCCAGCGAGCTGATGGCCCACGGCTTGCCTTCCAGCGCGAGGTCGCAGTTCTGGATGGTGTGCGTCAGCTTGCGGATGAGGTACTCGCAGTCCTTCTTCAGGCTCTCGGCCTTGTCGCGGAAGTCGCTCTCGGCCTTCCGCACCATCAGGTTGTTCTCGAAGTCGCGGTCGTCGGCGTTCATCGTTCGGCTCCTGGTTCGTGTTTGGGATTGCGTTCTACGCACGACCACACATGAGCCATGCGGGGCAAAACGCATCAACTCAATTCCGACCGGAATTACCGGGATTTCCGGGGGTTTTTAGGGGAGCCTAAAACCATGCGAATCCGCGAAGTGCGGACGATTCCACAAGCACCCGCGCACCTGGGCGCACGGGCGCGGAAGGAATGGGAACGGGTGGGAGCGCTCGTCGAGGGGGACGCGCAGGCGTTGGCGGGGTACTGCGTCTGCTACGCGCGCTTCGTCGCGGCCACGAAGAACGTGGTGCGCCACGGCACCGTGGTCCTGGACCCGGACGGGCGTCCGATGAAGTCGCCGTACTTGTTGGTCGCCGAGTCGGCGCTGGACGGGATGCGTAGGATGCTGAAGAGGCTCACGAGGAGGTCGGCACATGGCCGGTAAAGGCAGACAGAACGCCGATGAACAGTTGCTCCTCTCGCTGGCGTGCGGAGCGTCGGCCGAGAACGCGGCGCGGAAGGCGGGCGTGTGCGAGCGCACGGTCTACCGGCGGCTCGACGACCCCGAATTCCAGCGGCGACTGAGGAAACTGAAGACGGAAATCCTCCAGCGCGGGGTCGCGATGATCACCGCCGCGCAGTTGGACGCCGTGCGGACGCTCGTGGAGCTGCAAGGTCACGCGCAAGCCGAAAGCGTCCGGCTCGGCGCTGCACGGGCGATCCTGGAGATGGGCGCCAAGCTGCGCGAGACCGTGGAACTCGAAGAGCGCATGGCGGCGCTGGAGGAACGGCTGGCGAACCAACTACGCGCCGTGGCGTGAGGGGACCATGCGAGGGGACCTGCGGAAGCGACTCGCACGGTTGGAGCTGGCGACAGGTCCCACGCGCCCGCCGCCCCTGATCAAGGTCCTGGTGAAGACGAAGGAAGAAGCGCGGACCGCGATGGCGATCCAGGGACCGTTCCGAATTCCAGACGGGTACAAGCTGCCGGACTACATGAGCTACGCCGAGTTCCTGGCGTTCGTGAAGCGCGTGCAGGAGGCGAGGTACGAGCCGAAGGAGAGGCTGCGAAAGCGCGGGAAGTTCGTGAAGGCGCCGGTCAACGGGAATGGGAAGGCGGGCGCACCGCAGGCGTGAACGATTCTCGGACATGTCCGAGTTTGGACGCGGGTAGTTAACGCCGCATGGGAACGACCGATGGCCAAATCCACGGTAGCCGTCGTCCGCCA